>NZ_NRGU01000018.1:0-805 GCF_002332245.1 Glutamicibacter sp. BW78
GGCGGTATGACTCGCCGCTGGATTCGCCTTTGGCGACCTTGCGGAGCATCTTTTCGCTACGCCCGAGTTGGCGGCCCATTTCGGCCCAGGTCATGCCGTAGGACTGCCGGATCCGTTCGACGAGTTGGGCTGGGGTGGCTTCGGCTGGTTCGAAGGTTCCCGAGGGTGCTGGCATGGGATGTCCCTACTGTTCTTCTTCGTCGCCGGGGAGGAAGTCGGCATCGTCCTGGGGTGTGGTGAACTCGAAGAAGTCGATGGCCCGGTCGATGCCCTGGCGAACGGATCTGGCGCGGAGCCGGTCCCTGTCTTCCAGGGTCGCCGGGACCTTCATGTTTTCTTCTAGGTATCCCTGCAGCCGCAGTCGTCCGGCCTTGCCGTCGTCGGCTCCCCCGTTTTCAATTGGCAGGGCCCACTGGGGCAGGTCGGTGAGATAGATGGCGTCACCGTTGATGCCCAGCAGGGTGGAGGGATCTACAGCGAGGGCTCCCCCAGTCACCTTATTGGCCATGGGTGCGTGGAGGACCTTGGCTCGTCCTCGGGCCCATACTTGGGCGGCGAATTCGGGGTGGTAGAAGGAGTGGGCGCGCTTGTTCATGGGCTGGTGCTGCTTGTAGACCCAGAGTTTGCCTTGGCGTCGCATGTCGCCTTGGAATTGGGCTGGGATCGTTTTGGGGTCATCGGTGACGATGGTTCTGGCTCGTCCGCGGGAGGCGAAGGCGCCGATGGTCTGAATCAGGATGGCGCGCAGTGCCGCGGCGACGGCTGCGCGGATGATCGGATCCATGATTTCGTCGTTGCTGACCCA
>NZ_NRGU01000018.1:873-16669 GCF_002332245.1 Glutamicibacter sp. BW78
TTGACCTGCTTGGACCCGTCCCGGGAGGGGACCTTGGTGTTGAATACGACCGATTCAATCGGGTCCACGCGCCAGCCGTAGCGAACGGCGACCGAGACTTCTGCGCTGTCTGCCCAGGTTCTTCCCTTGGCGCCGGGCCGGTTGGGGTAGTACCAGCCATCCCGGGCGTTCTGGTATTGGACGGCGAAGATCCCCACGTGGTTCCACGTATCTGGGACGGTGAATTCGATGTAGACCCGGGCACGGGCATACGGGTCGTTTTGCAGTAGGTCGAAGGTCTGTTCGCGGTTCATCCGCACTCCGGGGCCGATGCCGATTTCCCGGCACAGCGAGGCGTACATGAAGCGTCCGTCAACGTAGGCGAAGCGTTCCATCCGTGGGGTCTTCTCCGGGTCGACCAGGGGCAGGCAGTCCGGGTGCTGTGAGTGGTAGGGCCCGGCGACCAGGTGCTCGAGGTGGTGCTGGCCGGAGGTGGCGTGGATTTCTTCGGCGATGTCCTCGGAGACGTGCACCGGATCCACGTTCTTGGGCAGTGATGCCGCCCAGAGGTTGGTGCCGGTTCCTGCGGGGCTTTGAGCCAGTGGTGTGTTGTCGAAGGCCTCGGCGACCATCGTCTTCAGCGCGATCCAGGCGTCTCGTGCCTGGGCGGGGTTCAGCGGGGTGTTGCCGAACCATTCCTTGGCGGTCCTGATCTCGATGCGCCGGCCTGAGTTCTTGTGTTCGAAGCGGCCAGTGACCGGAGTGCTCATCCAGTGCCCGAGTCCGATCCAGCCGGGGGTCTGGACCAGCAACCAGTGCCGTTGGCCCTGTTCGGCTAGCGGGATGCTTCCGGTGAACATGATCCGTTCCGCGCCGGAAGCCAGTGCGGTTTCGAGGATGTCGGTGAGGTTGGATGACTTGCGCCGCGGTCCAATGCGAGATTCGACGTATTGGCCGTTATCGAGCATGCCTTTGCCGGATTTGAAGTCGACNNTGGTCCCTGAGGTTGTTCCAGACTTGGGGGCGGGAGCTTTCCTCAAACACGGGTCCTGCCTTTCGGGTTGGCACACTTGCAAACGTCGTTAATGTAACATTAACGGCTTGGTGGGTCGATGGCTAGTTTCCCACGCCGATTGCACCGTTACCGATGAGCTGTTCGATCCGGATGGGGTCGAAGCCCCACCAATGTTCCCCGGTTTCGTTGTCCAGCACCACCGGGGTGCCCTTGTAGCCTTGCGCGGCCATCCAGGTGGCGGCTTGTTCGTCGCGACGGATGTTGATGACCTCGTGCTCGATCCCGCGCGCGAGCAGGTATGCCTTGAGTCCGACGCAGGGGCCGCACGATGGTGCTGTGTACACGGTGAATCTGGGCGCTGATGTCTTCTCTGGGGTATCCATACCCTTAACAGGCTCGTTCGGCAGTCTCGTTTCCGCCGGAGCTNNGTCGTTGGGCCTTCTGCGTTGATGCCGGCGGCGGGGGACATACCAATACCGCGGTGGTGCCTGGCCGGCGCCGAGGGGGTTGGTGTGGCTATGGGTTGTGGGGTGCAGCGAGGACCCGTCGAAGTGTCTGGGCGTTGGCCCAGTATCCGATGGCGGCGGTTGATGGCCAGGCATCTGAGCGGCCGGATTGTTCGTCCTCGATGATTGCTTCGCAGTCTGCGATCGCTCCGGTGAGGAGTTCATCGTCGATCACGTGTGCCATCGCGACTCTCTTGGTTTGGGCGGGATTAGACATAGCGCGGGAACCAATAAAGGTCATTTTCCCTCGCTGTGGCGGCGGTGCCGGCCAAGAGCGCATCGCTACCGTCTTCTTCGATCTTCAAGGATGCGATCCATTCCGCTTCCTTCACCTGGTCTACTCTTCGAGATGCGGCCTGTGTCGCTTCCTTGACTTGAGCTGCTTCTTTGGCTTTGTCGGCTTCCTGTTTCATGCCGAGCTGTTCCTCGCGGGCTTCTTCTTGACTGGCCTTGGCGACTGTTGCGTTGCGGTGGGCTTGCTCTGGGAATTGGAGGGCTTCGATGTCGCTGTGGACTTGGGCAGCGCTCTCGAGCATGCCGGAGCGGTCGAACGCTCGCGCTCTCCCGCGCAGAAACTGCAGCTCCAGTTGGTCTGGCTGCTTTGCCGGGTCTTGGACGGTTGGTTCGTTCATCGAGTGGCTCCTGTGAACATGGCCAGGTTGTCATCGATAGGTGTGTATCCGGCTGCGGCGTAGAGGCTCTGGTGTTTGGGGGTCGCTGCGATGAGCGCGACGGTATGTCCCTGGGCGACCAGGTGATTGGTCAGTTCCTGGGTGAACCGCAGTCCGGCCCCGGGCTGTGCCGTATCGGCTCTGGCGATGTTCACCAGGGTCATCGGATGGTGTTGGCGCGCGTAGATGGCCAGGGTCTTTTCGGCCATCCTGCTCGCTCGGGTGAATGCTCGGCGGCCGAGGAACCAGAAAACTAGGGCTATCCAAGTCAGGGCCGCGATCATCAGCGCTAGGGGGCCCAGGGGGTGGATGCCAGATGCGAGCTCTACTGCAACGATGAAGAACAGAAGTATCAGCAGGCATGCGCCGGTCCGGGCACCAAGGATCCGCCAGCTGATCCCGGGGGGTTTGGCGTAGGCGGTGACTTGCCGGTTGTGGTGGTAGAGCCCGCCGACGGCTTGGGCCTCGATGGTGGCCATCAGGAAGATCGGGAAGGTCAGGGCAGCTGGGATGTCCCTGTCGTGGCTTGCGCCTGGTTGGTTGCCCTCTCCTGCGGTATGGGAGCGGGTGAAGGCTTGCGCTTGGATCCACGCCAGCGCTGGGATGTCCGGCCAGCGAGCAGCTGTGATGCTNNGTTCAGGACCAGCGCGATGAGTGTTCCTGCGATCAGGTAGGGGCCGTAGGGGTAGTGGTTGTCTCCACGGCGCCTGTTGATCAGGGCATGGGGCACGCTGAGCAGCAGCGCGATCAGGGTGGCTACCAGGAACGGGGTCAGGGACAAGGTGGCGCCCAGGGCTGCACCAAGCGGGAACGCCAATTTCACGTCCCCTGGGGATGTCCCTTTGAGCAGATACAGCAGTGCATAGAACAAGGCGAGCCCGACGGCACCTGCAGCTGCCGGCAGAAGGGTCTCCGCGTTCCCTGCGATTGCGTGGAACACGAACGCCAGCACAGTTGTCGTGGTCAGCATCAGCGTCAGCCGGTTGGGGATGATTCGATGCCGTGCGTCACTGATGCCGATGAGTACGCCGAACACGGCGATCAGGGCCATCAGCGTGACCTCCAAAGGGTGGCCCGTGGCCTCCATGATGAGGTAGGTCGCCAAGACCAGGGGGGCGGCGGCACCGATGAACAGGTACGACCACCAGCCTCGCCCTCGTCCGGTGGAAGGGGTCAAGGCAGGGAGGTGACCGTTGGCATGCTGGGGGGCTTGCATGGTGGTCTTCCTCCCTGCCTGGTCTGTGAGGTGCACATTGGGGGACATACCGTTCAACCTGCGACCTGGTATCCGTGGCGCTTGCGCAGCTGCTTGAGCAGGTCCTGGGTTTCCTCCTCGGGCTCGTAATCCTCCCCGAAGGAATCCAGGTAATCGTGCAGACGCTTGGCGATCTCCTCGACACCAACCCGGTTCTTGGCTGAATGCTCCGCCAACAGGCCGTTACGCCACATCTGCTCGTTCGCTGGATCGACCATCCTTCCCACCCGTGCCCCCAGACGGGCAAGACCGGGATTTCCGGCATTGGTGGAACGCCGGACCAGCTCGTGGGCGGTATCGCAGATCGCATCGATCATCCTCGAGCGCATCATCTCATTCCAGAGGTAGTTCTTCGCTGAGACACCGTCGAACGGCGCACCCCGGACCAACCTCAAGGCACCGACCAGCCGCTCCGTGCTGCAGGTACTGACACTGTTGCCCACCAGCTGCATGAAGATGTCCCAGTCGGTCTGCACCCGCGGATCCATCCGGTACACCCCGTTAGTGGTGTGCGGGTAGTAGAAGTCCCCTTCCTCATCCTGGCCAAAGAACTGACGAACATCCGACGACAGGCGGTTCCGGCTCGTTTCCGACTTAGCCGACTTCGGATCCGCATTGGGCCAGAATGCCTGATGGAACTCCTCCAACGTCGCCCCCGGGTGCAACGCCAGGAACGCGCCGACCGCAGTACGCCGGGCGATCTTCACAGCAGAGACATCCCCTGCAGGAGTAGTGGGCATGACACCACGGGCCCCCAAAGTATCCACCGTCCCCAACACCCGGATGATCGGCGCATCACGCTGGGCATCCACCTCGGCGCCTTCCAGCAGCTGCCCCACTTCACCAGCAACCGGCAGCTCCTCGCCCGGCTCTTCGACCTCCCCGCCGGCCACGGGGACATCCCACGCGCTCGCCGGCTGCTCGGTCTCCTGGGGATCGGAGCTGGTTTCTTCTTCGGCGTCCGTGGTCGTTGCCGGTGCCTGCTCTTCTTCTGTTGGCTCTGTGGCCTTGATGGCGGGCTCTTGGTCGGGTTCGGACTCCGCGGCTGTCTGGAGAACCTCCGTGGGCTCGGAGGCGCTTTGCGCGGGCTCGTGTTCCGTCTCTTCTGCGTCCTGCGCTGCAGCCGGTTCCTCGTCGAGAGCTTCTTCGCTCACTGCCCAGGCATCGTCCTCTGCGACGGCCTGTCCCGCGGACTGGCCGGCATCGGACAAGTCTGGTTCCGAGACGACGGAAAGGGCTCCGCTGGCGTCGATGGTTTCGAGGGTGATTTCGTCCTTTGCGGTCACTGTTGCCGGTGCTTCACTGGCTGTGGCGAGCAGATCCACGATTGCCTGGTGCTCTGTCTTGGTGACGCGCTGGGGCTTCAAGGGAGCACCGAGGGGTTCTAGATTTCCCTGGTTCTCGACGTCGACATTCAAGGTCCAGTCACTCAGGGAGTGATCGGCGGTGACTGCGGCGACTCCAACCCGTGGCAGTTCCTCGATGAGTTCGGTCAGCATGTCGATCTGTTCTGCGGTGGGGCGCTCGCCGAGGATCACGATTTCTGGTTGCACGGGTTCGACCCCTGTGCGGGTGCGCAGCTCGTGCAGGGATTCAGCTTCTACTTCGTCCAGGACGCGGCGTGTCTCACGGGCCTTGCCGCGCAGGCGGACGAGGAGTGCGTCGATGTCTTCAAAGTGGCGGATGCGGCCGCCTCCGATGGCTTCGGGGAGTCCTGCGGCAACGCCGACGAGACTGACTTGGAGTTCTTCGGACCAGGGGGACATACCGAGTTCTACGGCCAGGGCGTTGAGGATCTCGCTGCTGTTGCCGGTGGCATCGACGACGCCGAGGGCGCCGATGTATTCGAGGTCAGCGAGCAGGTGGGCGCCGTGCCCGTCTTGTCCGAGAGTTACTAGGGCCGGGTATGGGGCCGCGGGGGAAACCTCGAGGTCTGGGATGTCTCCGGGGTCAACTTCCCATACGGTCTGTTCGTCGTCCACGGCGTTGAATGGTTCGGGCAGGTCTGCGGATGCGGCGAGGTAGAGCACGAGTGTTTGATCGGTTGCCCGGGCACAGAACATTTCGGGCAGTCCGACTTCTGCTTCCTGGGCCCAGGATGCGACATAGCGCAGTGCCGTATCGATCTGGGTGGCGGTCAGGGGGTCTTGAACCTCGCGCAGTTTCTGTTCCATGGCGGCGGGTTCGCCTTGTGCGGTGGGCACTTCCTCCCCTGCCTTGCGGCGGCGGCGCTGGTTGAAGCGTCGGCGCCCCAGTAGGCCGATGAGTCCTGCAGCCAGCAGGGCACCGATGCCACCGGCGGTTTGCAGCAGGCTCAGCTCCCCGGTTTCGTCGACGGAGTCGGCAGCATCGTCGACCTGTTCGGGAGCTGCTGCTTCCTTGGGTGCTTCCTGCGGAGCTGGGGTCAGAGCTGCCTGCCCGGGGGACATACCCTTTTCGTCGGCGGCCGGCTGCTCCTTCTTCGTGGTTTCCGGCTTGGGGGCAGCCTTCTTCGGTGCAGATTTCTCGGCAGTGGGCTTGGTCTGCGCGGACGGCCTGGAGGCTTCTTTCTGCGGTGCCTGTTTCGCGTCCTGGGCAGCTGCGTGGCCGGGGATGGTGATCGAGTCCCCGGGGTGGATGAGGTCGGGGGTGGTGATGGAGGGGTTGGCCTCCAGGATGCGTGTGTAGTCCGCTTCGTCGCCGAGTTTTTCCTGGGCGATGCCGCTGAGGCTGTCGCCTGTCTGGACGGTGTAGGTCGTACTGCTTGCCGCTTGGCTGGTCACGGGAACCTGGAGGGTCCATCCGGTGGCCAGGAAGTGGTCTTTCGTCAGGGCCTGACCGTCGTCCTGGACGTTTCCGTAGTTCAGTTCGGCGATCTGGTGGTACTTCTCGCCATCGCCCAGGAACTGCTCGGCGATGGACCAGAGCGAGTCGCCTGACTTGACGGTGTAGGCCTGTGTTTTGTCCTGGGCCTTCGTAGGCTTCGCTGCCGCGTCTGCGGCGTCGGCGTCAGCGACAGTATTGGTTTGGGAAATGCTGGTTGACTCGCCGTTGTCAGCGGTGCTGGCTAGCGCCGGGGTCCCGGCCCCCATGGCCAGCACTGCCGCGACCAGGATGGAGGCCATGCCCTGCCCTGCGCCGAATGCCGGGATCTTGGGGGCCTTGACTCCCGTCAGGGCGGCGGGGATCTCGATCAACACCGAGATGGTGAACCATGCCCAAGCGATCCATCCGATGAGCGGGAAGATCGTGGTGAGGAAGAACTGGCCACCATAGTCGGGGCGTCCAATCACATCCGGCAACTGGGCCAGCCCGGGCAGCGGGTTGGCACCTATCCCGATGAAGAGCAGTGGCAACCCCACCACGGCAGCGCCCAGTAGTACCAGTGCGCCGAGTCCTTTGAGGATCTTCACGTGCATACCTTCCTCGGTGTTGATGACAGATCTGGGTATGACCCCGTATCCATCTAAGGCCGTCGTCGTGGCCCGTTTTCCGTGGCGAGTCCAAATTAATTCGTTGTTAATGTAACATTAACAAGCTTAGGAGACGTTGACTACCTGGATCTCACCGACATATCCGTCCCGCGTGGAATCGGTGTACGTGGTGATCTGTCCGGAATCGCCTCCCCCGGACCACTTGACCTGCCACGTCGCACGCCCCTCGATCTGATACGGAGACTTGCCCTCTCCCGGGCTCATCTTTTCGTACCGGTGCCCACAGTTCGGGGACTCCTCCAGATTCGTTTGCGGCCAGTACCGATGCCCGGCACCCAGGCAGGTCTCCTTCGACCCATCGCCCATGTCGTAGGCCACCGAAGACACACGCGCCTCAGCGTTGATCGTGACTCCACCAAGCGTCGCCGACTTCTTATACGGCCCCCAGTTCAAGGCCTTCTGGTTCTCCTTCGGAACCCACAGCCACACCGGCAGTCCCACGGCGCCGCTCTCCGGCTTCGAAATACTCGTGGTGAAGTCCGGCCCCTTCAGCTGGAACGAATCCACCAACCGCTGAGCGGCCTGAGCGGGAGTCAACTGACTCACTCCCGGAGGCGGTGACTCGCTCCATTCCGACGAAAGAATCGAAGACCCACACAACTTCCTATCATCGGGAAGATCGCCTAGGAACGACTGTGCCGCAACGCAACCGATACCTTCTTCAGAGACCGATACGTGCTGGCAGGTGTACCAGGCCCCATCCGTCTTCGCCTGACCCGAAGGCGGAGAGTCCTGCTCCTCCGCGAGCTTCATGTAGCACTGTGCGCCAGGCTGCCAATGGGCATCGCCTTCCTTACAAGGGATCTCCTCCCCATCAATCGAACACGACTCGGCTCCGGGCTTCGTCCCGGCTACCGGGTCCTGATCGCTACCTGACGAGGAGCCATCACCTCCGGCGCCGCCTTCATCAACGATTGCGGAACAGTTGCCGAAGTCATCACAATCAAAACCTCCAGACGAATCCGCACTAGCAGTGGAACCAAAGCCCACAATTGCCACCGTCAAGAACAGGCCAAGGAAAACGGAACCAAGCCGGAAAAATATTCTGTTCAACATTTCTGCGGCTCCTCATCCGACTTAGTCCTCGTCACGAACCACTGCTTCTTCCCGGGATCGAACTGAACCATCACAGTCAACAAGGTCCGCTCCATGGATGGCCGCTTGGCCTTCTTACCGTTCGCCTTGTACTCAATACCGGATGTGTCGTTGCAAACATTCATCTGCACGTTATGGAACTTCAGCTTCTTGCCCTTGTAGGTCATCGGGGTGGTGAACCCATCGACGAGCTCCACACTCCGCTCCCCCGTCGCCGTACCCTTCTTGCTCGCATGCAACTTAAGGTACTTCTGCGTTTTTGTCCGATAAGGATCCACGGCTAGATCTCGCACCCGCTTCATGGACGTGCTGCCATCCGCAGACTGTGCATCCGTCACGGCCCAGAGACGCTCCACAGTCTCAAAAGCAGCGTCAACAGCCACCTCCTCAGACACAGGCTTCGTCGTCACCGCACCAGACTCCGGAACCTCCACCGCCCCAGGCGAAGACTCACCCGCGCTCGCCGAGGGGGAAGAGCTACTCACCGGAGTTGATGCCGGCGTCGAGCTGTCCGGGCCACCCTCCTCGCCGTTGCAACCCGTGAGAGCGAGAGCACCAGCGAATGCTAGGGCCGATATCTTTATGGACGTTTTCATGGCTGCACTCCTTGGCTAGGCGCCGTTCGCGCTTCTGCTTTTCCAATTCCTTGCCCTTCGAGCCCTCCGACTGGGAGGAACCGCGGCTTATACGGGACGATCGCATTGACTGTAACCGTCGTGCTCGTGACCAGGACGCTCCCCGAGACTCCAGCTGTGGCCAGATACTCCTGGGCACCGCTACGAGCTTTGTAGGAGTTCACGGTGACGCCACCATCCGGGCTGGAGTTCAATCCCGCGTTGACTCCAGCTCGTGCTGCGGATTGGGCGATGAGGACAGCCTCCGTATCAGCTTGGACTTTCCCTCCGCCATCGACGACAAGCCCGATGATCAGGAAAAGGGCCGGGACCATCATCAGAAGAAGGATGGGGGCCTCGCCACGCTCATCACGGGATGTCCGGCGTACCCACTGGCCTAGCTTCTTCATCGTTCCTCCTACCTCTGCCGGTAGCGATCGACGGGGGACATACCGTTGGCGGTTACTGTCTTCTCTGTCAGTTCTGGAATACCGAAGTCCGCCAACACCAAGTCACACGTGACCCTCGCTTGGACCGCCCCAGAAGTACCCACCGGTGAGTTCAACGCAGCAGCGTCGATACTGACTTGCTGGTTTTTGCAGCTGATCCCGTGCTGATCCAGTACGCGGGCTGCTGCATCCCTGCCTGCTCGGGAGGCCGAGTGCGCATTCCTGGCCAGCGAAGCATCCCTCGCGGCGGCATTGGCTGCACTTTGGACGATGCCCTCACCCTGGGCAACGGTTCCGGCAAAATAGAGCACGCCTAGAAGCAGAGCCAACACTGGAGCAATGTAAATCATGCTCACAGACTGGCTGCCCCGCTGTGATCGCATCATGCTGGACACCCATGAAATAGTCATCGACTGATCCACCTTTCGACGGGGCCCGAAACTTCCTGGTGGACCTTGGGGCCCTCCCAAAGCGGCACCAGAGACGGAGCGCGTCCGGTGATGATGACGCTGACTTCGGTCCCACCCTTGTTTATGGAAACCCCGGAAGGGGCAAATGTGGATCCATATCCACTAAGGGCAAGCCGTGCGGCTTCCTTTCCATCGGCCGACGATCCGCCGTCTACGCGTGCCGCGTTGTAACCGGCCTCAGCCGCGGAGCGTGCAACGTTATTGGCGTTATAGGACATACCAACCTGGATGAGGAAAAAGATGATCGCCAGGAACAGGGGAAGCACGTAGAGGTTCTGCACCGACGCCTGTCCTTGTTCGTTCCTGGTAAACGATCCCATCATGCTCTTTCCTTCCACAGTGTTCCCTACTAGTTGAGCAGCGAGATTTTGTCCCCGACCCATGCGTTCAAAGCCGCCAGGATGATGCCAACGACGACGATAATTCCGACGATCCACATCAGGGTGTCAACGGAGTTCTGGCCACGTTCGGAGTCTCTGACCTTCCGGACGCGACTCTGCAGGCCTAGGAATCCGACCAAGAGCATGATCTGCAGTTTCGTGAAGAGCTTGTTCATTGTTTTTCCTTTCGAAGGTGCCTTGGTTAGGCGTTGAGGGCGATGATCATCGGGGTAACAACGATCCCGACGAAGGCCATGACGATCCATGTGACCTGCTGGTCGATGCGGCCCGAAACACGGTTTGCTTCCTCGTGCTCGCGGGTGAGTTCTTTCATGCGCAGATTGCGACCGGCAGAACGCAACGATTCGTAGATCGCCGCGCCGTCGCTGCCTGCCATGCGGGAAATTCCTGCGACTTCTTCCAACTCTTGGGACTCGAGTTCCTGCGCTAGGTCAGCGAGGGCATCCCATGGTTGCTGGTGGTTCAGGCTTGCCCTGGTTAGAGTTTGCGACATTTTCTGGAAGATCCAGCTATCGCTGATACCTGCTGCGTTGGAGATCGCGTTGGACACTGCCGCGCCCCGTTGAATTTCAGCGGCGACGAGCTCGACGAAGGTGCCGATGCCACGAGCAAACTCGCGACGAGCTCGGGCTGCTTCCCTGCGTACCCTGGTATCCGGACGCCGCCACATCACAACGGTCAAGGGGGCCACCGAAACCAGTGGAACAGTGAGAAACGGCAGTCCCACCCCTTGCGCGTAGAAGCCCAGGGCGAAGGCCAGGACCACTCCCAGCACGACACTGACGAACTTCCTGTAGTAGTGGTCAACTTCGTTGATACCGAGCAGCAGCAGGTCGCTCTTACTCACTGGCGCCCCGAGTGCTGCAGGTGCATGTCGGAGGGCCATCTGACCGATACGGTCCTTCCTGCTCTGGAGGCCACCGCCAGATTCGGCGGGGGCCGTTCCGTAGATCTCCAGCGCCCCTGCCAGCTGGGGGCGCGCAGGGAGGAACTGGCCGACGACCAGGGCCACTGCAACTCCGATGATGGATCCACCGATGATGGCAATCATGCGATTCCAGCTCCTTCCATCAGTCGTGCCTGTTTGGCCGGTTGGGAATTCTTGTACATCCTCCAAAGGATCAGGCAGATGATGCCCACCCAGACCAGATAGAGCACTTGCCCCATCGGGGTCGCATAGCCAGCACTGAGCGCCGGCACCAGAGGGATGGCCAAGAGCATCAGGATGGTTGCTACAACTACGACCTTGATGTTCTGACGTGTTTTCGCGCGGTCTGCAGAAATCTGACGGCGAATGCGCACTTCCTCCTGCACGGCCCCGGCTACTTCTTCCAGCGCCCCGATGAGGCCACCTCCCCTCTGCTGGGAAGCCAGCAGGAGGTTCAGCACGATCAGGTCTCCGGTGGGGTCGTTGAAGTCCTTCGCAAGCCGCTTCAACGCCTGCTTCGTCGACCAACCACCATCAAGACGAGCAACCAGGTTCCCGACCGCGGGTGCGATGGTTTCTCCGGCATTTCGCAGAGAACCCTTCAAAGCGATCTCCAGCGTCGTCCCGGACGTGACTAGCCCCCCAAGGGATCGGGTCCAGGCCTCCATGTCTTCAAGCCTTTCCATGACCAGCCTCTCTGCCGAGGCTGTGGACAGGGACGGCAGGAGCACTGCCGCAACGGGGAAGATCAGAATGAACGGGGCCCATCCGGTGACCATGAAGACAATCAACCCTGCGGCTACCCCTGCCACAAGGACGATCCGTTCGCGCCGGCTGAGCCCGAGGTACCAACCCTGCAACCTGACCGCGGAGCCACGCTTGGGGCGTGTGGCACGAGTCTCTGTCTCTGGAATCAGGAGTGCAACAACGGCCGCACCGATTCCCCCAATAACGAAGGCAGCACCCAACGCGATGATGAGATTGCTGTCCATCACGCACCTGCCTGCAGGAAGGATTTGTCTAGTCCGTTTTGCTCCAGGCGGCGCCGCAGCCGTTCATTCTGTGGAAGTGACACGAAACGGGCATCACGATCACCGTTGAGGACGTCCAGGAAGAACAAGTTGTGGGACGCTACGTTGTGCTCCCCCTCCCCCGGCAGGACTTCGGCAATGTGGGTCACCTTGCGCAGCTTGCTTCCATCGGGCTGGGTGACCTTATCCATTTGAACTACGACATCAATGTGTCGTGCCAGTTGCCGAGAGACGTAATCTTCCGAAAATTCCCTACTGCCCAAGCCCACGAGGGCATCAATGCAGTCCTCCGGGGTTTCGGCGTGTGTGGTGGAAAAGGTGCCGGCACCGGTCTGCATTGCGCGGATCATCGGCGGGAACTCATCGCCGCGGACTTCACCCACGAAGATCCGTCGGGCGTTCAGGCGCAGCGCCTTATCGCTGGCCTTCTGCATTGTGTACTCGCCCATGCCGCCTTCTCCGGCCGGCCGATATTGGAGGGCTACGGGCGGGACCTTACGACTTTTCAGTTTGTGCAGGTGCAGCTCGCGCTCCTTTTCAATCGTCACGATCTGCTCGTATGGGTCAACCTGGTCAGCCAAAGCGCGAAGCAGCGTCGTCTTACCGACACCGCCAAATCCGCTAACAACGACGGATCGCTCGCTTTTGACGAGGATCCGGAGCAGGTGCGCAGCTGCGGCCGTGAGGTTTTCTTTCTCCACCATTTCTTCGAGGGTGATGTCGATGTACCGGTGGATGCGGAAGACGGCGGTTGGGCGCAGCGAGACAGGAGGCAGCGTCGCAGCCAGCCGCACCGATTCCAGGAGGTCTGCGTCAACGTCTGGGTTTGCCTGGTCGAAAGACCGGGCCGCGGCGCCACTGTTTTGCAGGAGAAAGCGAATGTCCTCTACGAGCTGTTCATCCGTATCAGCGATGGCCTCCAGCTGCTCCATTCTGCCGTTGACCCGCTCCACCCAGACGTTTTCACAGCCATTGATATGGATGTTTTCGATGCTGGGGTCATCAATCATCTGTTGGAACCGGCCCAGCCGGAACATGTAGTTGAAAATATCTCGACGAGCCTTGTCTTGGGAGAGGCTGCTCCAGGCACCGTCGACACCTGCCGTATTGATCTGACGGCTGACGTGTTCGCGCACCGCCAGGGCGATGTTTTTATGGCCCATCGCCTCCCGGTCTTCATCCGTCAGGGACCCGCGGTCGGCGAGCTTTCCGAGGTCGTTGGACTGCAATTCCGCTGCGTACTGGCGGATCACAGCCAACGATTCCCAATAGTCCCCCTCGTTAGTCGACCCCGTGCCTACCAACTCGTCATGGGTCCGCTCTTCGAAGGGTTCCTCTGTCGCTGGCTCCAGATTGTCCTGGCGTGGTGCTGCATTCAAGCCAGAGGTCAGGTGAGAGGCTGCCCCATCCGAAACGTGGATGCTCCGCTTGCCCTTGCCTGGGGCCTTAGCACCGGAGGCATCGTCAGTGGCATGGAAGAAGGGCAGCGTGGAGAGGTTCGCGGGGCTGTCAGGATTCGCTTCAGGCGTCATGGGTCATCTCACTCGCGGTCTGGTCAAGGAGCTTCTTGACGGCTTGCAGGTGCTTTTCGGTGGAACCGATCGCAGAACGAATCGATTGGAGGTACGCGCCCTTGTGGAGCCCGGTGGGCGGAAGACGACCATCGGAAAAGACGGAGCCCCAGCGCGGCGAAAAGGGAATGGAACCTGTGGCCTGCGTGCCCAAGAACCTGCTGAGCTCGTTGACGGGATGTCCCCCGGAGACTGGCGAAAAGCCCAGGATCGAATGGTGCCCGGTATGCCCCTGGCTGGACCTCGTCTTATTAACGGTTTCAATCCTTGCATGCAGTGCTGCAGTTGACTGAATGGTCTGACGGACGCATAGGAGTACCCAATCCGAGCGGGCCATCAGGCTGTTGCGGGGATCATTGGTACCGGACCAGCGGCCTAGATCGACAATCACGTCAATGCCGGCATTCTCCAGACCCGTGAGAACCGCGGTTAGCTCTCCCCAAAAACGGACGGTGGCTTCCGCTGCTTCGGGATTGGAAATCGCGGTAAGTACGTGCTTGTTGTGCCTTTCTGGAACACTTTCCATATCGGCCACGAGGGGCAGTGTGGCATCCCAGAAGGTTGTCTGATCGAGACCGTGAAACGCCGAGACTTGGAGCAGGGTGTTCATGCCGCGCTCTGCGCTGACACTCCCCCTCATATAGCCGCTGATTACTGAACTTGGCTTGCTTGTGTCGGCTTCGATGAGTACCGCCGGCTTCGGCCATTCCAGAGTCAGGGCTATGGCGGTGCTGGTGACTCCCGGAGAGGTACCCACGCTTGTCAGGGAAATGATGCTCATTTTCCGTCGGCCCCATCGAGAACAATTGCTGCCGTGCTGGCAGCCGACCACCGGGCGGCGTTCGCCGCGTCCTTCTCCTTAAGACGAACGTCCACTACGAGTGTTCCCTCATTTTCGTCGATGGAGCTTGCCTCAACGATTCCGGTTAGTTCGGAGACGCCGGAGGCCTTCGTCTCGGGATCGCTCGGCGTGAATACGACCCGTACCGTATCCCCCGCTACCAGGGTTCGAGCTGGCGCATTCGCCGGTGCGACACCGATGCCGACGACTGTCTCTTCGCTGCTGAAGTTGACCGAGTCCCCCGTGTTGTCTGGGCCGACCAATGAACCCGCAGTGAGATCCACGAGGGCCTTTTTCCCGATGATCTGTTCTGCGGATTCGGCTTCCACAACGTTGGGAGTGTCTTTGCCAACCTCAATGCTGGTGAGATCCTGTGCCTCGATGGCTTGGCCACGGACCACGCTCTCATTAGTGGTCAGTACGGTGATCTGCCCTGCCTGACTCAGTCCGTAGAGCACCGTCAAGCCTCCAGCAACGGCCAATGCCAGGACGAGCATGAGGAACCCTGAACGCTTGTTCGGAGCCCGCTGCGGCAGCATGCCTTTGGTGACACGAGATTCGGCTTCCGGCTTCACCTGCTTGCGTTCAGCAAGGCTGCTGGTCGTCGTAGACATCTACTTACCTCCGGAATACATGTGATCTGACAATGGCAACGTACCATGGCTAGTGTTTAAAGTACGAGGTTTCACGCGCGCTTGAATTGCCGCCCCTTCTATCAATGGCCGAAGATGTATTCCATGCCCCGTGAGCCACAAGTCGACCTCCCCCCTGGACTGCCCGAAGCCTCCGAGATCTTCGGCTCCCGGGTTCGGATCGCAATCCTGCTGGCAATCCCCCTCGCCGGGAAGGCAACGCTCACATCCCTGGTCGAACAGACGGGCCTGAACTACAACACCATGAAGGCCAACCTGAGTCGTCTCGAGGACCTGGGGGCCATAGCCTGCTCGATCCCTCGAGGCCAAAGAAGCGGAAAGACTGTGACCTTTGAGCTGGTTCCAGCTGTCCTGGAGAGAGCGCTCGCACTTCTGCATTCGGTCGTCCCCTCCCCCAAGTTGCACGAACCCCCTCTGGGCCCATCAACCTAGTAAGGCCCGCACCGCACGCCCGTTTCCGCTGAGTCTTTGGAGAAATTTGCCTCAATGGGCGATTTTACCTAAATCAACTCCGTAACCCCATCGCTATGGCATCACCCGCCCGCCGCGACCAAGGCCCTCACCCTCCCTAGCGTCAAGCCATACTCGACGCAGTCGAACCTCCTTTTACGTAGCCACTTATGCCTCAAATGCGTTACAGGCACGTACGACAATAGGTAATTACATGTGCCGATAGTTTCGATTCTTTTAGGTATCAAATACGTAATTAGATACTTCGAATTCACGTAGTACATAGTTCATTGAAAGGTAACGCGTCATTGTTGAAAATTCGTCACTATTCCATGACGGTGCAGCGATCATAAGTCGAACAACCATTTTAAATAAGTACAGCTTGTGGAGTTAG
>NZ_NRGU01000019.1:0-1385 GCF_002332245.1 Glutamicibacter sp. BW78
CGCGTTGACTCATAAAGAACCTCCGCTTGTGGCCATACGTTGCCTCATAGCAAAACCTCCGGATGCTTCAGAGTTGCCCACGACCAAATCAGGCGGGACCGTTATGGATGGGACTGACCATGAGTGAGCGCAAGGCAGTAACGAAGCACCTGGCCCAGCGATACCAAAACGCCAATAAGCCGGTGAAGACCGAGATCCTGGACCACGTCGTGGAACTAACTGGCTGGCACCGCGATCATGCCCGAGCCGCGCTGCGCCGGGCCGTTGAACCATCACGACCGAAGCTGGTCCGACAAGGACGAGCACCTACCTATCCGGCGGATCTTCAGCAGTCCCTGATCCTGTGTTGGGCGGTGCTGCGGGCCCCGGCGGGGAAGCTGCTGGCGGCAGCGACGGACTATCTGGTTCCCATGCTCAGGGCCGAGCACGTTCTGGACGTCACTGATGAACAAGCCAGGCTGCTCATGGCGATGAGCGCGGCGACCATCGATCGTCGCCTGGCCCACGAACGGGAAAAGATGCGCCTGCATGGGCGCTCGCGTACCAAGCCCGGATCACTGTTGAAGTCCCAGATCCCGATCCGGACCTGGGCTGATTGGGACGACGCAGTCCCCGGGTTCGTGGAGATCGATCTGGTCTGCCATGAGGGCTCGAACCCGGCAGGGCAATTCTGTTGCACGCTCACCGTCACCGATATCGCCACGGGCTGGACAGTGAACCGTTCGGTGCAGAACAAGGCCCAGAAATGGGTGTTCGAGGCCCTGATGCACGTCAAGAACGTGTTCCCGTTCCCGATCATCGGGATCGATTCCGATAATGGCAGTGAGTTCATCAATGACCATCTCTACCGATACTGCCTGGACAACAAGATCACCTTCACCCGATCGCGTCCGTTGCATAAGAATGATGGCGCGCACGTGGAACAGAAGAACTGGTCCCGAGTCCGGGAGCTGGTTGGCTATCAGCGTTTCGATACTGCCCGGGAATTGGAGTTGTTGAATCGGATCTGGGAGCTGGACCGGGTCTTCACGAACTACCTGCTCCCTCAGCAGAAACTCGTTTCGAAGACCCGTCACGGGGCGAAGGTGAGCAAGAAGCACGACAAGCCAGCCACCGCGTACCAGCGGGCCGCCGGGTATCCCGGGATGGCCAAGCGTCCGATCATTACGATGAATGCTCAATTCAAGAGGATCCGGGTCATGGCCCTGCAACGACAGATCTCTGCCCTGACCGCGGAGCTAGACACGCTGGCCCGGCGTAAGAACAGGGCCCCGGTACCGGTGTTCGATATCGCTAAGGCAAGATCATGAACCCGATTCCTCGCGGAGGTTTTCTAATGAGGCAACGAAGCAGTCTTCCCGGAGGTATTGCTATGAGGCAACAGG
>NZ_NRGU01000020.1:0-64351 GCF_002332245.1 Glutamicibacter sp. BW78
CCGCCCACCCGCTCTACCCGAAACTTCCCCACCTCTCTTCCACGATTGGAGCCTGATCATGGCCGATCTCCTGCCCGAGCACCCCGAATTCCTGTGGCGCAATGCCGAGCCCAAGCCCTCCTATGACGCAGTGATCGTCGGCGGCGGCGGACACGGTCTGGCCACCGCCTACTACCTCGCCAAGAACCATGGCATGACGAATATCGCCATCCTGGAACGCGGCTGGCTAGCCGGCGGCAACATGGCCCGGAACACCACGATCATCCGCTCGAACTACCTGTGGGATGAGAGCGCCGCGCTGTACGAGCACTCCCTCAAGCTCTGGGAAGGGCTGCCCGAGGAACTGGATTACGACTTCCTGTTCTCCCAGCGCGGCGTGATGAACGTGGCCCACACCCTGCAGGAAGTGCGCGACTCCAAGCGTCGGGTCAACGCCAACGTCCTCAACGGCGTGGACGCCGAATGGTTGGACCCCAGCCAGGTCAAGGAGCTGTGCCCGATCATCAACACCGGGGACGACATCCGCTACCCGGTCATGGGCGCCACCTACCAGCCGCGCGCCGGCATCGCCAAGCACGACCATGTCGCCTGGGCTTTCGCCCGCAAATGCGACGAGATGGGCGTGGACATCATCCAGAACTGCGAAGTCACCGGATTCGTCAAGGACGGCAACCGCGTCGTCGGCGTCGAAACCAGCCAGGGACGCATCCTCACCGACAAGGTCGGCTTATGCGGTGCCGGTCACTCCTCGGTCCTGGCCGAAATGGCGGGATTCGAACTGCCGATCCAGTCCCATCCGCTGCAGGCTCTGGTCTCCGAGCTCTTCGAGCCGGTCCACCCCACGGTCGTGATGTCCAACCACGTCCACGTCTACGTTTCGCAGGCGCATAAGGGTGAGCTGGTCATGGGCGCCGGGGTGGACCCCTATAACGGTTATGGCCAGCGGGGCGCCTTCCACGTCATCGAAGAACAGATGTCCGCCGCCGTGGAACTGTTCCCGATCTTCTCCCGGGCGCATCTGCTGCGCACCTGGGGCGGCATCGTCGACGTGACCATGGATGCCTCCCCGATCGTCTCTCCGACACCGATCGAGGGCATGTACGTGAACTGTGGCTGGGGCACCGGTGGCTTCAAGGGAACCCCCGCCGCCGGCTACACCTTCGCCCACACGATCGCGACGGGGGAAGCACATCCGCTGAACGCCCCCTATGCGCTGGACCGTTTCGAGACCGGACAGCTGATCGACGAGCACGGCGCTGCCGCCGTCGCCCACTAGACCCCTCACCGTCAAAAGGACTTCCCATGCTGCTCATTGAATGCCCGAACTGCGGGCCACGCGATGAAACCGAATACCACTACGGGGGTCAGGCGCATGTTGCCTACCCGGAGAACCCTGCGGAGCTGACCGACAGCGAATGGTCGCGCTACCTCTTCTACCGCAAAAACCCCAAGGGCATCTTCGCCGAACGCTGGAACCACGCGGCAGGCTGCCGCAAATGGTTCAACGCGCTACGAGACACCTCGACCTACGAAATCCAAGCCATCTACCAACTGGATGAGCCACGACCGGATCTGACATCCCCCGAGCTGGCCCAGGCACGGCAGAACACCCCCGAAGGAGGAGCACGATGAGCCCCACGCAGCCCGCAGCGCCGCTGGCAGGTCGACTTGAGGCCGAGCAGGTCCAGGGTCGCGGGATCGACAGGTCCCGCACCATCAGCTTCACCCTCGACGGACAGAGCCTCGAGGCCCATCCCGGTGACACGGTCGCCTCGGCCGCTCTCGCCGCCGGGCACATCGCCTGCGGCAACTCGCTGTACCTGGGCCGCCCCCGCGGCATCCTGGCAGCCGGTGTCGAGGAACCCAACGCACTGATCACCGTGGCCTCCCGCTTTGCCGGCCAGGTCGACGAGTCCATGCTCCCGGCCACGGTCACGCACGTGACCGACGGAATGAAAGCCAACTACCTCAGTGGCTTGGGTGTGCTGGACCCGCGCCGTGACGAGGCCTACTACGACCGCAAGTACGTGCACGCCGATGTGCTCGTCGTCGGCGCCGGGCCGGCAGGTCTGGCCGCAGCCCGGCAGGCAGCAGCCGCCGGTGCCCGCACGATCCTGATCGACGAACAGCCTGAGCCGGGTGGATCGTTGCTCTCCTCCAGCACCGAGGAGATCAACGGTGTCCCGGCGGCCCAGTGGGCCGCCGAAACCGCCCAGGAATTGGAGCAGGGGCAGGAGTTCACCTATCTGGCCCGCACCACTGCCTTCGGAGCCTACGACGAGAACTACATCATCGCCGTACAGCGTCGCACCGACCACCTGGCCGAGGACCCGGGTGTCGGCGTCTCCCGCGAACGCATCTGGCATATCCGCGCCCAGCAGGTCGTGTTGGCCACCGGTGCCCATGAGCGTCCGCTGGTCTTCGCCAACAACGACCGCCCCGGCGTCATGCTCGCCTCAGCGGTCCGCAGCTACCTGAACCGGTACGGTGTCGCCGCCGGCTCCCGCGTCGTGGTGGCCACCACCAACGACGCCGCCTACGCAACGGTCGCCGACCTGCACGCAGCCGGTGTGGACGTCGCAGCGGTCGTCGATGCCCGCACCGAGGCCTCTGCCGAGGCGTCGAAGGTGCTCTCGGCCACCGGCGTCCGCTCCATCCTCGGATCCGCTGTGGTGGACACCGCAGGCGATCAAGCAGGTCGGGTTGCTTCGGTCAGTGTCAGTGCACTGGATCAGGAAGGCCAGGCCACCGGCACCGCCGAGGAGATCGACGCCGACCTGTTGGCCGTCTCCAACGGCTGGAGCCCGGTCGTGCACCTCTACAGCCAGCGTCAGGGCAAGGTCGCCTGGAATCAGGACATCGCGGCCTTCGTTCCGGGCAAACCGCTGAAGAACATGCACACGGCAGGGGCCTTGAACGGTTCCTACGATCTGGCCTCCTGCCTGTCCGAGGGCCACGCCCGCGGTGGCGACGCCATCGCCGCCGTCGGGCAGTCGGCCTCCGTCGTTGCTGCATCCGCCGCAACCTGCGCCATCGCGCCATCACGGCCGCTGTGGCTCGTGCATGGCACCGAAGGCAGCGAGGGCGAATGGGACACCCATTTCGTGGACCTGCAGCGCGACCAGACCGTGGCCGACGTCGTCCGCTCCACCGGGGCCGGCATGCGTTCGGTGGAACACATCAAGCGCTACACCTCGATCAGTACCGCCAACGACCAGGGCAAGACCAGTGGCGTGGCAGCCATCGGTGTGATCGCCGCTGTCTTGGGCATCGACGAGCTCGGGGAGATCGGCACCACCACGTTCCGTGCCCCCTACACCCCGGTGGCCTTCGCCGCCTTGGCCGGCCGCCAGCGCGGGCAGATGCTCGACCCGGCCCGGTTGACCTCCATCCACCCCTGGCATCTGGCCCACGGCGCCGTCTTCGAGGACGTCGGACAGTGGAAGCGGCCCCGCTACTTCCCGCTGGACGGGGAAGACATGGATACCGCTGTTCAGCGCGAATGCGCGGCAACCCGTGAATCCGTGGGCTTCCAGGACGCCACGACCTTGGGCAAGATCGAGATCCGTGGTCGTGATGCCGGGGAGTTCCTGGGCCGGATCTACACCAATGGGTTCAAGAAGCTCAAGGGCGGGATGGGCCGTTACGGTCTGATGTGCACCCCCGATGGGATGATCTACGACGACGGCGTGACGCTGCGGTTGGAAGAGAATCGCTATTTCATGACCACCACCACCGGTGGCGCGGCGAAGATTCTGGACTGGCTGGAGGAATGGCTGCAGACCGAGTGGCCGGACCTGGATGTGGTGTGCACGTCGGTGACCGAGCAGTACTCCACGGTGGCCGTCGTCGGACCCAAATCCCGCGCCGTCATCGCCAAGCTCGCCCCCGACCTGGACCTGTCCAACGAGAACTTCAAGTTCATGGCCTTCCGCGAAACCACGTTGGCCAACGGGATCCCGGCACGGATCTGCCGGATCTCCTTCTCCGGGGAACTGGCCTTCGAAATCAATGTTTCGGCCTGGTACGGGCTCAAGGTATGGGAAGACGTCGCCGCAGCCGGCGCCGAATTCAACATCACCCCGTACGGCACCGAGACCATGCACGTGCTGCGCGCCGAAAAGGGATTCATCATCGTCGGTCAGGACACCGACGGCACGGTGACCCCGCAGGACGCCGGGATGGACTGGGTGGTTTCCAAGCTCAAGGACTTCATCGGCAACCGCTCCTACGCCCGTGCCGATACGGCCCGCGGGGACCGCAAGCACCTGGTGGGTGTGCTGCCGGTGAATAAGACCACGCTGCTGCCCGAGGGCGCCCAGCTGGTGAACGCCGGAACGCCCATCACCCCGGAACAGGGTCCGGTGCCCATGGAGGGCCACGTGACCTCCAGCTACCGCAGCCCGGCCCTGGGCCGGACCTTCGGTCTGGCCTTGGTCAAGAACGGCCGGAACCGCATGGGCGAGGTCGTCCAGTCCTTGCTGGACGGCGAACTCGTCGACGTCGAAATCACATCCCCCATCCTCTACGACCCTGAAGGGAGCCGTCGCGATGGCTGAGAACACCTTGGAAGCACCCGCCGTGAGCCAGGAGGTCGCCGCGCTGCGTACCAGCCCGGTCGGCTACCTGGCCCAGGACATGGCCGCCGGCTCCGTGAGCGGTGAACGGGGGGTCACCCTCCGGGAACTGCCGTTCCTGACCCAGATCGGCCTGCGGGTCGTCCCGGGGTCGGCCACGGCCCAGGTGCTGGAATCGGCGCTGGGGCTTTCCCTGCCCCGGCGCGTGGGCGAGGTCAGCGGCAACGAGACCTTATCGGTCCTCTGGCAGGGCCCCGATGAGTTCCTGCTCGTCGGCCCACCGGACAGCGTGGATGCAGCACCCCTGGCCGCGCTGCTGGGCGACGGCGAGGACGCACTGCCCGGATCCGTCGTCGAACTCTCCGGAAACCGCACCACCCTGGAGCTTTCGGGCCCCTCGGCCCGGTCGGTCCTGGAAAAGGGCTGCCATTTCGACCTGCACCCCTCGGTCTTCGGCACCGGTTCGGCCGTCTCCACGGCCATCGGCCCCGTACCGGTGTTCTTGTGGAAGACGGAAGAGAACACGTTCCGGATCCTGCCCCGCGCCTCCTTCGCGGACTACATGGTGCACTGGCTGCTCGATGCCATGCTCGAATTCGCGGCGGCAGAGGTTCCCTGATGGCACTGAGCACTCTGGACCTGTTCTCGGTCGGAATCGGTCCGTCCTCCTCCCATACGGTGGGTCCCATGCGGGCTGCCCGGCGGTTCACCGCCGGGCTGGCCGCGGACTCCCTGCTGGACTCGGTGGCCCGCGTCAAGGCCGAACTCTTCGGCTCCTTGGGGGCCACCGGGATCGGACACCACTCGGACCAGGCGGTGATCCTGGGTCTGGCCGGCCACGACCCGGCGACCATCAACACAGACACCGCCGGGGACCTGGTGTCCTCCTGCATCCGTGAGGGGCGACTGCCGCTGGACGGTGGCTCCGATATCGACTTCAACGACGAACGCGATGTGGTCCTGCATCGGCGCAAATCGTTGCCGGCCCACCCCAACGGCATGATTTTCCAGGCCTTCGGGGCGGATGGGGAGACGATCCGGGAGAGCACCTACTACTCCATCGGCGGTGGGTTCGTCGTCGACGACGTCTCCGCCGAAGCCGACCAGCTGGTCTCCGACGAAACCCCGTTGCCGCATCCGTTCAGCAGCGGAGGTGAACTGCTGGCCGCCTGCCGGACCTCCGGGCTGTCCATTGCCGAAGTGATGATGGCCAACGAGAACTCGTGGCGGCCCGAAGCGGAAACCCGTGCAGCGCTGCTGCATATCTGGTCGGTCATGGAGGAATGTGTGGAAAACGGCTGCACCCGCACCGAACCCGTGCTGCCCGGCGGGCTGAAGGTCCGCCGTCGGGCCCCGGAACTGCGGGAGAAGCTGCGCCAGCAGGAGGCGGATGGCCGGATCGGTGGTCTGGAACCGGCCGACCCGCTCTGGGCGATGGAATGGGTGAACCTCTATGCCCTGGCCGTGAACGAGGAGAACGCCTCGGGCGGTCGCATCGTCACGGCACCGACCAACGGGGCCGCAGGCATCATTCCTGCGGTGCTGCATTTCTATGCACGGTTCATCGACGGCGCGGATGAGGACGGGATCGTCACCTTCCTGCTCACCGCCGCGGCCATCGGCATCCTGTTCAAGCAGAACGCGTCGATCTCCGGCGCCGAGGTCGGCTGCCAGGGTGAAGTCGGTTCCGCCTGCTCGATGGCTGCCGCCGGGATCTGCGCAGTACTGGGCGGCACACCGGAACAAGTCGAAAACGCCGCGGAAATCGGGATTGAGCATAATCTGGGCTTGACCTGCGACCCGGTGGGCGGGCTGGTACAGATCCCCTGTATCGAACGCAATGCCATCGCCTCGGTCAAGGCCATCAACGCGGCCCGGCTGGCCCGCCACGGCGACGGCGAACATCGTGTCACCCTGGACCAGGCCATCGAAACGATGCGTCAGACGGGAGCCGATATGAAGGATAAGTACAAGGAAACCTCGCGCGGCGGCCTCGCCGTGAACGTCATCGAGTGCTGAGCACCCCTCCTCCACGAGAAAGCAGGACACCATGGTCCAGGCCTCCGAATCCCCCCTCCACGAATTCGTGCTGAGCTTGGACTGCCCCGAACGGCCGGGCATCGTCCATGCCGTTTCGGGGTTCCTGCTCAAACATGGCGGGGACATCCATGAGCTGCGCCAATTTGATGACTTCCATGAGGGCAGGTTCTTCCTGCGGGTCCACTTCGTCAGCCGTCCGGGCCCCGACTCGCCGCAGGTCGCCGTGGATCCGGAGCTGGAACTGCAACGGCTGCGTGGGGCCTTCTCCGAGCTCGGGGCCGGCTACCAGATGCAGTGGAGCCTGCGGCCGCTGAACGAAAAGCGCCGCGTGCTGGTCATGGTCTCCAAATTCGGTCACTGCCTCAACGACCTGCTGTACCGTTCCCGGATGGGTGAACTGCCCGTGGAGATCGTTGCGGTCGTCTCCAACCACCTCGACCACCAGTCATTGGTTCAATGGCATGGGATCGACTACCACCATGTGCCCGTCACCGCGGAAACCAAACCCGCGGCCGAGGCCCGGCTGCTGGAGCTGATGGAGGACTACGACGTCGAACTGGTGGTTCTGGCGCGCTACATGCAGATCCTTTCCGACGAGTTGAGCCGCCAGCTCACCGGACGCACCATCAACATCCACCATTCCTTCCTTCCCAGTTTCAAGGGGGCCAAGCCCTATCACCAGGCCCACGCCCGCGGCGTGAAGACCGTCGGGGCGACAGCCCACTACGTGAACAGCGAACTGGACGAGGGGCCGATCATCTCCCAGCAGGTTCAGGACGTCGACCACACCTTCTCCCCCGCCGATCTGGTCGCCGCAGGACGCGATACCGAATGCCGGGCGCTCTCCAACGCCGTGCGTTGGCATTGCGAGGGCCGGGTCTTTCTGCTGGAGAACAGGACAGTGGTCCTGCGCTAGCCGGCGACGATAGGCTGGAGGACCAGGATGCCTCCCCACGCGGGGAGGGAGCGGAGGTTGGGATGGCACAGGAACGCCAGGCACTGGTCATTGTCGGAGTCGATGG
Organism: Glutamicibacter sp. BW78; assembly: GCF_002332245.1. Taxonomy (NCBI): domain Bacteria; kingdom Bacillati; phylum Actinomycetota; class Actinomycetes; order Micrococcales; family Micrococcaceae; genus Glutamicibacter; species Glutamicibacter sp. BW78. The sequence goes on from NZ_NRGU01000020.1 coordinate 7,640, forward strand.
TTCCGCTTCGTCGGTGGAGGCCCTCCGTCAGGCACAGCATGTTGCCGTCGGCTTAGACGCCCGGATCGAGGCGACCGCCTGCTGGGATTACCCGCCGATGCCCGAACGATACGAAGTCATGGGCATCGAGGGATTCGAAGAACGCGTCGAACATACGGTCGCCGCCGCCTTGAAGGAGGCCTACGGGCCTGAGCTTCCGGAGAATGTGTCGGTGCGGTTGCGTCAGGGCAGCGCCCGACCGACGCTGATCGAAGCCAGCAAGGAAGCCGATATGCTCATCGTCGGTCGCCGGGGCCGTGGAGGGTTCGTCGGATTGCTGATGGGCTCGGTCAGTTCGGCCTGCATCGCCAGGGCTTACTGCCCGGTGCTGGTCGTGCGCGGTCCGGCCCTGGCCGATACCGAGATCCCCGACTAATCCACGCCCCGCCCCGGAGCCCGATACTCAGGGCCCCAGCGCCTCCACGGCACAGCCGATGAGCAGGACGTAGCCGGCGGCCACGGCACAGGCCGGGGCAGCCACCACGGTGGTGGTCAGCCCGAGGCCCAGCCCCACCAGGCCCAGCACCACCAGGCACGCCCCGAGCCAGAGGAAGACCGGTGCGGCGAAGGCCCGGGCATAGGGCAGGAAGTGTGCGCCCACCGCCAGCGCAATCACCGCCGGTTGAAGCTCTTCATGTCCGGTGGATTCCAGCCACCGCATCCCGATGAACATGATCGCCAACATGCCCAGCACGCCGCCGACGTAGACGATCCCGCCGGTCCGGTCCGGCCGCGGATGGGGTGGGAGCGGCCGGGGTCGCAGGAGCACCGCCCAGATCCACAGTCCGAGCGCGGCCAACCCCAGGAGCCGCAGGGCGGCGGTCCAGGGTCCGGGTAGGGCCTCGGTGTTGAAGAAAATGAAGGCGCAGCCGCCCAGCGCGCCGACCAGGGACCCGGAGACGCGGGGATGGCCGAGGCGGCGGTAACCGGGCACGGGGGCCAGGCTACCGCCGCCGTCGCTTCTGGTGTCGGTCAGATCGGTGCTCATCGGGCGGGTTTTCATGTCCTGTTTCCCTCGTCGGTTCTTCCACCACGGTAGGTGGATCGCCGTTCACGGGACAGTGACATCGGTCATGACCGCGCCCACACCACACCCGAGCCTTAGTCCAGGTGGGTCGGGGCGAACATCTTCAACAAAGTCTGGACCACGACCACGTTCGGGCCCTCGGCGGCAAAGGATTCCTCCAAGGCCTGCCGGACGTCTTCGGGGGCCACGGCGCGTGCCGGGATGCCGAAGGATTCGGCCAGGGCGACAAAATCCGGGCGGGATAGTTCGGTGGCCGTCGCCTGGCCGAACGCACCTTCCATGTATTCACGCAGGATCCCGTAGCCGCCGTCGTCGACAATCAGCCAGGTCACCGCGGTGTTGTGCTGTTTGGCGGTGGCCAGCTCGGCGATCGAATACATGGCCGAACCGTCACCGGAGACCGCTAGCACGCGTCCGTCGATCCCGGTTTTGCCGTCCACGGCCAGGCCCACGGCCCCACCGATGGCCGCCGGGTAGCCATAGCCGAGGCCGCCGGCCCCCTGAGCCGAATGGAACTCGCCCTCGCGGGCATCCCAGCAACTCCACCCCCAGTAGGCGGCAATCGTCATATCCCAGAAGGTCTGCATCGACGACGGGACCGCGGCACGGATATCGTCCATGAACTTTCGTTCCATCCCCAGGTCCTGGGCGTCCAGACGCGCTCTCACCAGGTCCAGGGTGTCGGCGACCACCTGCTCGGGGGTCTTCCCGTGCCAGTCAACAGATTCGCCCTGTTGCCCGCCTTCCGCGGTGCGCTGCTCCTCCAGAGCGTCCGAGAGGAACTGCAGGGCGGTTTTCGCGTCGGCACGGATGCCGAGCGCCGGGCTGTTGGATTCCAGCACCCGCGGTTCGGCATCAATCTGGATCAGGCGTCCACGCGGGGCCAGGGTGAAGTAGTTGGAGGTGACTTCGCCCAGGGAGGAGCCGATGACGATGAGCACGTCGGCATCTTCGAGGATCTCGGTGGTGTGCCGGTCCTCGATCCACGATTGCAGGCTCAACGGGTGCTTCCAGGGGAAGGCTCCGTTGCCCCCGGGCGAGGAGATCACCGGGGCGCGGAGCTGTTCTGCCACGCGCAGCAGCTCGGCCTGGGCCCCTGCCCGGCGGACACCGCCACCGGCAACGATGGCCGGGCGGCGGGCCTGGCCCAGCCAGCGGACCGCCTCCTCGATGAGTTCCACGCGCGGCGGGTGCTCGTAGGCTTCGGCGAGCGCATCGACGACCGGGGGGACGAAGACCTCGGAGAGCAGGACGTCCTGCGGGACCTCGACCCAGACCGGCCCCTGTGGCACGGTGATGGCATCGGACCAGGCGTCCTGGATGGCCGAGGGAATTCCCGAGGCATGGTGCACGGTGCGCTGGGATTTGGTGACGTTCGCTGCCGAGGCCTTCTGGTCATCGAGCTGGTGGAGCATCCCCTTGCGCCGGGCGCCGAGCCCGTCCAAGGGGATCTGGCTGGCGATGACGACCATCGGTACGCCCGTTGCGTAGGCCTCCTGCAGGCCGGCCAACGAGGTGAGTGCCCCGGGCCCGGTGGACAGGAACAGAACGCCTACTTCGCCGGTCGCCCGGGCGTAGCCGTCGGCCGCGAAGGCCGAGTTGTTCTCCACGCGGGAGGAGACGAATTCCAGTGGTGAACGGGAGAGGGCATCGAACAGGCCCAAGGCGTGCTGCCCCGGAATCCCGAAGACCGTCCGGGCGCCGAGCCCGCTGAGGGTCTCGATCGCCAGGTCGCCACCATTGCGCGGGGCGGTGTTCCCGGAGGTTTCCGGGGTGTTCTGCAAGGAGTCGGGCACTTAGGAGTCCTTCTGGTCGGTGGCTCGTTTATCCGCCATCAGCGAGACGAGGTCGTAGGCGACGTGTGAGGCCGCAATGCCGGTCATTTCGGCGTGGTCATAGGCCGGGGAAACCTCCACGAGGTCCGCTCCGACCAGGTTCATCCCGCGCATCCCGCGCAGGATCTCCAAGAGTTCGCGGCTCGTGATACCGCCGGCCTCGGGGGTTCCGGTGCCGGGGGCATGCGCTGGGTCCAGCACGTCGATATCCACCGAGATGTACAACGGGCGGTTACCGATGCGGTCGCGCAGCTTATCGACGATTTCGCGCACCCCCTGATAGTAGACGTCGGAGGAGGTCACGATGCCGAAACCGAAGCGCTGGTCATCCTCGAGGTCCTTCTTACCGTACAGCGGTCCACGGGTTCCCACATGGGAGATCGCCTCGGTATCGAGGATGCCTTCCTCAACGGCCCGACGGAACGGGGTGCCGTGGGTGTATTCGGCGCCGAAGTAGGTGTCCCACGTGTCCAGGTGCGCATCAAAGTGGAGCATCGCCACCGGCTCCCCCGCCCGCTCCGAAGCGGCACGCAGGAGTGGCAAGGCGATGGTGTGGTCCCCGCCGATGGTCATCAGCGACGAGCCGTCGGAGGTCAGGTCCAGGGCGTTCTGCTGAATGGTTTCGATGGCGTCGTTGATATTAAAGGGGTTCACGGCCATATCGCCGGCATCCGCGACCTGCACTGCCTCGAAAGGAGAGAGGTCCATGGCCGGGTTATAGGGGCGCAGCAGGCGGGAGGATTCACGGACGTGGTTGGAACCGAAACGGGCCCCGGGCCGGTAGGAAACTCCGGCATCGAAGGGGACGCCGACCACCTTGATGCCGGCATCGGGAGCCTGGTCCAGTCGTGGCAGCCGCGCATAGGTGGCCGGGCCGGCAAAGCGCGGAATCTTCGAGGAATCAATGGGACCGATTTTTCCGTTGGCCTCGACGCGGATCTCTTCCATGGTTCTCCTTCTCGATGGGCCACCTGAACGACCTCGCCCACGGTTGCCTAATAAGATACTTTCGTTGTCCCTTATGCTATTTGTGGCTTATGGCACAGTCAAGGCGCGCGGCCCCGAACCAGCCCATCGATCCATGCCGTGATGATCGCGGCCCGCGCCGTTGGCCGCGGCAGGCGTAGCGTTCGAACACGAAGGCCCTCGACACGTGGACGCCAGCAGGTACCCCTTCTCCGGGGGCAAGATCGCCCCTCCCGGGCGGCCGGCCAGCCATGGCGGAAGATCATCTGCCCGGTCATCCGGGATGCCTGCGGCATCATGCCGCAACCGTATTTCCGCTGGACCGAGAGCTCAGCGGTGCGTCATTGGCGCAGTTTCCTCCTGTTGGGACAGGGGGAAATCGCGCCACTGACCCGCGAGGTTTTGCGTGGGGCCGAACCGAATCCGCGGCTCAGACCGCGGGTCCATATCGGCCGAATACCGCTACCGTGATGCAGCGGGGACCAGCGTCCACAGGACCACTGCTTCCTCATCGGTGGGGTTGATCCATGAATGCGGTTCACGGCCGGGGAACGTCACCGAATCACCGCCCTCGAGTTCGAATCGTTCGTTGGCGAAGATGATGATGAAACGTCCCGACACCACATGCAGGACCTCGACCTCGCAGTCCACCGAATACAGTTCGTCCTCGCCTTGCCCGCGGGGTTCGATGACGGCCCGGATCACCTGCAGCCGCTTCTCCGAGCGGCTGGTCACCAGACGTTCGATAATGCCGTGACCACCCAAGGAGATGCGCGGGGCATCGTCGAAGCGGACCACATGGGTTTCTGGTTGGGCGAACAGCTCCCCCACCGACACCGACAGGACCTGGCATAAGGTGACCAACGAGGCCACCGAGGGTGAGGTGAGGTCGCGCTCGACCCGGGACAGGAAACCTTTGGTCAGCCCGGTTGACTCGGCCACCTGCTCGATGGTCATACGCTGGACGTGACGCGCGGCCCGGATCTTCGAACCGATCGCAATCGGGGCGTTGCTGGGCTCGACGGGCAAAGCCTTCATGGGCGGTGTACTCCGGGTCTTCGCATTGGATATCTGTCCTGCATGACGTCACACAGCATAGGCCAATTGACCTGTTAGCCAGATCACTTTAGCTTAGTAGGCAACAGATGTTTACCTGTAAACATCACCTGATTGTCATCTTCCTTCCCTTTTCGACCAGAGGTTCCTCATGGACATCATCAATATCGCGATTGTGATCGCGTACCTGATCGCGATGCTCGCGTTCGGCTGGTGGGGCAAGTCCCGCACCAAGAACAGCAGCGACTATCTGGTCGCGGGCCGACGACTCGGCCCCTTCCTCTACACCGGAACCATGGCCGCCGTCGTCCTCGGCGGTGCGTCCACGGTCGGCGGTGTGGGCCTGGGGTACGAATTCGGGCTCTCCGGCGCGTGGCTGGTGATCGCCATCGGCATCGGGGTGCTGCTACTGAGCATGCTCTTCGCCCCGCGCCTGCAACGACTGAAGATTTTCACCGTCTCGCAGATGCTGACGCTGCGCTACGGCTCCAAGCAGGCCACGAACGCCTCGGCGGTAGTCATGCTGGCGTATACCTTGATGCTCTGCGCCACCTCCACCGGCGCCTACGCGACGATCTTCGTCGTCCTCTTCGAATGGGAGCGCTGGATCGCCATCGCCGTTGGCGGGGCCATCGTCTTGATCTACTCCACCATCGGCGGCATGTGGTCCATCACCCTGGCCGACCAGGTCCAGTTCGTCATCAAGACCATCGGCGTCTTCGCCCTCATGCTGCCTTTCGCCCTGTCGGCGGCCGGCGGCTTCAACGGCATCTCGGCCGGCATCCCCGAACGCGCCCGCGAGGCCTTCTTCAGTTGGGGCGGCATCGGGGCGCAGACCATCATCACCTACTTCGTCGTCTACACGCTGGGCCTGCTGATCGGGCAGGACATCTGGCAGCGCGTGTTCACCGCCCGCACCCCGAAGGTGGCCCGCTGGGGCGGCGCCACCGCCGGCATCTACTGCGTCATCTACGGCATCGCCGGAGCCATCATCGGCATGTCGGCCCGCGTCGCGCTGCCCGGCATCGACATCGAGGCCTTGGGCAAGGACGTGGTCTACGCGGAGGTCGCCATGACCCTGCTGCCGGTGGCCGTCGGCGGCATCGTCCTGGCCGCCGCCGTCGCCGCCATGATGTCCACCGCTTCCGGTGCGCTGATTGCCGCAGCCACGGTGGCCCGCAACGACGTCACCCCCTTTGTCGCCGGCTGGTTCGGCAAGAAGATCGAGGTCAACACCGGCCGCAACCCCGAACACGACATCGCCGCCAACCGCTACTGGGTCTTGGGGCTCGGCGCCGTGTCCATCATCCTGGCGATCCTCGTCAACGATGTCGTCGCCGCCCTGACCATTGCCTACGACATCCTGGTCGGCGGGTTGCTGGTGTCGATCCTGGGCGGTCTGCTCTGGAAGCGGGGCAACGGTACCGGTGCTGCCCTGTCCATGGCGGCAGGCACGTTGGTCACCCTGACGACCATGATCACCCTCGAAGTCCTCTCCACCGAAAAGTTCGCCGGCGTCTACGCCAACGACCCGATCTACTTCGGTCTCGGTGCCTCACTCGTGGTCTATGTCCTGTTCAGCCTGCTCTCGGCGCCGACCCGCACCGAGGTGACGAAGCACTGGTCGGATCGCGTCTCCGGACGGGTCGATATGGAAGGCGTTTCCGCCGACCAGTAGAGGACCACAAAACCCCGCCGTCGCCCATCGTTCCCGGCGCGACGGCGGGGTTTTGCGTTCGAATCCGGGGAACTCCGCACCGGCTGCTCCCCCAGGGTCCCCGGTCAGGGCAGGCCGGCCGGCCGGCCGGGCGAGGAAAGAGGCCATGGCGGCACGGCGCTTTGATGGTCGAACCCCTGCCGAAACCCCTTTTTGGCCCCATGAGTCGAAACGAATCTAGCCGTGCCAGCATTGGGATGCAGTGGGGATGACGTAGAACACAGCTTGGGTTGCCTCGGCAATCGCGTTAGGCTGGAAAAAAGCTTCATGAGACGCGGGCAACAGCTCCGACTACCCGCGCACCAACCCCAGGTTCGTGGGTGGTTCGGATGAGGAAGCGGCCCGCACGACAACGTGTTGGGTAAGAACGCACGAGAGGAAATCCGTGGCGCAAAGCGTCTCCGTCCTTCCAATTTTCGATTCGATGCTAGGCACCGTCTGCCTCAACGTAGACGGTCAATGGGAACGCTTCATCGCGCCCCACCCTCAGGATCTCGACTATGCGCTGGCCAACACGGCCGGTCGACCGGTCTGGGAATCCGATTCCTGCGCACTGACCGTGCGCATCCCCCGGGCACACCGCCCCGACGGAGAAGCTCAGGTATTCTTCCTTGAGCGTCTGCCCGTTCGCGACCACGCCGAGGCTCCCTCGGGTATGCTGGTCGGCTGAAGGGGAGTAGTTCCACACCCCGCCCGAGCCGGATCACTGATCCGGCACGGGCGGAAGAGGATCTGTCGACATACTGATCGCCGACCAGGCGGTCCGGCAATCCACCCGGCTTCGACGCCGGGCGAACGAGACCTTCGGCCCGCTGATGGCGGTCCGAGGTTTGTTGTACCCCACCAACCTTTGACCGGCACCCCCGCCCCCGTGCGGGGACAACGACCCGATTAAAGGACCCCCGATGGCACCGGATGCCCCCTCCCCCGACGCCGACCCGCTCCGTGCGCAGTCCCCGCGTCGGGAGCCCACGCCCGCCGAGATCAGGCGCTGGCGCAAATACTTGGCCGATGAACGTGTTGAAGGCTCCATCTATCTGACCCTGGCCAAACGCCGTGACGGCGAGGAACGCCAAATCCTCTTGGGCCTGGCCCGTGCCGAAGCCCGCCACGAGGAACATTGGGCCACCCTTTTGGGCGAACACGCCCGGAAGACGGCACGGCCCTCCTTCAGCCGCGTCATGTTGCGTTTCATGGCCCGAAACTTTGGTTCGGTCTTCGTGCTGGCGCTGGCCCAACGAGCCGAAGGGTCCTCCCCCTACGACAATGATGCCGACGCCACCGCCCAGATGGCCGCCGATGAGCTGGTGCATGAGGAAGTCGTCCGTGGTCTTGCGGTCCGCGGCCGCAACCGACTTTCGGGAAACTTTCGGGCAGCCGTCTTCGGTGCCAACGACGGGCTGGTCTCCAACCTGGCCCTGGTGATGGGCATCGGCGCTGCCGGGGTGTCCAGCGCCCTCGTCCTCTTTGCCGGTGTTGCCGGCCTGCTCGCCGGCGCCCTGTCGATGGCCGCTGGCGAATACGTCTCCGTCCGGTCACAGCGCGAACTACTCACCGCTTCCCAGCCAACCCAGGTCACACTCATCGCCGCCCCGGATCTGGACCTGCAGGCCAACGAATTGGTTCTGGTCTATCGGGCCCGCGGGATGAGCCGGGAAGCCGCCGAGCACCGGGCCGCCGAACGGCTGGGAACTTTCAGCTGCGATTGCGACCCGTCCTTATCGCTGCAGCCCGAGGTACCCGAGACCGCCGGTGACGAACACGAAGCCCTCGGATCGGCTATCGGTGCTGCCGCCTCCAGCTTTTGCTTCTTCGCCTCCGGTGCCTTGATCCCGATCCTGCCCTACCTCTTCGGCATGGGCGGGCTACCGGCCCTGCTCTTGGCCTTGGTCCTGGTGGGGGTGGCTCTGATGCTGACCGGCGGTGTCGTCGGGCTGCTCTCCGGCGCCTCACCAGCCAAACGCGGGTTCAGACAATTGGCGATCGGCCTCGGAGCGGCAGGGGTCACCTATGCTCTGGGCCTGCTCTTCGGCGGCAATATCGGATAGGTTCCGGGCCCGTCCACGTCGACGGTCCGCAGATCATGTCAGCTGGCGCGGCGCATCCGTCGGGCTGCTGCCATCGGTCGGCGCTCTTGCACCGCCGGTGGAGTCGGTTCCGGCACGATGGCTTCGGGCTCCGGCTCGGGGGCTGGCGTGTCACGTCGACCTGCCTTCGCTGCGGCAATCACCTCGCGGGCGGGACGGGTCGGCGCCTTCTTCAAGGGCCGGGCCGTCGCGCCGATCGGCGGCAAGGGCTCGACGGGAACCTGCGGTTCCTGCTTGCTCGCCTTGGCCGTCTGGGCCTGCTCGGCGCGGGCAACCTTCGCCCGGCGTTCGCGCTCTTCCTGAGCCAGCTTCTCCGCTTTGACCCGTTCGGCCTCGGCAAGCTTTTCTGCCTGGGCCCGCTCGATTTCGGCAGCTTTCTCCGCCTTGGCCTTTTCCTCCTGCGCCGCCTGTTCGGCCTTGAGTGCCTGCGCCCGCTCGCTTTCTGCGACCTTCTCGGCCCGGGCGCGTTCGGCGAGCGCTGCCTGCTCGATTTTCTCGGCTTCCTTCAGGGTGCGGGCCTCCTTGGCCCGGGCGCTGCGTTCGGCCCTGGCCGCACGACGAGCCGTGCTCGCTTCCTGGGCCAGCGCCAATCGTTCTGCCTTGGCTGCTTGGGCCGCAATGGCTTCCTCGTCCTGCTGGACTGCCTTCGCCGCACGAGCCTGCTTCTTGGCCGCTTCCTTCTCCTGCTGGGCAGGGGTCAGGGTTTTGGGCTGGGGTTGACGCTTCGAGGATCGTGGTGGTGACGGCTCCGTGGGGCGCGGCGTATTGGGGTCGAAGTAGTCGGCCAACCGGTCCAGGGTGCGCTCAATATTGGCTGGGGTGCTCCGGGTGAACCCCATGACCTTCAGCGGCCATTGCCGTTTCAGCCGTGAGGCGTCCCAGGTTTCACGGACCAGCGTCCCCCGTGGAGCGGGGATCAGTTCATAACGCCAGCGATGGCCGTTGAAGTGCCGCCAGGCGATCAGCCGGTTCTCCTCGAACTCCACCACCGTGTTCTGGATCCGGTACCCCACACCCAACCGCATATCCATCCCGAACTCGGCGCCCAGGGACAGGCGTTGGGGTTCGTCCTGGCGAGAATTTTTCACCGTGCCGGAACCGTCGATGAGCGGATGCTTCGACGGGTCGGCGAGTAGTTCGAAGATGGCGCCGGGAGGCGCCTGGACCAGGCGTTGCCGGGTCACCAGATAGGGGTTCGAGTCCATAGGCCCAGCCTACCCAGCGCAGCTGCAGATCCTCTGGATGTCGCCGGGCGCTGCGCGAAGGGGTTCGACGGTCCTGGACCGCATTCGGCCAGCGGTTCAGTCTCCGGTGAGGATGCCCACCGCCAACTCGGGGGATTCGACCAAATGAATGGCTGCTGCCATCTCCCGTCCGGCGGCCAACGATTCCAACAGCTGCCAGGCAGGGAGCTCCCGGGTCCAATGATGGCGGCCCACCAGGATCATCGGGGTTTGGGTTCTGGCGGTGCCGTAGTAGTTCTCGCAGGCATCCTGGAAGATCTCCTGCACGGTTCCTGCGGACCCGGGCAGGACGACCAGCCCTCCCGTGCAGGCCTTGAGCAGCACATCTTCACGAATGGAGTTGGCAAAGAACTTCGCGATATGGGTGGCGAACAGGTTGGGCGGTTCATGCCCGTAGAACCAGGTCGGAATCCCCACGGTCGGTGTTCCGCCCGGATACTCTTCGATGACGGCGAGCGCGGCCCGCGCCCACTGCGAGATCGAGGGACGGAACGACGGCGCGACGGCGAGCCGCTCGATGGCTTCCTCCAGGACGCCCTCCTCCTCCGCGCAGAGGTAGGCGCCCAGGTTGGCTGCTTCCATGGCTCCGGGGCCGCCCCCGGTGGCGACGGTGAACCCTGCCCGGGCGAGGCTGCGCCCCAGAGAGGCTGCGTCGCTGAACGCCTGAGTACCGCGTTCGGCAGCGTGTCCACCCATCACCCCGACCACCCCGCGACCTGGAATCAGCCCCGCTGCATCGCCGTCGTGCTCGGGTCTCAGCAGCAGTTCCAGGGCCGTACCGATGGCATGGTCGTGCAATGTGGTGGCCAGGGCCATGTTCAGGCCGCCCCGTCCGGCGCCCCGGGACCTGCTCCAGGCGTAGATGCGTGCGTCGGGGGTGTCCTCGTAGGCGTTCTCCCCGAGCCCGGCATAGAGGTCCTGCGCCCGATAGAGCCCGCCACGGTAGGGATCGAACGGCAGTTCCGGCAGGTCGGGGAAGATCAGTGCGCCCCGGCCGCGCAGAGCGGGGATGGAGCCGGGCGGCAGGTCGCAACCGAGGAAGACGGCCCCGGAGACGTCGGCACGCTCCAACGCCCGTCCACGATCCCGTAGATCCAATGATTGGCAGTGCCATCCGGACATCGGGGCCCGGCCGATTTTCGTGCGGGCATCGAACTGGGCGACCGTGTCGATCTCCAGCTCACGGGGCGGTGTCTGCATCGCCGGGGAGGAGTTCATGAGCACACCCTACGGCGACAGCCGGCGACCGGGCATCCTGGTTCGTCGGCAGGGGCCCAGACGTGAAACGATAGGAGGATGGCAGAATCCGATTTTCCCCTCGTCGACGCCCGCGAAATCCTCCGCGTGGTCGGTGGTGCGGCGTTCACCCGGGGGAAGGGGTACGCCAACGCGGAGCACGTTCTGGGACTGGAGTTCACCGCCGGTGACCCTCAGCTGACCGCCCGGGTGGTCGGGACCGAAGACGAGCCGTACAACACCACGGTGACGCTCGTGGACCGCAAGGGTGTCTGGACGGTCGGTGACACCTGGTGCAGCTGCCCGGTCGGAACCCATTGCAAACATGCTGCCGCACTGCTGATCTACTCGAATACCTTGCATCTGCGGGCCCAACGCGTGTTCTTCGAGAACACCGCAGCCCCGGCGAAGGTCCCCGCCTGGCAGGACACCCTGAATTCGTTGATCGGCGCCGGCGGCCGTGGTGGCTCCACACCGGCCCGTGCCGGGGCCCGCGCCCGGGGTGGGTCCGAACGCAACCATCTGCAGCCCTTGGCCCTGCAGTTCGAACTCCAGGACACCACCCAGGTCGCCCACCGGCAGTGGGCCCCCGGTTCCGGCGTCGGGCACCAGAACAGTTCGGGGCACCGGTGGCGTCTGGGCGTGCGCCCCATGGTCCGTTCGGGCAACGGCCGCTGGGTCCGTGGGAACCTGCGCTGGAATACCATCAGCTTCAAAACCTACGGGCTGAACCTGGATGAGGAACAGCACCGCTGGTTCTGCCAGTTCGTCCCGCTCTACCGTGCCAATGGGCAACTGTATTTTGGTGAGGACAACGACTGGCTCTACCTGGACGAGTTCGCCTCCCCGCTGCTCTGGTCGCTGCTGCACGAAACCGAAGCCCTCGGGATTCGGCTCATTGGGCCGCGCTCGGCCACCACCATCCGGCTGGCTGAAACTGCTTCCGTATCGCTCACTGCGGGACACCCGGAGGACGACGACGGGGCCTTGGGCCTGACTCCCCTGCTCAGTCTCGACGGGGAGGAATTGGAGCTCTCCCCCGAGACGCCCGTGGGGGCCATCGGCAATCACGGTGTCTACGCGGCCCGTGAGGACGCCGAGCTGATCGTCCTGGCGCCCACCGCCCGCAGGCTCGATCCTGCCGAGGTGGCCCTGCTGCACCAGCCCGAAACCGTCGTCGTTCCCGCAGCTGACGTCGATGACTTCATGGCTTCGGTCTACCCGCGTCTGGGCCGCCGGCTGGCCATCAACGCTGCCGACGATTCGGTGGAACTGCCGGGGATCCTGCCGCCCAAACTCATCCTCGAGGTGACCTACCCCGGCGGGGATACCGCGGAGATCGCCTGGGACTTCGACTACGGGCACGGCCCGGTCGATGCCGATCTGCGCGATGTCGAGGCCGAATCGGCACTCGAGGACGCCGCCCTGCAGGCAGTTCAGGACTCCCCCACCCTGGCCGGGCGCGCCCTGGTTCCCCGCACCCTGCGCGGTTTGGACACCGTGGACTTCGTGCGCAGGTCACTGCCGCTGCTGGAACAGGTCGATGGCCTCGAGGTCCGTACCACCGGCCACCCACCGGCCTACCGTGAACTCACCGAATCCCCCGAGCTGACGGTGACCACCGTCGAATCGGAGAAACGTGACTGGTTCGACCTCGGTCTGGTGATCGCCGTCGGGGAGCACCGTATTCCGTTCGCCGACGTCCTGCGGGCCCTCTCCCGCGGGCAGAGCCGCATGCTCATGCCCGATAAGACCTACTTCTCACTCGAGCACCAGCTCTTCGATAGGCTGCGCGACCTCGTGGCCGAGGCCGGGACCCTCAACGATAAGAACTCCGACCTGCAGATCACCCGCTACCAGGCCTCCCTTTGGGAGGAACTCGAGGAGCTCGCCACCGTCACCGAAGGCCCCGATTCCTGGTATGCCGGGGTGAACTCGCTGTTGGACGTCGCCGAGGCCGAATCCCCGGCACTGCCCACCGGACTCAAGGCGACGTTCCGCCCGTACCAGCGGGAGGGCTTCGAATGGCTGGCCATGCTCTGGCGCAATAATCTCGGCGGCGTCCTGGCCGACGATATGGGCCTGGGCAAAACCGTGCAGGCCCTGGCCTTGATCCTGCATGCCAAGGACCAGTGGGCCGCGGCTAGCGGCACCGCCAAAGTTCCCGGGCCGTTCCTGGTGGTCGCCCCGACCTCCGTGGTGGCCAACTGGTCCGATGAGGCGGCACGTTTCGCCCCCGACCTGCGGGTGGCAGCCATCGCCGACACCCAGGGGCGGGCCGCCCGCCCGCTGGCAGCGATCGCTGCCGAACACGACGTCGTGGTGACCTCCTATACGCTCTTCCGTCTCGACGCCGAGGCCTACCAAGCCCAAACCTGGGCCGGACTGATCCTGGACGAGGCCCAGTTCGTGAAGAACAAGGCGACCAAGGCCCACCATGCGGCCCGCGATCTCAACGCCGCCTTCAAACTGGCGATCACCGGTACCCCGATGGAAAACAACCTGATGGAACTGTGGTCGATCTTCGCCATCGTCTCCCCCGGGCTGTTCCCTTCGGCGCTGCGCTACGCGGAGAACTATCAGCGGCCCATCGAGAAGCAGGGCCTGGACGAGCCGTTGGCCCGGTTACGTCGCCGGATCCGCCCGTTCATGCTCAGGCGCACCAAGGACGCCGTGGCCACCGACCTGCCGCCCAAGCAGGAGCAGGTCCTCAACGTCGAGTTGGCGCCGAAGCACCGCAAAATCTACGACACCCACCTGCAGCGCGAACGGCAGAAGATCCTGCGCCTGGTGGAGGACATGGATAAGAACCGTTTCACCATCTTCCAGTCCCTGACCCTGCTGCGCATGCTGTCGTTGGACGCCTCGCTGGTGGATCCGGAGTACGACGGCGTCCCGTCGGCCAAGTTGGATGTCCTCTTCGAACAGTTGGCCGACGTCCTCGCCGAGGGACACCGGGCCCTGGTGTTCAGCCAGTTCACCTCCTTCCTGAAGAAGGCGGCCTCCCGGCTCGACGACGAAGGCGTCGAATACGCCTATCTCGACGGTTCCACCCGTCGGCGCGCGGATGTCATCGACGAGTTCAAATCCGGGAGGGCCCCGGTGTTCTTGATCTCGCTGAAGGCCGGCGGCTTCGGGCTGAACCTCACCGAGGCCGACTACTGCTTCCTGTTGGACCCCTGGTGGAACCCCGCCGCCGAATCCCAGGCCGTGGACCGGGTGCACCGCATCGGGCAGACCCGCAACGTCATGGTCTACCGGATGGTCGCCAAGGACACGATCGAGGAGAAGGTCGTGGCCTTGCAGGATGCCAAACGGCAGCTGATCTCCTCGGTCATGGATGCCGGTGAGGGCTTCGGCTCGGCGATGACCGCCCAGGACATCAGGGACCTGCTGGTCGAATAGGCTCCACCTCGGGCCCGGCCCCCGGGCTGCCCCACCTGCATGGGTAGTTCTCCCCATCGCCCCGTTCTGTTTTTCCTTCTAGCCTGAATCTGGAAGAAGAACCAGAAGGACGATGGAGAGGAGACGGCATGACGTGGAAGATCGATGTCCCCGCCGTGCGGAAGGTCCTTGATACGACCGATTCGTCGCTCTCCGAGACCGAAGGCGCCAAGGACGACGTGGCCACCGCGTTGGAAGCCGTCGAGGCCTCCCTGCCCGGCGAGTGTGCTGACATCGTCTCGGCGTTGTCGGCCCTGCGCCGGGACACCCTCGTCAACGACATGACTGACATCATGACGCGCGGGAACAACGCCGTCCAGGGAACCGGGGAATCCGTCAGGGCCTTCCAGGACGCCGACGAGGATATGCGCGATCGAGCCCAGGCCCGGGCAGCCTCCATTCCGGTTCAGGGCCCGCCCGCTGACACCAAGGTTCCGGCGAACATGTTCAACTTCGGCACCCGCGAACGGACGGTCTGAGCATGTACTGGACGCCCATCGATGTCAGCGCGACGAAAAACCTGCCCGACGAAGCCACCCTGACGGCCGAGGCCGCGACCATCAAGACCAGGATCAACACGTTCACGGGGCACATCGCCGATATGGACTCGGCGTGGAAGGGGCTCTCGGGGATCTACGAGGCCCCCGCCCAGCAGCAGGTCCTGACGGCCATGAACAAGCCGAAGAACTCCGCCGAGGACCTCGTGGACAGCGGCACGTCGGTGAAGAAGGCCCTGCAGGACTTTGCCTCCACGGCCGGCGATCTGAAAACCAAGCACAACACACTGGTCGGCGACATCTCCGATGCCAAGGCACTCTACGCTGGCTCCAGCTCGTCCTCCGGTTCCCCCGCCGGCCCCACGATGGGCGGGGAACTGCTCGGCCACCGCGTACACGCTGCCCTCGTGACCCGTGCCAAAGGACTGGCCACCGATTACACCACGGCGCGGGAAAAGTGCGTCTCGGATCTGAAGGCCGTCGGCCGGGTGACGACCGATGTGACCTCGCACTACGCCCCCGGCATCCTGGACCTGGTGAGCAACGACGCCGAACGGTTGCGCCGCGATGCCTCCAGGCAGAACTCCAGCGTCGCCCAAATCCGCGCCTACTACGCCTACCTGGCCAAGATGACGCCACAACAAATCAAGGCCTTCGCCGAGGATTATCCCGAAGCGGCGGTGTATGGGCCCCGGAAATCGATGCCGGCCCGGGAACAGGTGGAGTTCTGGAACGGCCTGAGTCCGGCCCAGCAAGCGGCCATGGCCGCTTCCCTGCCGATCATTGTCGGGAACACCGAGGGCGTGCGCTATGCCCAACGTGCCACGGCGAACGAAGAGGTCCTGCACATCATGCGCTCGGGGCGTTTCCCGACCACCGCAGAGCAGGACCAGGCCTACGAGGCGATTGCGTCATCGCTCAAGTCCCCGTCCACCGAGGACGTCGACCGGCATCTGATCAGTTTCGATCCCTCGACGAACAAGCCACTGGCCGGAGTCTCCATCGGCGAGATCGACGAAGCGTCGTCGGTGACCCTCAACGCCTCGGGCATCACCAGCAAGACCCAGGGCATGGTGGGGGAAACCAACAACGCTCAGGCCCTCTGGGACGAACAGGGGGAATACACGGTTGGATCGCACGCCGTCGTCGCCTGGATCGGCTACGACTCCCCGGGCGGGTTCCCCGGATCCACCGAGGTGAACTACACCGACAAGGCCCAAGTCGGCGGCCGGGAACTCGCCACACAGCTCGACGGCCTGCATCTGACCCGGGCCCAGGACGGGGGCAGCCTTCCCCGGGTCAACGTCGGCGCCCACTCCTATGGCACCACGATGGCCGGCTACGCCCTGACCCAAACGGAGTTCGACGTCGATTCGGTCTACTTCTACGGTTCGGCAGGGCTGGACCCGAACGTGGCGGACAGCGCCGAGGATCTACACGTCAAGGATGCTGATAACGGACGCCCCGCCGTCTATGCCTCGCAGGCGGTCGGGGATCTGGTGGCCCCCGGCGGTATTTTCTCTTCCCAGTTCGGCGACGTCCCGCGTATCTCCCCCACCGACGACGTCTTCGGCGCCCAGGTTCTCGACGCGGAGGAAAGCGTCGATGAGTTCGGCAATCTGCTCAAGAACACCACGGGGCATGGCGGTCACGGCAACTATGACGGACAGGCACCGACCAACCCCTTGGACCCGCTGTATTTGATTGATCTGGCCAAGGGTCGCCTCGAGGGGCTGGTGGAAACCGAAACGGGACACGGTTATCTGGACCATGACACCACCAGTTTGCATCACTACGCGCTGGTGACCAGCGGAGAAACCCGGAATCTGGACATCAAGGACCAGGCCATCACCGACACCATCATCGAAGAGCAGGAACGGCAGCTGCAGGACCGTCTGGAGGCACCCGGAAAGTTCATCGACAACAGCCAGCGGGGCACCAATGTCCTCATCGACGTAGGCCAGTCCCGCCTCGATGCGGCCCAGGACCAAGCGGTCGGCACCGCGAATTCGGGGATCGACCACGCCCAATCAGGTCTGGACTCCGTGACCGACCGCGGGCAGTCGCTCCTGAGCGGGGCGACCCGCACCGCCCGGGAACACCTGCCCTTCGGTCTGGGCGACACCGACGTGGCAAAGAACGTCGAAAAGGGAGCTTCCACCACCTTCAACGGAATCATCGATGATGGCCAAGGTCTGGCCCGCTCCTCGGTGGATACCGTCCAGGATGGAGGGAACGCCTTCTCGGAGCTGTTCAAGGGGGCGCGCAATGCTCCCCTCGATGGTCTTCAACGCGGCGGCAACGAGGCGATCGATTCGGCACAACGAGCCGTCGGCGATGCCGCAACATCGGTCCAAGGCACCGTCGAAGAGGAGCTGCGCGAGTATTCACTCACCCACCGCGACCCACCCACACGCTAGGCTCTTTCAGCGTGGCTTCCTCATGGCAGGTCATCAGGGAGCCACCCCCGCGGAGTCCCGACAACAATTCCGTCCACCAGCCACGAAGGAGCAGTATCCGTGACGTTTTCCAGCACCTCCACCCAGGTGGCCGCAGCGCTGGGTCTGACGTGCCTGCTTGCTCTGACCGCCTGTTCCACGACCCTGGGAGAACCCATGGACCCCACCGCAGGATCAACCGCCGCCTCCGGCCAGCGGGATGCCTCATCCATCCGCGAGGACTTCTACACCGAGATCGCCCAGATCACCGACGAAGCCGGCGGGGAATGGACCTACCTTGATGGCGGCCCCTTCTCCCCCGACGACCGCGCCTCCTTCTCACCCAAGTCCTGCGCAGCCGACGACGGCCCACGGCAATTGCTGATGATGGTGATCTCGAGCCCCACTGATGACGGACCGGCAGCGATCGCCCAGATGAAATCCGTAGTGGAAGCCCGCGGGATGAGAGTCACCAGCTACATCCCGGGCAAATCCACACGCGAGGCGTCCGCGATCGATGCCGAGCTCGCCTCCGGCCAGTTCGTTTCCTACCGCGCCAACGACCTGCGCACGCGCATCAGATTCGGCAGCGAATGCTCCTCGCATCCAACGATGCTCCAGGACCTCGACTGACTCCTCATTCTTATTGCTTCATGTTGCCGCGGGTGAACGGCAGCGAAGCCTGCCTTCAAAGTGTCGGGTCCCCCGACTAGGCTGATATCAGCTTCACGAGATATGGCCCCGTCGGCCGCTCCCCCGGGGAACGGCAGACGGACAGCTCCGACTGGCCATGCACCAACCCCACTGGGACCGGCAGGAATGCCGAGAACGGATTGTTCTGCGGGTGGTTCGGATGACGAAGCGGCCCCCGGTAGCCGCCAGGGGCAAGGACGATCCGAAAGGCAGACCATGCCGGCCTTGCAGCACCTCCACTCCCCCAATGCCCCCGCAATCCACCGTGGAGTCCCCCGCTTCAGCGGTGACTGGGTCGACGCCGCCGTCGTCCTGGGGCACGGGACGGTCCGTATCGATACCTTCGATCGCGGATACATCCTGATGACCGATGATTTCCAGAGCCTCCGCCACGCCCTCGGGCCGACGCGGACGCTTCGCACCACGGGTGGTTCGGCTTCCGGTCGAGCCGGCGTGCAGTTCAACGCACAGTTCAACATGCTGCTGGTCCCCGGCGGCCACGCCCGTGCGGGCCGCTCCTTCTTCCCGCTGCATCCGGCACCGTCGACCACCTGGCACCAGACCGGAGACCGCGCGCCGGGCGATCAGGGTAGGACAGGAGGCCGCGTTAGGGGGTGAGCATGACCTTGATCGACCGGCGTTCATCCATGGCTCCGTATGCTTCGGCCGCTTCCTCCAGCGGCATGACCGTATCGAAGACCAATCCGGGGTTGATGGTGCCGGCCATGACGTCCTTGAGCAGTTCGGGAATGTAGTTCCGGGTGGAGGCGGCACCGCCGGCCACGGTGATGTTCTTGGAAAACAGCACACCGATGGGCAGTTCGGCGCCTCCTGCCGGAACGCCCACGAACCCCAGGGCCCCGCCGGCCCGGGTGCAGCGCAACGCCTGGTCCATTGATTCGGCGGTTCCGACGCATTCCAGGACCGAATCGGCCAGAACGCCGCCAAGTAGTTCGGAGACCTTTGCGGCTGCCTCCTTGCCCCGTTCGGCCACGATGTCGGTGGCCCCGAAGGCTCGGGCGACCTCTGCGCGGTCGGCATGGCGGGACATGGCGATGATGCGGGTGGCGCCGAGCCTGCTGGCTGCCAGGACTCCGCTGAGCCCGACGGCACCGTCACCGACGACCACCACGCTGCGGCCCGGCCCCACCTGGGCTCCCAGCGCGGCATGGTGGCCGGTGCCCATGACGTCGGAGAGCGACAGCAGCGATTTGAGTAGGGCTTCATCCGGTTCGGCGACGCCGGGAACGACGACGAGCGTCCCGTCCGCGTTGGGCACCCTGACGGCCTCCCCTTGGCCGCCGTCGACCTCGAGGCCCTGTTCATCCGTGGCACCCCAGATGGCCCGGTGGGCACAGGCCACCTGGACGCCGTTGCGGCAATCGGGACATTCTCCACAACTATTGGCCCAGGGGGTGATGACGAAGTCACCGACGCTTAGGGTGGCGACGGCGGATCCCACCTCGGTCACGGTGCCCACGAACTCGTGGCCGATCGGATGTGGTTCGGTGGTCTCCCGGAATCCACGGTAGGGCCACAGGTCCGAACCACAGACGCAGGCGGCAGCCACTGTGACGATGGCATCGGTCGGATGCCGGAGGATCGGATCGGGCCGGTCCTCCACGCGGATGTCGTGGGCTGCATGAATCATGGTGGCGCGCATGCTGAGGACTCCTGGGTTACTCGATGGTGACGGTATCTCTCCAGCCTAGAACTATCCGGGGCCGTCCGCTGCCTCGGCGCCCGTCACCTGCTTGTGGTCCGGGCTCCCCGCCTGACAGGGTTCGACCATGAGAACTCTGCCCGAACTACTGGCCTCGGTCGGATCATTGGTCGGAACCCCTGCCCCGTTCACCCCGGACAACGCCCCCGAGCACCCGCGGGACCTTTTTTTCGACTGGTTCGCAGCAGCCATCGCCGCCGGGGTCGCCGAGCCCCACGCGATGACCCTGTCCACCGTCGATGCCGAAGGGCTCCCCGATGCCCGGGTGTTGATCCTCAAGGGGGTGACCGAGGACGGCGCCTGGACCTTCGCTGGGTCGGAGCAGAGCACCAAGGGCGTCCAGCTCGGTGCCCGTCCCGTCGCTGCGTTGACGTTCCATTGGAAGGAACAGATCCGCAGTATCCGTGTGCGGGGCACCGTGACCCAGGTACCGGCCCCGGCGGCGCGGCGGGACTTCCTCGCCCGGGGGCTGGCGGCGCGCACGGTGGCGTTGAGCGCCCAGCAGAGCAGTCAGCTCACCGACCCCGGGGGTTTCACCCGGGCCCTCTCCGTGGCCCGGCAGCAGCTGGAGGAGGAGCCCGAAACGGTTCCGGAGGTGTGGAGGGTCTGGCAGGTGGTTCCGGCGAGCGTGGAATTTTGGCAGGGACAACCGGATCGCAACCACCTGCGGCTGCAGTATGTACGTTCGGGCTCCGGTTGGGAACGCCACCGCCTCCAGCCCTGATCCGTGGGCTTGCGGCCAGGAGCGGTCACGGCAGCCGGGCCGTCAGCCGACATGCGAACGGCGGCCGCCGACTTCCGCGAAGAAGCCGGCGACCGCCGTCGTCGTGCATGGCCCTTTGGGGGCCTAGGGGTGCCTAGAGGTTGGAGGCCTCGGCATGCTCCGGGTAGATCTTGCGCAGCAGGGCCGCCGTCTCCGACGGGGTCTTGCCGACCTGGACTCCTGCGGCCTCGAGTGCTTCCTTCTTGGCCTGTGCGGTACCCGAGGAGCCGGAGACGATGGCGCCTGCGTGGCCCATGGTCTTGCCCTCAGGCGCGGTGAAGCCTGCCACGTAGCCGACGACCGGCTTGGTGACGTTCGCCTTGATGTACTCGGCGGCACGTTCCTCGGCGTCGCCGCCGATTTCGCCGATCATGACGATCGCCTTGGTCTCCGGGTCGGCCTCGAAAGCCGCCAGCGCATCAATGTGGGTGGTGCCGATCACCGGGTCACCGCCGATGCCGATGGCGCTGGAGAAGCCCAGATCGCGCAGTTCGTACATCATCTGGTAGGTCAGGGTGCCGGACTTGGAAACCAGGCCCACACCGCCCTTGCCGGTGATGTTCGCCGGGGTGATGCCCACCAGCGCCTCGCCCGGGGTGATGATGCCGGGGCAGTTCGGGCCGATGATGCGGGTGACCTGGTTGCCGTTGGCGTCGACCTTGGACTGGGCCAGTGCCCAGAACTCGGCGGCATCCTGAACCGGGACGCCCTCGGTGATGACCACGACCAGGCCGATGCCTGCCTCGATGGCCTCCACGACGGCGTCCTTGGTGAACTTCGGCGGAACGAAGACGATCGAAACGTCGGCGCCAGTGGCCTCGATGGCTTCGGCGACGGCGCCGTAGACCGGCAGGCTGACCTCGCCGTGCGTGACGGTGGTGCCGGCCTTGCGGGCGTTCACGCCGCCAACGACCTGGGTGCCAGCGGCGAGCATGCGGGCGGTGTGCTTGGAGCCTTCGCCGCCGGTGATGCCCTGGACGATGACCTTTGAATCCTTGTTGATGAAGATAGACATATTTTCTTTCCCCTGATCCTTAGGCGTTCGCCAGTTCGGCGGCCTTATCGGCGCCTTCGTCCATGGTGGTGGCCAGCGTCACGAGCGGGTTGTTGGCTTCGGCCAGGATCTTGCGTCCCTCTTCGACATTATTGCCGTCCAGGCGGACGACGAGCGGCTTGGTGGCCTTATCGCCGAGCATTTCCAGGGCCTTGACGATGCCGTTGGCTACCGCGTCACACGCGGTGATGCCGCCGAAGACGTTGACGAAAACCGACTTGACCTGTTCGTCGTTGAGGATGACGTCCAGGCCGGCGGCCATGACCTCGGCCGAGGCGCCACCGCCGATGTCCAGGAAGTTGGCGGGCTTGACGTTGGCGTGCTTCTCGCCGGCGTAGGCGACGACGTCCAGCGTGGACATGACCAGTCCTGCGCCGTTGCCGATGATGCCGACCTGGCCATCGAGCTTGACGTAGTTCAGGCCTGCGGCCTTGGCCTTGGCTTCGAGCGGGTCTGCTGCCCCCTTGTCCTCGAGCTCTTCGTGCTCCGGGTGGCGGACCTCGGAAGCGTTGTCGTCCAGGGTGACCTTGCCATCGAGGGCAATGATCTCGCCGGCTCCGGTGCGGACCAACGGGTTGACCTCCACCAGGGTGGCATCTTCCTTGACGAAGACGTCCCAGAGCTTCAGGATCGCTGCCGCAACGTTGGCGCGCAGCTCGGGGGCGAAGCCTGCTTCGGCGACGATCTCGTCGGCCTTGGCGGCATCGATGCCCACCGAGGGGTCAACGGCAACCCGGGCCAGGGCGTCGGGACGCTCCACGGCCAGGACCTCGATCTCCACGCCGCCTTCGACGGAGCACATGGCCAGGTAGTTGCGGTTGGCCCGGTCCAGCAGCACGGAGAAGTAGAACTCCTCGGCGATGTCGGCGCCCTGGGCGATCATGACCTTGTCGACGGTGTGGCCCTTGATGTCCATCCCAAGGATGGCTGAAGCGTATTCGAACGCCTCGTCGGCGGTCTTGGCGACCTTGACGCCGCCGGCCTTGCCGCGGCCTCCTACCTTGACCTGGGCTTTGACCACTACGACGCCACCGATTTTCTCAGCGGCAGCCTTGGCTTCTTCAGGGGTGTACGCCACGATGCCGGCAAGCACGGGGACACCGTGCTGCTCGAACAGATCGCGCGCCTGGTATTCATACAGGTCCACGGGTGTGTCCTTCTACGTCGAAGTCGTTTCTGACTCGGAGCGTCGGCACGTGCTGGCCCGATGGCTCCACAGGGAACTTTAGCCCCTAGCCGGATGATGCCTTGCCTAGGGTATCGCTTTCGTGAGAAAGAGCACAGTTCTACACCCCGTAGACAAAGATCGTTGAGTTTCCGGGGTTTTCACGTTGCGGACTGGTATTCCGGCCTGCGGTATTTTGGCTAGTATGCCCTCTTCCACCGCCCCTGCGTCCACCCGCGCCGCCTACGATCTGGTCGCCGATGACTACGCCCGGCTCCTGCCCGACACCGCGGCCGAAGCCCCGGCGGACCTGGCCATGATCGGCAGGTTCAGCGATTCGATGCCCGACGGCGGCCCGATCCTCGATGCCGGATGCGGCACCGGGCGCATGATCGGGCATCTCCACGGACTCGGGCACCGCCACCTGACCGGCGTCGACCTCTCTCCGGGGATGATCGCCCAGGCCACCAGCGGTTATCCGGAGACGTCCTTCGCCGTCGCCGATTTGGCCGACTTGCCGTATCCGGACCATCGTTTCGACGGCATCCTGGCCTGGTATTCGATCATCCATACGCCGCCGGAGGAACTCGGCCCCCTCTGGGCGCAGTTCCACCGTGTCTTGCGTTCGGGCGGAAGCCTCCTGCTCGGCTTCCAGTCAGGTTCCGGCTCCCGGCAGATCCGGTCCGCCTACGGCCACCAGGTGGAGATGACCGCCCAGCTACACGACCCCGCTGATCTGGTGGCCCGGCTGGAGGCCGCGGGATTCATCGTGGACGAAGACCTGCAGCGGGCACCCCGCGAGCATGAATCCGGACCACAGGGCTTCCTGAGAGTCCACCGCAGCTGAAACCGGTGGGCTGCTCCTGCACGAATCAGCCGAGTTTGCTCAAGGGTGCATAACGCAGCAGCAGACGCTTCTCCTCGGCGGTGAACTTCACCTTCGCCACCGTCTTGTCCCCCGCCCCCTCCAGGGCCAGGACAACGCCTTCGCCGAACGTGCTGTGGGAGACCTTGTCCCCCACCGAGAGTTGGATGACTTCCTTCTGGGGTTGCACCCGTCCTGCGGCCCGGGCGGTGGGGGCCGTATGCAGCGAGCCGGCTTCGGCATCACCCGAACGACGGCCTCCGCCTCCACCGCTGCCGGAGCCCCAATACGATCCGCCGTCGTACCGGCTCGTGGCGAAGTCGCGGCTGCCGAAGGCGCCGGGGGCCGAGCGGATCGCCCCCTCACGTTTCCAGTCGAGCAGATGGGCGGGGATCTCCTCCAGGAACTGGCTGGCGGGGTTGTACTGGGACTGGCCCCACAGGCTGCGGTACTCGGCCCGGGTGACATAGAGCCGGCGTCGTGCCCGGGTCAGTCCGACGTAGGCCAGCCGGCGCTCCTCGGCGAGTTCCTTCGGATCGGCCATGGAACGTTGGTGCGGGAAGATGCCGTGTTCCATACCGGTGAGGAAGACCGTAGGGAATTCAAGGCCCTTGGCGGTGTGCAACGTCATCAGGGTGACCATGCCCTCGCGTTCGGCCATTTGTGCGCCCTCGTCGTCGTCCGGGGCATCGGGGATCGAGTCGGCGTCGGCCACCAACGAGACCTGCTCCAGGAAGCCCCCGAGCGTGCCCTCGGGGTTCTCCCGTTCGTAATCCCTGACCACGGCGACCAGTTCGGCCAGGTTTTCCACCCTGGATTCGTCCTGCGGGTCCTCGGATTTGCGCAGCATCTCCAGGTAGCCGGTCTGTTCGAGCACGGCCTCCACGGCGGCTGCCGCCCCCGACCCTTCGGCCACCACTGCCAGGTCGTCGATGATCTTCACGAATCCTGCGACGGCCTTGGTGCTGCGGGTCGCCAGCCCGGGGGCCTCATCGGCCCGGCGCAGGGCTTCCATGAAGGAGATCCGCTCCTTCTGGCCCAGTGCCGCCACCGCATATTCGGCCCGGTCGCCAATACCGCGTTTGGGCACATTCAGGACCCGTCGGACGTTGACGTCATCTTCCTGGTTGGCCAGGACCCGCAGGTAGGCCAGGGCGTCCTTGATCTCCTTGCGGTCATAGAACCGGGTGCCGCCAACGACCTTGTATTTCAGGTCCACCCGCATCAGCTGTTCCTCCAGCGACCGTGATTGGGCGTTGGTGCGGTAGAAGACGGCGACGTCTCCGGGACGGATGCCCTCCTCGTCGTTGAGCCGCAAGATTTCCTGGGCGATCCACCGGGCTTCGTCCTGTTCGGATTCCCCCACATAGCCCACGATCTGCGGGCCTTCCCCCTCGGCGGTCCAGAGCCTCTTTTCGGGGCGGTCCTCATTCAGGGAGATCACCGCGTTGGCTGCGTTGAGGATGGTTTGGGTGGATCTGTAGTTCTGTTCGAGTTTGATCGTGTCGGCATCCGGGTAGTCCTTGCCGAATTCGACGATATTGCGGATATCGGCGCCACGGAAGGCGTAGATGGACTGGTCGGAGTCCCCGACAACCGTCAGTTCCCCTCCGGGGCTCTGCCCGTCGGGGCCGGTCAGTTCACGCACCAGGGAGTACTGGGCGTGGTTGGTGTCCTGGTATTCGTCGACCAGCACGTGGCGGAACCGCCGCCGGTAGTTGTCGGCGATACCGGGGAAGGCACGGAAAATGTTCACGACCTGGCCGATCAGGTCGTCGAAGTCCATGGCGTTGGCCTGGCGCAGCCGCTGCGTGTACCCGCGGTAGACTTCCGACACGGCAGCGGCGAAGGGGTCGTTCATATTCGTGGTCGAGGCATTTTCCTCGTCATCGATCAACTCGTTCTTCAAGGCCGAGATCCGGTGCTGCATCGCCTTGGGGGCGAACTTCTTCGGGTCCAGGTCCAGCCCCTTGGCGACCAGGGTGATCAGCCGCAAGGAGTCGGCAGCATCGTAGATGGAGAAGTTGGATTTCAGTCCCACCGAGGTGGCCTCACGGCGCAGGATCTTCACGCAGGAGGAGTGGAACGTGGAAATCCACATCTTCTGTGCCGGCTCCCCTACCAGCGCCCCGATGCGTTCACGCATTTCGGCGGCGGCCTTATTGGTGAACGTGATCGCCAAGATCTCATGCGGGCGGGCCCTGCCGGTGGCCAGCAGGTAGGCGATCCGGTGGGAAAGCACCCGGGTCTTACCGGAGCCGGCGCCGGCCACGATCAGGAGCGGGCTGCCCGCATGTTTCACCGCGCGTTCCTGCTCCGGGTTCAGCCCCTCGAGGAGTTCGGCAGCCTGCGGTAGCGCGGGGGCACCGGCGTCGTTTGCACTCAGGCGCGACCGCGCCTCGGAAAAGTCGTCGAAGAGAAAATCCATGGTCCCCCCAGTCTACGGTTGCCGCCGTTTTCCTGCCGCGCCCCCCGCAGCGGCATAATGGCGCCATGTCCAAGAAGCCCGCACAGCGTCGCAAGAAGTCCCGTAGCCACAAGAACCAGTCCGCGAGGCGGCCGGACCAGGCAGCAGGAAACGGTGTGGGCGGCCCGTCTCGTCTGCAGCCCGGCACCCAGCCCCCACGACCGGGCAGCGCGCTGGCGAACACCACCACCGGCAGAACCCCTGAACAGGCCCAGGGCAACGGCAACCTCATCTTGTGGGCGGGGCTGGGCGCCGTCGTTTTACTCTTCTGGTATTACCACCTGCTGGTGTTGAACCAGATGCAAGACCTTTCGGGTGGGCTGGCGATGCCGGATCAATTGCTGGGTGGTTTCGACGCCGAGTACATCCAGAAGCTGCAGGCCTCCATGGATGGGGATGCCAAGGGCCAACTGTCCTACGTGCATAAGACCGCAGGAACGTTGTTCCCGCTCTTCACCGCCTTGGTGGCGATGCTGGCCATTGCCCTGCATGTGCCCCGGCGGGGGCTGCGCTGGGGGTTGTGGGCGATCCCGCTGCTGTTCGCCATCGTCTCACTGTGGACCAACCCGATGATCGACGGGTTGATCGCCGGAACCACCGATTTGGATCGGACGGGACTGGCTTCGGCGCTGACTGTCACCGGCTGGATCCTGCTCTTCGCCACGGTTGCTACCGGCCTGGCGGTGGTCATCGCCTCCTTCGTGCGCACCTTCCGTCGCAAGTGGGGCGAGGCGGGGTTGTCCTGACCCTCCCGGGCCGGAGCTGCACCGTTTTCGGTGTGACCGGATTCTGCCGCTAGGATAGTTGCTGTTCGCTGGGGCTTCGTCCCACGGCGTTCGGTCCCTGTAGCTCAGTCGGATAGAGCGACCCTCTCCTAAAGGGTAGGCCACCGGTTCGATTCCGGTCAGGGACACCCTTTTCTTCACCGGCGCGCAGCCGGGGCCGTCGGACAGGGGCACCGGTTAAACAAATATTGGTGCCGACCGGCGTATGGCTGATGGCTCCCTTAAAAACATCAACAGTACCGGTCGGCACCCATGTCAGTCCCGTTCCCCGTAGCCGCCAACCTGCCGTTCCCCCACCAGGCACGGAAGCCGTTGAGACTCGCATTGCCGTGTCGATGGGCAACTTGGTGGCTGCGGCACTGACACTTATATCTAATTCCACTGGACTTAGAATGTCAACCTTCGAAACCAACCCGTTATGACAACGGGCGCCATCGGTTTTCACCGATGGCGCCCGTGGCGTCATATCCTGCCTTCGAGGGCTCAGTTCAGGAGCAGGACGCTGGCCTTCGGCGACAGGCTGGCGTCGAGGATGGCGCAGCCGCCACCGATGGCGGCGACCTCCGGGCCCAACTCGGAATCGACGACGCGGATCGAGTGGACGTCCTTGGCGTTGAAGCGTTGATTGATGATCTCGGCGGCCCCGGACAGGACGTGGTCGCTGATCAGCGGCCAGTAGGGTCCGCCGTAGATGACCTTGTCGACGTCGAGGGCGTTGACCAACTGGGCGACCATATCGGCGGTCCGGCCTGCGAAGTCGCGCAGCAGTCCGATGGCCACCTCGTTGCCTTCGTCCGCCAATTCGGCGAGTCGCATCATGCCGACTGCGCGTCCGGCAACATCCGCGTCCTGGGGGATGCCCAGATCCAGCCCCGCCTCGGAGGCCTTGCGGGCAATGTTCTCGAAGGACGTCGCACCAGCCAGGCAGTCCTTGCGGCCGCAGCAGCACAGCCCGGTCTCTTCGCCGACCGAGAAGTGGCCGATCTCCCCGGCGTTATTGCTCACCCCGCGGACGATCTCCCCGTTGATGACCATGCCCACGCCGATACCTGCTCCGACATAGACGAAGACGAAGTTCTTTTCATCTTCGGGGTTCTTGCCGTTCCAGACCTCGGCGATGGAGGCAGCGATCGTGTCCTTTTCCAGGATGACGTTCAGTCCCAGCTTCCTCGCGAGGGGCTTGACGAATTCGACCTTGGTCCAGCCATCCAGCAGCGGAGGCGCCGTGACATGCCCGCCTTCTAGATCCATGGGACCTGGGACGACGACGCCGACGCCGACCACGCGTTCGCGGGGCTGCCCGGATTCCTTGATCAATTCCTCGACGGCCTCGGCCATCTGGGCGACGGTGGACTCGGGGTCCACGACTGAAGAGGTGAAGTGGCGTTTCGAATGGAGTACTTCGCCCCGCAGGTTGAGCATCACCTGGGTGATGCCGGCCGGATCCAGATGGATGCCGACGGCCAGCTGTCGGTTGACTTCAAGTTCTAGGACGGTCCGGGGTTTACCCGGGCCGGAGACGATGGTGCGGTCCTCGCGAACCAGGCCGTCATCGAGCAGTCGGCGAACGACGTTGGAGATCGTTTGTGGCGACAAACCGGTGGACTCCGCCAATTCGACACGACTAACTCCGTCGAGGGCTCGTCGGATCGATTCAAAGATAACCGCTTGGTTAAAGTCGCCAAGGCGCCCAAGGTTGGTGCCGCGCTGCATGTAATCTCCAGATCATTTCGTACCACGGATGATTGATGATCGTGGCGTGTCCCCCCACGTCACGCCGCCACTATCGTGCCCCCAGAGGAGCACATGGTCCTTGATTCTACATATACGATCCGCACACATGCTCGAACGCCATGGTCCCCGGGACCAAACCCCGCCCCGACGGGGCTCTGGAGGGCTTCTCAACGATCTGCATCCCGGGGCGCGTTGCGGTGGTTCCGGTGCCTCAACCGTCGGTGGCCGCAGCGGGGCCCACCGGGGCGAATTGGGTGCGGTAGAGCTCGGCATACCGTCCGCCGGCGGCCAGCAGCTCGATGTGGCTTCCTCGTTCGACGATCCTGCCGTCCTCGACCACGAGAATGGCATCGGCGGTACGGATCGTCGAGAGCCGGTGGGCGATGACGACGGCGGTCCGTCCGGCCAGTGCCTCGCCCAGCGCTGCTTGTACTGCTGCTTCGCTGGTTGAATCCAGGGCAGCCGTCGCTTCATCAAGGAGGACGACGCGCGGGGCACCGAGCAGCAGGCGGGCGATGGTGAGGCGTTGGCGTTCCCCGCCGGAGAGCCGGTAGCCGCGTTCGCCCACCATCGTGTCCAGACCGTCAGGTAGTGAGCGGATCAGTTCGTTGAGTCGGGCCCGCCGCAGGGCATCCCAGAGCGCGTCATCTGATGCCTCGGGGTTGGCCATGCGCAAATTCGCGGCGATCGTGTCGTGGAAGAGGTGCCCATCCTGCGTCACCATGCCCACGGTGTCCCGCAGTGAAGCGAAGCGGGCGTCGCGAACATCCAGTCCAGAGAATTCCACTGAACCCTGATCGACGTCATAGAGCCGGGCGAGCAGTTGGGCGATCGTCGATTTGCCGGCACCGGAGGAACCAACCAGGGCGTAGGTCTGGCCTGCGGGGACCTCGAAGTCGATCCCCTGCAGAACCTCCTGGCCGCCCCGGTTGTCCAGCACCGTCACGTCCTCGAGGGAAGCCAGGGAGACCTGATCGGCGCTCGGGTAGCCGAACCGTACGTCACGGAAGCGGACGGACACCGGACCGGCGGGAACGTCGGTTGCCTCGGGCTTTTCGGTCAGCAGGGGTTTCAGGTCCAGGATCTCGAAGACCCGGTCGAAGGAGACCAGCGCGCTCATCACCTCAACGCGGGCATTGGCCAGCCCCGTCAACGGCGCGTA
Source organism: Glutamicibacter sp. BW78 (assembly GCF_002332245.1). Taxonomy (NCBI): domain Bacteria; kingdom Bacillati; phylum Actinomycetota; class Actinomycetes; order Micrococcales; family Micrococcaceae; genus Glutamicibacter; species Glutamicibacter sp. BW78. The sequence continues at coordinate 37,637 of NZ_NRGU01000020.1, forward strand.
CAGGCGCGTCAGGAGCAGGGCCAGGGTCACAATGTCCCCGGCCTGTAGCTTCCCGGCCAGGGCGAAGGCCCCGCCCAATCCGTAGACCAGGGCCAGTGCCAGGGCTGCGACCAGGGTCAGGGACGTGACGAAAAAGAATTGGCGCATCGCGATCTTGACGCCGACGTCGCGGACCCTGGCGGTCCGTGCGGCAAAGGCTTCGGCCTCGGCATCCGGGTCGCCGAACAGCTTGACCAGGGTTGCCCCGGGAGCCGAGAAACGCTCGGTCATTTGCGTTCCCATATCGGCGTTGTACTCGGCGGCCTCGCGGCGCAGCCGGGCGACGGTGGCGCCCATGCGGCGGGCGGGGATCAAGAAGATCGGGAGCATCAGCACCGACAGCACGGTCAGTTGCCAGGAGTAGCTGACCATCACCCCTGCGGTGAGAATCAGCGCCACAATGTTGCTGACCACCCCGGAAAGCGTCCCGGCAAAGGCTTGTTGGGCGCCGATGACGTCGTTATTCAGCCGGCTGACCAGCGCCCCGGTCCGGGTCCTGGTGAAGAAGGCGATGGGCATCTTCTGGACGTGTTCGTAGACGGTGGTGCGCAGATCGTAGATCACTTGTTCACCGAGGCTGGAGGAGAGCCAGCGGTTCCACAGCGAGACCCCTGCCTCGGCGATGGCCACTGCGGCGATGAGCAGGGCCAGATTCCTGACCGTGGACAGGGGGCCTTCGGCGACGATGGCATCGATGACCTTGCCGGCCAATACGGGGGTTGCCACGGCCAGCACCGCGGCAATGACCGACAGGACGACGAAGAGGCTCAGCCGCCGCCCGTAGCCGCGGGCGAAGTCGATAGTCCGGCGCACGGTTCCGGGGGCGAATTGCCTCCCGTTTTTCCCTGAAGACATCTTATGCAGGGAGCTCCAGGCTGCCTGGTCCATGCTCACGGCGGGTTCCTTCCATCGGCGCGTCCCGGCACACTGCCGGGACGCGAACCCATGCTACCCGCGGTGAGGCCGGCCTAGGCGGTCGGTGCCGGCTGGCGGTCGGGCCGCTCCCGTTCATCGAAGGTCCGGCTGGGTTCCTCGGTATGGGGAACGAAACCGACGGTCATGGCCTTATAGCCGGGGGTGTTCGATTCCCGGGCCACCAGCCCCCGGTGGACTAGGGCGTTCGCTTCCGGGAAATACGCTGCCGCGCAGCCGCGGGCCGTGGGGTAGGAAATGAGACGGAAGCGGTTGGCCCGACGCTGGGTTCCGGCGAACGTGGAGATCACATCGACCAGATCCCGGTCCTGGAATCCGAGCTCGGTCAGGTCCTCTGGGTGGACCAGGATGACCCGACGCCCATTGGAGATCCCCCGGTAGCGATCATCCAGCCCGTAGAACGTGGTGTTGTACTGGTCGTGGCTGCGCAGTGTTTGCAGGATCAGGTGACCCTCCGGAGCCGCAAGATATTCCAGGGGGCTGACGGTGAAACGGGCCTTGCCGATATCGGTGGCGAAGGTGCGGGTATCGCGTGGCGGGTTCGGCAAGACGAACCCGTTGCGGGTGCGCACCCGCCGGTTGAAGTCCTCAAAGCCCGGGCAGACGGCGGCGATATGATCGCGGATGACGTCGTAGTCCTGGGCCATGGCCCGCCAATCCACGGCATGGCCCTCCCCCAGCGTGGCCGTTGCCATACGCGCCACGATCACCGGTTCGGCCAAGAGGTGCTTGGACATCGGGGCGAGCCGTCCCTGGGTGGTGTGCACCACGGACATGGAGTCCTCCACCGAAAGGAACTGCGGGCCGCTGGGATGCTTATCATCGCGGTCCGTGCGCCCCAGGGTCGGCAAGATCAGCGACGTCTTGCCATGCACCACATGCGAGCGGTTGGGCTTGGTGGAAATATGAACGGTGAGCCCGGCCCGGCGCATTCCGGCTTCGAGCGCCGCGGTATCGGAGCAGGCCAGCGAGAAGTTTCCGCCCATGGACACGAAGACGTCGACGTCGTAGTTCTCGAAAGCCTCGACCGTGTCGGTGGAATCGTAGCCGTGCTCGCGGGGGGTGGAGATGTCGAATTCGGCGTCCAGGGCGGCGAGGAAGTCTTCCTTGGGCTTCTCCCACACCCCCATGGTGCGGTCCCCTTGAACGTTGGAGTGCCCGCGAACCGGGCAGGCGCCGGCTCCTGGCTTGCCGAAGTTCCCTTGCAGCAGCAGAACGTTGATGAGTTCTTTCAGGGTGTCCACCGAATGCGGCTGCTGGGTCAGTCCCAGCGCCCAGCAGATAATGGTTCCCTTGGACTTGGCCAGCATCGAGGCGACCAGGGAGATGTCCTCACGGGAGAGCCCCGTGGCTTCCTCGGTGGCCTCCCAATCAATGGTCGCACGGGCCGCGGCGTAGGCTTCGAAACCGTTGGTCTGGGCGTCGACGAATTCCCGGTCCACGACGGAGCCAGGATTGTGGGCTTCTTCTTCGAGCAAAAGGTGGCCGAACGCCTGGAACAGGGCGAGGTCCCCGCCGACCTTGATCTGCAGGAATTCATCGGCGATCCGGGTCCCGCCCTTGAGGAGTCCGTCGACGGTTTGCGGGTCACGGAAGTTCAGCAGCCCGGCCTCGGGCAGCGGGTTCACGGCCACGACCTGGGCACCACGTTTGCGGGCGTCCGCCAGGGCGGAGAGCATCCGTGGATGGTTGGTTCCCGGGTTCTGCCCGATGACAAAGATCAGTTCGGAGTGTTCGAAATCCTCCAGGGATACCGTGCCCTTGCCGATACCGATCGTGGGGCTCAGCGCGGTGCCGGAGGATTCGTGGCACATGTTCGAACAATCCGGCAGGTTGTTCGTCCCGATGCTGCGCGCGAAGAGTTGGTACATGAATGCCGTCTCGTTCGCGGTGCGTCCCGAGGTGTAGAAGACGCAGCGGTCGGCGGTGGTGGCGTTGATGTGCTCGCCCACGGTGGCGAAGGCCTGCGACCAGGAGACGGGACGGTAGTGGCTCTCCCCTTCGCGGATCATCATCGGTTCGGTGATCCGGCCCTGGTTTCCCAGCCAGTACTCGGTTTTATCGCTCAGGTCCTCGATGGAGTGCTCGGCCCACCAGGCGGCGTCAGCTGTCCGGGTGGTGCTCTCCTCGGCGAGGGCCTTCGCCCCGTTTTCGCAGAATTCCGCAGGTTTGCGCGCACCGGTGATCGACTCGGGCCAAGCACAGCCGGGGCAGTCGACACCCCCACGCTGGTTCACCCGCAGCATGGAGCGCAGGGTCCGGCTCACGCCCGCTTGGGAGTATCCGCGGTCCAAGGCGACCATCACCGCTTTGACCCCGGCCGCCGTCGTCTTCGGGGCGCCGACTTCCAGCGCATCTTCATTGATGTCCTGTTCAGGAGCCGAGCGCTTCACGTCGACCGTCCTACTTCCTGTTGTTCGGGGCTGCCACGGCAGGGTGTGCCGGCGCCTGCTGGTCCACGGAGTCATCGGTATCGATCCGGTCCGGGTGGGTATAGAGGTTCACGCTGCTGCCGCGGGCGAACGCGGCCACTGTCAGGCCGGCCCGTTCGGCCAGTTCCACGGCCAGGGAGGAAGGCGCCGAGACGGCGCAGAGTACGGGGATACCCGCGAGGTAGGCCTTTTGCACGAGTTCGAAGGAGGCCCTGCCCGAGACTTGCAGGACGGTGTCACGCAGGGGCAGCCTGCCTTCACGTAGGGCCCAACCGACGACCTTATCGACTGCATTATGCCGCCCGACGTCTTCGCGCAAGCACAGCAAGTTGCCGTCCGTGTCGAATAATCCTGCCGCGTGGACCCCTCCGGTTTTGCCAAAGAGTTCCTGGCTCGAGCGCAGCGTGGTGGACAGCCCGAGGAGGGTCCCGACGCCGATGCGTCCGCTGTCCGGTTCCACGGTGAACCGGCTGGTCTTGGCGACCGCGTCGATGGATGCGGTGCCACAGATCCCGCAGGACGACGAGGTGAAGACATGGCGGTCCAGGGAAGGGTCAGGAATGATGGCGCCCTCGCCCAAACCGGCTTCGACGACGTTGAAGGTTTGGCGGCCGTCTTCGTCCTCGCCGGCGCAAAAACGCATGCTGCTCAACTCATCCGGTCCCCCGATGACGCCTTCGCTCACCAGGAAGCCAGCGACGAGGTCGAAATCGTTTCCCGGGGTGCGCATGGTGATGCTGAAGACGCGTCCACCCAAGCGGATTTCCAGGGGCTCCTCGGCCGCGATCGTCTCTTCGCGGACACGTGGACCGGTGTCCGAGGAATAGTGGACAATGCGGCGCCGCCGGGTCAATCTACCCACCCGTTGGCCTCCTTCTCCCTGCCGTCTACCGCGGCCCACAGAGGTACCACGGCGGAGTGTTTTACCGACCGTACCATGGCAGTGGAAGGCAGGTGACCGCCGCTCCCGCCTCGACTCCCGCGGGCGGAACGACCATGACGACATCCGCTTGGGCCAAGCCACGCATCATGGCTGAGCCCGTGTGTTCCGAAGGCACCAGTTGCTGCCGATGGGCCGGGTCGCTCCACTGTGCCGGGAGGAGCCGATGGGAATGCCCAGCCCCCCGGACCGCCTCGCCGGTCCGCACTTCCACAGCGGACGACGGCGGTTGGCCGCTGGCCCCTTCCAGCAGTGGTTCCAGCAAGGTCACCACGGCCATCAGTGCCGCCAGCGGGTTCCCCGGCAGACCCACCAGCAGTCGTCCTTCGGGGAGGCTGCGCAGCAGGGCCGGATGCCCCGGGCGCATGGCCACCGAACCAACGATCGAGGTTCCCCCGAGCTCTTCGGCCACGGGACGCACATGATCCGCCGGCGACCTCCCGGTCCCGCCGGTACTGAGCACCACGTCGGCTTCCCGGGCAGAGGCAGAGTCGAGGGCGTCGAGGGTCGCGTGGGTGTCATCCCCGATCCGCAGGACATCCGCCAGGACCCCGCCGAGGGCCTCAATGCAGGCCGGGAGCACCGGCCCGAAGGTGTCCCTGACCTGGCCGGGGGCCGGAATGCCCGTGGTGACCACCTCGTCACCGGTGAGCAGCAGCCGGATCCGTACCGCCTGGCTGACCGGCAACCGGTCATGACCTCCGACGGCGGCCACGGCGATCCGACCCGGCGTCATCCGCGTGCCGGCACGCAACAGCAACTCGCCTTCGGCGGCCTCGCGACCTGCCGGACGAATATCCGCTCCCGGAGATGGTGCCTGCAAGGTGGTCAGTCTGCCGGTGCCAGCCTCCAACACGCTGGCTTCCTGCCGAATCACCGCCGTGGCCCCGGCAGGAACCGACTCTCCGGTCACGATGGCGCGCGCCCACCCGGATATGAGGGGCTGCGGTGTGCTGCCGGCGCCAGCATGAGGTCGGGGCAGACCGCCGTCGTTCGCGGAAGCCTGCGGAACCCCTTCCACCTGCCAGGGCCCCTCCCCCGCCACAACCCAACCGTCCATGGCAGAGGAGGCGTAGTGGGGCATGGTGTGCAGGGAGTGGATATCTTGGGCAAGGACGCGTCCGTTCACCCTGTCCAAGGGCACCAGGTCGGTGCCTCCCCTGCTGGCTGCTAGGGCACTACCGGCCGCATAGGCCAGGCGTCGGGCCTCCTGCCAGTCTGCTTCGGGCACTACTGCTCGGAGCCGCTGCGGCGCGCCAGTATTTCGTTGACCCGCTTGGCGGCCCCTTGCATGGCAACGGTGTCATTCGCCATGCCAGCACCAGCCGCCAGCCCGGCGGCAAACCCGGCGACATAGGTGGTCACGGGTGCCGCCGGACGGATGATCGAATGCGCGGCCACTCCGGCCATGCCGAGAATGGCATCGATGTCCACGGGGGTGTCCTGGATTTCGAGCCCCTTCAACAATTCGGCCACCCAGTCGTCCAGCTCGGGTATCTCGGACATCCGTACCTCCTGTAGCAGCGGGCTAACGCCCCCTGTCATGATCCGGCGGGCGGCTGATTCCTGCCCGGTCGGCATCTTCCCAGGTGTCCACATCGGTGTAGTTCACGCCGTCGAGGGACACCCTCACTATCTGCACCTTAGCAAGCAGGCGCATCATCGAGGAGTTGGCCAGACCCTGTCCGTGGCTCGTCGCGGATTCGACGGCCTGCAACAGGGCCTCGGTCTCCACGACACAGCTCAGCGGCTGTAGCCTCCCGTTCGCATCGACGGGGACCCAGGCCCTGCCGAAGTCGGCGTCGCCCAGGCCTTCGGCTTCGATTCCTTCGGTTTCGGGGGTGGGCTGGACCGATCCCGCCGCTGCCTGTTCGCCAGCATGGGCCACGATGCCCTCCACGACAGGTCCAGGATCGATCAGATCCGCGGCCAGAATCAGCGTCAGTGGCGCCCGCTCGACAGGTACCGGGAGATCTCCGTCCATCCCATCCCCCAAACTGCGCAAACCTGCGGCAACTGCGGCAGCCGGACCGGCGAAAGCCGGGTATTCGCGCGTAAGGGTGAGGATCTGCCCGGCCGAGGCACCCGCAGCATAGTCCGAGATCACGGGGTTCAGTTCCGTGGGGCCCACCACGGCGATGCGATTCGCGGCCGAAGAAGCCCGGAGAGCATGCTCCAATAAGGTGGACCCGCCGTGGGCCAAGAGTGGTTTATCGCGTCCGCCCAGCCGACTGCCCCGTCCTCCGGCAACGATAATGGCATCGAATTTCATGCTGCCGTCCCCGTCAGGAAGTCCGACCAGCCGGGGGCGGGGCGCTCCAGTTCGGTGATGAACCATTGGGGTCCGCGTGGCATCATGGGTTTTATTCTGAGCCTCCACCCCAGCTGGCGCAGTGTCTTGTCACCCTTGGTGCTGTTGCAGTCCAGGCAGCAGGCGATGAGGTTCTCCCAGGTGTTGGTGCCGCCGCGGGAGCGGGGCATGATGTGGTCAACGGTGGTGGCTGGCTTGCCGCAATAACCGCAGCTGCGGCCGTCCCGGCGCAAAACCCCGCGACGGCTGACGTTGGCCGCCTCGCGGTAAGGGACTTTCACGTAGCGGTTGAGCAGGATCACCGACGGTCTACCCACGACCGTGCGTGGGGTGACCACTGGATTGCTATCCTCGGCCAAGACGCTGGCCTTGCCCGTGAGCACAAGGAGTAGCGCCCGGCGGAAGGTCACCACCGCCAGTGGTTCATATCCTGCATTCAATACCAGGGTTCGCATCTGCGTTCCTCGTCGTGGTGTCCACCCGTGGTCAGCGAGCCACATCCGTTGACCGCGGTTCTCGTGCAAGGTCCATCGGGCACCAGCCTAAGCCCGTCACCCCCGCCCTGTAGAGCAACCAGCCGGGCCAGCCCGCGTGTCACGGCTTCTCGCCGTCGAATTCACACCGGTCTCACCTGCGGTTCATGCCCTGGATCTGCGTCCGTCGCTCCAGCATCCTGCGGCTTAAAAAGTAAAGCTCCCACCCTTTCGGGTGAGAGCTTTACTAGATGCTAAGTCTATTAGCCAACGTAGGTGTAGTAGCCCATGAGCGGGCCGTACGGGCTGTCGGCCGGACGCTCGACGGTGCCGACCTTCGGGTTCTGGGCACCGACGATCTTGCCGCCGCCAATGTAGATTCCCACGTGGCTTCCGCCGTTCTGGTAGACGAGATCGCCGGGCTTCGGGTTCGAAGTCTTGGCGAACTTGCCACTGGTGCGGATAGCCGTCGTGTTGTGGGGAAGGCTGATGCCGGCCTTGCCGTAGATGTACTGCACGAAACCGGAGCAATCCCAGCCACCCGGGCTCGTACCGCCCCAGACGTAGGGTGCGCCCTTGTAGCTTGCTGCCATGGCGGCGATGCTGGAGTTTCCGGTACTCGCGACCGTCTTGGTTTCCGCCTTCTTCGGCGTGGAGGCAGTGGTCGTGGTGTTCGACGTGTTGCCGCTGCGGCTCTCGCGGGTCATGGCGGCGCCATCGGCACCATCGTTCGAGCTAGAGCTCGACGAGTTGCTCGCGGTGGCGGTCTGGCGGTTGGCGGCAGCTTCGCGACGATCGGCGGCAGCTTCCTGAGCGGCCTCCTGGCGTTCAGCAGCGGCCTGCTCAGCGGCTTCCCGACGCTCGGCGGCGGCCTTGTCAGCGGCTTCCTGCTCGGCCTTCTGGGCCGCACGGAAGTCGGCACCGTCGGTGGCGGACTTGACGCCGGAGACCGACATGCTCTTTTCAGCCTTTTTGGCTTCAGTCTTGGCGAGCTTGACCTTGACCGTGGCGGGGGCCTGCACGGAGGTCGTCTTGGCTGCGAGGTCAGCCTGCAGGACGTCGGAGGCCGGCGCCTTATCTGCTTCGCGGGTGGCCGGGGTGGCCTGGGCGGGAACGCCGATGGACAGGACGAGGCCTGATGCCGCGGCGATCACGGCGGCCTGACGGCCAACGGAACCTGCGTTGGAGGATACAGCCTTGGAGATCGACTCCAACGGGTTGGTACGAACGGGGGTGGCGCGGTGACGGCCAAGTGCGTGACGCGTGGTCATGTATTGATTACCTCTCCCAATGCCTGCGAGGTGAGCTGTCGGATTCGAGTGGGAGTCACTCGGTGCCTGGCCCGATAACCGGACCGTGACACTTAACCCCAAGGATCCTAATGGACCCGAAATGTGGTTCCCCCGCTACTGCCAAGCGATTTTTGCGAACGGACCTCGGGCAGTGGCAGTATTCGGCAATCTGCTCGAGTGCGCCTGACCCCTATGCGGTCTGGCACGTCGACTACATTATATGAAGTGCTTCTAAAAGTCACGTTCAGGTCACGAAATGGTTATTTCCCGGTCACGAGCCGCGACTTTTCGGGGCTAAAGCCACCCTGCCGGGTCAACCGGCGTGCCATTAACGAGGACTTCAAGATGCACATGGCAGCCGGTTGAGTTGCCGGTGGTCCCGCTCAGGGATACCACCTGGCCGCGCTTGACCTTCTGCCCGACGGTGACCTTGAGGCTGCTGTTGTGGTTATAGGTGGTCTCCAGGCCGTTGCCATGGTCGACCCGCACGCGATTGCCCGAGTGCCCGGCCCAGCCGGCCTGTACTACGGTGCCCGAGGCCGAGGCCTTAACCGGGGTTCCGCAGCCCACTCCGTAGTCCTGCCCGATATGGACCTGGGCGCCCGCGCCGGTCGGGTTCGACCGTGCGCCGAAAGGCGAGGTGATCCGAACGTGATCTACCGGCTGAGCGAGAACTCCCCGCGTATTGATCCGACTGGCATCGCCGCCGGAGGCGGACATGAGGTAATCGAGCTGATCATCCTTGCTGAAGCTGCTGGAGACCGAGGCGCGGACGATAGCGAAATCATCGGAGGCAGGTACGTCAACGTCGGCAACGCTGGCACTGGCCTGGTGGGCGACACGCTCCTCAGGTCCGGCCGGCTGGTCACCGCCATCTAGGGCTGGATAGGCGGCAGCCAGGGCCAATCCGGAGACCGCCGCCACCGCGGCAAACCGGTGGCTCCACGCCAGCACGGGACGACGGCGGGAAGGCGCGTGGCTCTCGGCACCAACGGCTCTCACGCCAATGGGTAGGCCGATCACGGAGGAGTCGAACGATTCCCCGGCATTCTCCGCTACGGAGGAAGGCTGTTGGGTGCCCGCCGGCTCGGTCAGTAGCGGGACAACGTCGGCAAGGGCAGCTGATGGCTCAGGGGCAGCTGGGGCGATATCCCCGCGAACCGACGTCGCTGTCGCGGCGTAGCGCATGGTGGACGCGAACCGCCGCGGCACATACGTGCCGTGAACGGCGTCCGGCGCTTCGGCTCCGACTAGCGGTGCCGGGGCGGCACGGCGCCCGGAACGTTTTTGCTCTGTCAAACGAGAGACCTCTCATGGCGCCTGCGGAGTTAGCTGTCGGGTTCGGACCGGTCAGATCCGGTCGCAGGCCAAGCTGCGACTTCACCCCAAGACGGCCGCGTGCCAAGGAAGCAAGGCAGCTGGCCGTCGGTGTTTGGGTTCTCCACCCCTGCCTGTCATTTGGGCGAACGGACCCGTTCCGCAGGCAGGGCTCAGCGATCGGAACGAGTGGGCGAGGACGAATCCCCATCCGTTATCCACGCTACCCGAATCGGATACGAAGTAACAGTTCCGTTATATCTATATCGACTATACCGATTCCCGTGCCACGAAAACGTGGGCGCTAACCTCTACCGGAAGCTCCAATGCGCCTTCGATTCCCTCGACGCGGACGAGAACATAGTCCCCGGCACGCTCCAGGGTCACTTGTGCCCCGGGGCGGATGCCGCCTTCGTTGAGTTGGGCGAGGAGTTCTGGATCCACCTGGATCGCCTCGGCCAGCCGTTCTACGGCTACGGGCCCGGTGTTTTCGTCCAATAAGGCGGAGTCCAGGTTCTGGACACCCAGGGAGAATTCGTGGGCCGCGGGGCCTCCCAGCGTTTCCAAGCCGGGAATGGGGTTGCCGTAGGGAGAGTCGGTGGGTTTGCCCAGCAGGTCATAGAGGCGTTTTTCGACCCGCTCGCTCATCACGTGCTCCCACCGACAGGCTTCATCGTGGACGTATTCCCAATCCAGCCCGATCACGTCGGCGAGCAACCGCTCGGCCAGCCGGTGCTTACGCATCACGGAGGTTGCGCGCTCTCGACCGGTGACCGTGAGTTCGAGATGGCGGTCTTGGTTGACGATCACCAGACCGTCACGTTCCATCCGGGCAATCGTCTGCGAAACCGTCGGACCTGAATGGTCTAGGCGCTCGGCAATGCGCGCGCGCAAGGCCGTAATTTCCTCTTCCTCGAGTTCCAGAATGGTCCTCAAGTACATTTCCGTGGTGTCGATCAGATCTGTCACTGCGTGGCACTCCTGTATGGCGGGGCGGTCAAGGGGGAACCCGTGTTTGCAACTCTACCTTCGTTAACAATGTCACCTGCTTTCGGCATTCCACCAACTGTTGCGCCACCATTGATGCGGGATATTTTCTGATCCCACCGAAGTCCACTACGACTGATTTCGCCGATGGTAGGAGCACCACTTGACCGATTCGCTGAGCATCCCCTCATCCCTCCTGCCGGCAGATGGCCGCTTCGGCGCCGGGCCCTCCAAGGTTCGCCCCGGGCAGTTGGAGGCACTGGCAGCAGCCAATCCGGGGATCCTCGGGACCTCACACCGTCAGGCTCCGGTCAAGAACCTGGTCGGCAGCATCCGCGAGGGGCTGTCCACGTTCTTCAACGCGCCCGAAGGTTACGAAGTCATTCTTGGTGTCGGCGGATCAACTGCTTTCTGGGACGTCGCATCCTTCGGCCTGGTCGAGCAGAAGGCTCAGCACCTCTCCTTCGGTGAGTTCGGCTCGAAGTTCGCCAAGGCCACGGACAAGGCTCCCTTCCTCCAGGAGTCCTCAATTATTTCTTCTGCGCCCGGCACTCGTCCTGCCCCACGCGCGGAGGCCGACGTCGACGTTTACGCCTGGCCCCAGAACGAAACATCTACCGGGGTCGCGGCACCGGTGCAGCGTGTTGAAGGCGCCGACGACGGCGCCCTGCTACTGATTGATGCGACCTCCGCAGCCGGAGGGCTGGCGGTAGACGTGGCAGAAACCGATGTCTATTATTTCGCCCCTCAGAAGAATTTCGCGTCCGACGGCGGCCTGTGGCTGGGCTTGTTCTCTCCGGCCGCCCTGGATCGCGCGGAACGAGTGGGTTCCGGTGGCCGCTGGATCCCCGATTTTCTCGATCTGCGCACGGCCATCGACAATTCGTTGAAGAACCAGACCTATAACACCCCGGCGCTGGGAACCCTGGTGACCCTGAACGACCAGGTCTCCTGGCTCAACGAACAGGGTGGGCTCGATTGGGCGGCGGCCCGCACTGCCGATTCCGCCGGGCGGGTGTACTCCTGGGCCGAGGCATCTCCCGTTGCGGCGCCCTACGTCCTCAAGGCCGATGAGCGTTCCAACGTCATCACGACCATCGACTTCGATGATTCCGTCGACGCCTCCCGGGTGGCCTCCATCCTGCGCTCCAATGGCATCGTGGACACCGAGCCATACAGGAAGCTGGGCAGGAACCAACTGCGTATCGCTACGTTCGTGGCGATTGAACCGGACGATATCTCGGCCCTGACCGCCTGCATCGACTACGTCGTGGAGAACATGTAACGCTTACCGACGACGACGACGGGACCGCGAGCGTTGCGGGTTCCGGCCCGCTGACGGCTCGGCCTGTTCGTCCTGGTCGTTCTCCCCGTCCGCTTCAGAGGTGCCCTGTTCGGTCGGTGCGTCTGCCGTTTCGGCAGTCGCGCCGGTTCCGTTCCCCTCTACAGCGCTGACGGTTTCGCTGTCGGTCGGCGCTGCCTTCTGATCCGCTTCCTGGCCTCCGGGCTCCTTGTCCACGGCTTCAGCCGCCTCGGCGTCTCGTTGCGCTTGGAGTTCCTCCGGCAGCACACGATCCGCCCACGGGACCCATTCAGGGGCCACGATGGCTCCTTCGCCCGGCAGCAGCCCGGTCTCGCAAACCGTGGCAACCTTCCCGCGCGGCACCCGGGCCAAGGTCACATACCAATTCCAACCGGCATAACCGCGGAGCTTGGCGACAAACCGGTGAGTCAGCACACGGTCGTCATCGGCGGCCACCCCGAGGTGATCACCGACCGACCCCTGTTCGACGATCGCCAACAGCGCCGAACGGGCCAAGTCAGTTTCGGCACTCAGAACGGCGTCGACTTTTGGTGCCCGTGCCATGATCAGGCGTCCAAATCGTCGGCAACACGGCGAAGCACGGCAGCAACTTTGCCTGCCTGGCCTTTCTCGGGGTACCGCCCCTTGCGCAGGCCGTTGGAAACACTGTCCAAGACCTTGATGAGATCCTCGATGAGGATCGCGGTGTCTTCGGCGGGCTTCCGTTTGCCGCGGACCACCGAAGGAGCGGCCTCGACGACACGTGCCGTCAGCGCCTGCGCGCCCTTGCGTCCCTGGGCGATTCCGAACTCCATACGGGTTCCCGCACGGACCTCTTTGACCCCTTCGGGCAGCGCCGAGGCGTGCAAGTACACCTCCTGACCGTCATCGGTGACCAGGAACCCGAAACCCTTGGAGGCTTCAAACCACTTCACTTTGCCGAAAGGCACTTCGCTTACCTCGTTCTCACGTACCGGCGGCGCCCGGCCCATTGCCCGCGCCGCGTCTGGATTCCCGGCCGAACCTGCATCGACTGCGTCTACGCGCGGATACGATCCTGGCCGGGGAAGTCTATTCGTCTAGAGTACGGCATGCCCGCGGCCGTCAGGACTTTGTGCCCCGCCTCGACGCTGATATTTTGACCGGGTGAATACCCTTGATTCCCCCGCCACCGCGCAGCGCATCGTGACCGTGTTGGCCGCGGCAATCGCCTTGATCTCCATTCTAAGTTTGGCCTTCGTCCTCATCCAGTACGCCGCAGGGACCACACCGTTCACCCAGGTGATGGCCGTTGGCCTCTACGGCCTACCGGTCGCCTTCCTCTTGCTGATTACTCTCCTTCTGCTGCGCATCAGAACCAGACGCCGCCGCTAAGCCCGTCGCCTCCGCCAGCATCCTGGCATCACGACACACATCTGACGCACAGAAAACTCCCAGACTTTGCACGCACAATTGGTGTTATGACTGACAAACCTGCGGAAGCCAAGCTTCTCGTCGTCGACGATGAACCCAATATTCGTGAGCTGCTCTCCACGTCCCTGCGTTTCGCTGGCTTCGACGTCACCGCTGCAGCCAACGGTCGTGAGGCATTGGCAGCCGTCGAAAAGGAACTGCCAGACCTTGCTGTCCTGGACGTCATGCTCCCCGATATGGACGGGTTCACCATCACCCGCAAGCTCCGCGCAGCTGGACGCCACTTTCCCGTGCTCTTTTTGACCGCGCGCGACGGAACCGAAGATAAGGTCCAGGGGCTGACCGTCGGTGGGGACGACTACGTGACCAAACCCTTCAGCCTCGACGAAGTCGTGGCCAGGATTCGTGCCGTATTACGTCGGACCCAGCCACTCGATGAAGACGATGCGGTCATCCGCGTGGACGATCTGGAACTCGACGACGACGCCCACGAAGTTCGGCGCGCCGGCGAAGTGGTGGATTTGTCCCCCACCGAGTTCAAGTTGCTGCGCTATCTGATGATGAATCCCAACCGGGTACTCTCCAAGGCCCAGATCCTCGACCACGTCTGGGAATACGACTTCAACGGCGATGCCTCCATCGTGGAATCCTATATTTCCTATCTGCGCCGGAAGATCGATGCCCGGGAGGACTGGCCGGCCATGATCCAGACCAAGCGCGGGGTGGGCTACCTGCTGCGCTCCGCCGACCGGCGCTAGGTCCGGCCTCTGGTGCGTTCACTCCCCCGCCTCCTGCGGCAGGTATCCCTGAGATCCAAGCTCGTGGCCCTCATGGCCACGCTGATGATGTGCGGGGTGTTGGTCACGGCTCTAGCCGCGTCGGCATCGCTTCGGCTGACCCTGCAGGACCAGATGGATACCGACCTCAAGGACAACTCCATCGCGTTGGCCAACATCATGTGGTCCTCCTGGAAAGACCAGGAGCTGCCCAGTGAGGGAGCGACGCTGGAGTTCAACCGTTTCCGGGGAACTTTGCGGGATAATAGCGGTAAGGTGCGCTACGAACTTCCGCATCCGAAACACACCGATGCCCCCCAGGTTCCTCCGATGACCGTCGACGAAGTCCGGGAGCTGGAGTCCTCCACCATGGATGTCCCCGGCACGGAGGAGTCCTCCCGTGGTTGGCGTACCGGCGTCTACACATTACGCAACAACGACGGATACATCGTCGTCTCCCTGCCCTTGCAGTCGACCATGGGCACCGTGGATAAAGCCACGAAACTCGTGGTCACCAGTGGCACCCTGGTCACGCTGGTCATGTCGATGATCGCCTACGGCATCACCGGGCGTGCGTTGAGACCTCTGGTCCGGGTAGAACGGACTGCCGCAGCGATTGCTGCCGGGGACCTGTCTCGACGGGTGGAGGAATATCCACCCGAAACCGAGGTCGGGCGATTATCACGTTCCCTCAACGCCATGCTCGCGCATATCGAGCAGGCCTTCCGCGGGCGGGCTGCCTCGGAACGCAAGATGCGCCGTTTCATCCAGGATGCCTCCCATGAACTGCGGACCCCGTTGGTCACCATCCAGGGATACTCCGAGCTCTACCGGCACGGTGGGGTCAGCGGGGAGGAACAGGTTGGTACCGCCATGGGACGGATCGAAGGTGAAGCCAAGCGCATGGCCCAGCTCGTGGAAGATCTGCTGACCTTGGCCAGGCTCGACGAGCAACGCCCCCTGGAACGCCAGCCGGTGGACCTTCTGCTGTTGGGCTCCGACGCGGTCGAGGATGCCCGGGTCAACGCCCCAACACGTGAGGTCCGCCTCGTCGGTCTTGACGGACCGCAAGCTGCCAGCGCCCCGAGCAGCGGGGACGAGCTGCGGCTGCGTCAGGTCGTGGGGAACCTGATGACCAATGCGCTGCGCTACACCCCCGAAGGTTCGCCCCTTGAAGTGGCTGTCGGGGTGCTACCGGTGATCGATGGCCGCTCGGATGCCGTACTGGCGATTCGGGACCACGGCAACGGGATCTCCGATGAGGATGCCGCCCGGGTCTTCGAGCGGTTCTACCGGGCCGATAGCTCCCGGCAACGGGAAACCGGAGGGACCGGACTCGGGTTGGCAATCGTCGCAGCAATCGTTGCCCAGCATGATGGTTCAGTCCGGCTCACCGAGACCCCTGGTGGTGGCGCCACGATGTCCATCCACCTGCCACTGGTCCCCACCGACTCGTCCTCCACCGACGACGACGCGGGCTGATCCTTCCACCGTTCGTTGTAGCCCGACGACGGATCCGTTTGCAACCCCGCATGGTGGTGTTGGGGCACATCCGGTAGCCCCCGGCCACAAAGGTCGAGAAGGCGAGCGGGGAGTGACCATGAGTAGTTTTTCGGCCAACACAGCAGAAATGCGCGGAAGGGCCCAATCCGTCCAAGGAACCATCGAGCGCCTACGGGCCGAGGTGAACACCATGCAAGCCGGGCTGCGCGACCTCGAATCCTCCTGGCACGGGGCGGCATCCTCGAACTTCCAGGCCGTCGTGGCCGATTGGCGGGCCACCCAGATGAAGGTCGAAGAGTCCCTGACAGCCATTAATACCGCCCTCTCCCAAGCCTCGCAGCAGTATGACGACGCCGAAGCCGCGAACGCCAGGATGTTCACCTACTAAGCCGCCGGCGCTCCGGGACCACGCCCGTCGAGCCAATGACAGAACTCAGTGATTACTGCTGCACAATAGTCATCAGCCCCTCGTGGAAACGGAGATTTGGATGTCACGCACCGCCATCGTTGTCGGTTCGGGCCCCAACGGCCTGACCGCCGCGGCCTTGTTGGCCCGCCAAGGCGTCGAAGTGACGATCTATGAACAGGGCCCCCTCCCCGGCGGTGCAGCGCGTTCGGCCGAGATCCTCGGGGACGGTTTCATCACCGATCTGGGCGCTGCCGGCCACCCCTTCGGCGTGGGTAGTCCGGCTTTTCGCGAACTCGGCCTGACCGATCACGGCCTCGAATGGGTGCACCCCACCTTTCCCATGGCGCATCCTCTGCCCGGACGTGATGCGGCCCTACTGCAACAAGATGCCTCATTGACTGCTTCAACGCTGGGCACCGACCGGGACGTCTGGCGCAGATTGCACCGACCGGTGGTCGAGCACCCACACCGAACGCTGGAGAACATCACCGGTCCGCTGCTTCGTATGCCACCGCATCCGCTATCCATGGCGTCCTTCGGCGTGCGGGCCGCTTGGCCGGCCCATCTACTGGCCCGTCGTCTCTTCGAGACGGAGGAAGCAAAGGCGCTGTTCATCGGTTCCGCAGCCCATTCCATGCTGCCGCCGACCCATCCGTTCACGGCCGCTTTCGGGCTGGTCTTCGGAGGGCTCGGGCAGACTCTGGGATGGCCCGTGGCCCGGGGTGGAACCGGCAGGATCGTGGACGCACTGCTGGACGTCTTGGACCAGCGCGGGGCGAAGATCCACACCAATTCCCCGGTGACTGATTTGCGAGACCTTCCCCAGGCCGATGCCGTCCTGCTGGATCTCACTCCCCGCCAGATCCTGAAGCTCGAAGGGGCAGGGTTGGAGGACCGCTACCGCCATCATCTCGCAAAGTGGAAGTACGGTATGGGCGGCTACAAAGTCGACTACCTGCTTGATGGCCCCATCCCCTGGTCCGACCCGCGGACGGCCGATGCCGGAACCGTTCACGTGGGTGGAACGATGGAGGAGATCGCCGAAGCCGAATCGATGACCCATCGAGGGCGTCTGCCGCCCCGCCCTTTTGTCTTGCTCTGCCAGCAATCGAATGCCGATCCCAGCCGGACTCGGGACGGACGGCAGGTCGTCTGGGCCTATGCGCATGTCCCCAACGGGTGTACCGCCGATGCGGCGCCCCTGATCGATGCCCACATCGAACGGTTCGCCCCCGGATTCCAGGACCGCATTATCGGCCGGGTCGATTCCTCGCCGCAGGTGTTGGAGTCGTGGAACCCGAATCTCGTGGGAGGAGACATCGGGGGTGGATCGCTCAAGGGGATCCAACAAGTCCTGCGCCCGGCGCCGACCCTGCGGCCCTACAACACCGGGACACCGGGACTCTACATCTGCTCCTCCTCCACCCCGCCGGGCGGAGGCGTGCACGGAATGGCCGGATGGAACGCCGCACAGGCAGTACTGCGGGACTGGGAACGCCGGTAATCTGGGTCCATGGCCATCCTCATCGACCCCCCGCTGTGGCCGGCCCACGGTACGGTCTTCTCGCATCTGGTTTCCGATGTCTCGGTGGAAGAGCTCCATGCCTTTGCTGCGACAGCCGGGCTGAGTCGGCGCGCCTTCGACCGAGACCACTATGACGTCCCCCGTCGCCGTTTCGACTCCCTTGTCGCTGCCGGGGCTCTTCCGGTTCCAGCCACCGAACTGGCCCGGCGCCTAATCCGCTCCGGCGTGCGTATCCCCGCCCATCAACGCCCCGAGAAGCTCGAAGGAGTCCTCGCCGACGCCTGGGACCGGTTGCTCCCCGGGAACACGGGCATCGCCGCAGAACTGATGGCCCGCTGGTCAGAGCCTCACCGGCATTACCACGACCGGGCCCACCTGCTGGCCGTGCTGCGGGCCCTCGACCTGCTGCGTTCGAAAGGAGAGCCTCTCGGCTCCCATCCGCGCGCGCCCTGGCTGGCCGCCTGGTTCCACGACGCCGTCTATGCCGGGGTCGCAGGTCAGGACGAGGAGGAATCCGCGCGATTGGCGGAGCAGCTGCTTCCAGCCTCCGGCGTCCCGAACGCCGAGATAGACGAGGTGGCCCGGCTCGTGCGGGTGACCACCAGCCACCGTCCCGCGGAACATGACGCCGCCGGCCGGCTGCTCTGCGATGCCGATCTGGAGGTCCTCGCCCGTCCGGAGCCCGCCTATCGCCGTTATGTGGCCGCAGTGCGCCGCGACTACTCCATGGTGTCTGACGTCGATTTCGCTCGGGGCCGGTCAGCCGTTCTGCGCTCCCTGCTAGCCACCGAACCGCTCTTCGGCACCAGCAGCGGACGGTTTCTCTGGGAGGGGCCCGCCAGGTCCAACCTCCTCGCCGAGCTGGCAGAACTGCCGGTCGCATAGCAACCGCTCCCCTGGCTTAAACGCCGCCGGCGCGGCCCCTCGTTTCCGAGGTGACCGCGCCGGCGTCGTCGTGCAGGGGCTACAGGGCCCGGGAGGCTAGAAGCCGCCCATACCGCCCATGCCGCCCATGTCGTCTCCACCGGGCATCCCGGCGCCAGCCTTCTCGGGCTGATCGGCGACGACTGCCTCGGTGGTGAGGAACAGACCGGCGATGGAGGCTGCGTTCTCCAGGGCGGAGCGCGTGACCTTCACCGGGTCGTTGACGCCTGCTGCCAGCAGGTCCTCGTACACACCGGTTGCGGCGTTCAGGCCGTGGCCCGAGGGCAGGCCCTTGACCTTATCGGCGACGACGCCGGGCTCGTGGCCGGCGTTGAAGGCAATCTGCTTCAGCGGGGCTTCGATGGCAACCTTGACGATGTTCGCGCCAGTGGCCTCGTCGCCTTCCAGTGTCAGCTTCGCGAAGGCCTTCGCGCCAGCCTGAATCAGAGCCACGCCGCCGCCGGCGACGATGCCCTCTTCGACTGCTGCCTTGGCGTTACGCACGGCGTCTTCGATGCGGTGCTTGCGCTCGTTGAGCTCGACCTCGGTTGCGGCACCGGCCTTGATCACTGCAACGCCACCGGCCAGCTTGGCCAGACGTTCCTGCAGCTTCTCGCGGTCGTAATCCGAATCGGAGTTTTCGATTTCGGCACGGATCTGGTTGACCCGGCCCGAGATCTCCTCGGCGTCGCCGGCACCCTCAACGATGGTGGTCTCGTCCTTGGTGACAACGACCTTGCGGGCCTGTCCCAACTGGTCGAGCGTTGCGGTTTCGAGCTTCAGTCCGACTTCCTCGGCGATGACCTGGCCACCGGTGAGGATGGCGATATCGGCGAGCATGGCCTTGCGACGGTCACCGAAGCCCGGTGCCTTCACGGCAACGGACTTGAAGGTGCCCTTGAGCTTGTTGACCACGAGGGTGGCCAGGGCTTCGCCCTCGATGTCTTCGGCGATGATCAGCAGCGGCTTGCCGGACTGCATGACCTTCTCCAGGACGGCGACCATGTCCTTGACGGAGGAGATCTTGGAGTTGACGATCAGGATGTACGGATCCTCGAGGACCGTTTCCTGACGTTCTGCATCGGAGACGAAGTAGGCCGAGAGGTAGCCCTTATCGAAGCGCATGCCTTCGGTCAGTTCGAGGTCCAGCCCGAAGGTGTTGGACTCCTC
This sequence comes from Glutamicibacter sp. BW78, assembly GCF_002332245.1. NCBI lineage: Bacteria > Bacillati > Actinomycetota > Actinomycetes > Micrococcales > Micrococcaceae > Glutamicibacter > Glutamicibacter sp. BW78. Next base: position 57,384 of record NZ_NRGU01000020.1, read on the forward strand.
GACCGTGACGACGCCTTCCTTGCCGACCTTGTCCAGGGCCTCAGCGATGAGTTCGCCGATCTGGGAATCACCAGCGGAGATCGACGCGGTGGCCGCGATCTGCTCCTTGGTTTCGATTTCCACTGCCGAGTCGAACAGTTCGCTGGTCACGGCCTCGACGGCCTTCTGGATCCCGCGCTTCAGCGAGAGCGGGTCGGCGCCGGCAGCAACGTTGCGCAGGCCTTCCTTGACCAGTGCCTGGGCCAGCACGGTAGCGGTGGTGGTGCCGTCGCCTGCGATGTCGTCGGTCTTCTTGGCGACCTCCTTGACCAGCTCGGCACCGATCTTCTCGTACGGCTCGTCCAGCTCGATTTCCTTGGCGATGGAGACGCCGTCGTTCGTGATGGTGGGTGCGCCCCACTTCTTCTCGAGAACAACGTTGCGCCCGCGCGGGCCGAGGGTCACCTTGACGGCGTCGGCCAGGGTGTTCAAACCCCGCTCGAGGCCGCGGCGTGCTTCCTCGTCAAATGCAATCATCTTGGCCATAGTGGCTAGTGGTCCTTTCGGGACAGTCTTGCGAATTCATGAACCAGTTGAAACGCCCGCGACGGACGGGTGGGGTGCTGCGTTATCTGAACGCCGCGCCCACACCCTCGCTGCAACTGATCCGGGGTTCACCCGCGGTATTCGCTGCCGGTAGGTTGTGACGAAATGGATCCGCCCCGCGCTTAGCAGTCGCAACACCTGAGTGCTAAATCAATTATTGGCACTCTCCACCCTCGAGTGCAAGCCATGAGGGCCGTTTTCGGGAAACTCTTCACGTCCGGCTTAACCCGAACGGCGCCACTGGGACCGTGGGGACCTAGAAATCGGCTCCGAGAACGACGGCGATGCGACCGGGAATCTGCGAGGTTTGGTACACCGTGCCGATCCCCATCGCGCCGGCGGCCTTCTCGGCAGTGGCTTTATCCTCGTCGGACTTGTAGTAGACGATCGAGCTGCTCACGCGTTTGGTCCAGTTCGCGGCGCTGAGATTGCTAAAGCCCGCGGCGCTGAGCTTGGCCTGGCCGGAGGCGGCCAAGCCCGTTCGGCGGGAGCCGTTGTAGACGCCGATCTTGGTGGAGGTATCCGGCGCGGCAGCGGCAGAGCTGGAGGAGGCTGCGGCAGCGGAACTGGAGGAAGCGGCAGCGGCCTTGGACTTCTTCGCCGCCTCGGAGGCTGCTGCCTCGGATTTCGCCGCAGCTGCAGACTCGGCGGCGGCAGAGGATTCAGCGGCTGCGGAATCATCCGCGGATTCCTCCGGCGCCTGACTTTCCGCTGCACCCTTCGTTGCCGAGGCCGGGGACTGGCTGGCCGAACTGGAACTGTTTGCCGGGGTGGCGACCGGCTGGCCGGTCAACTGCGGCAGGACGAAGTAGCTGAAGAGGCCAACGACCAGGGCCAAGATGCCGAAGGCGACGATCCAGCCCAATGGTGACCGGCGGGTAGCGGCGCCGGAAATGGTTTGCCGGTGAATTCCCTTACGGTCGGTGAATTCCGGGACCCTGTCGAACTCGTCGTTCGGGTGCTTCGTCATCGCAGTCCTTGGTTCCTTCGGTGCAGCGGCGGATGGTGCCGGAATCGGGCCTACGCCTCGCCCGCCAGCCGGCGCGCACTGCGGGCACGATGCCTCGTTGATCGAAGTCTACGCAATCTTTTGACAAGCATCGGATCATGCGCCAGCGCGGCGTCCGTGTCGATCAGTGCATTGAGCAGCTGGTAGTAGTTGGCCGCCGAAAGATCGAAAAGTTCGCGGATGGCCTGTTCCTTGGCACCGGCGTATTTCCACCATTGACGTTCGAGCGCCAGAATCTGCTGGTCGCGGACGTCCAGCGGGCTGTCCTCGTCGGGTTCGAACTCCAGTTCGCCCGCCTGTACTGCCATCGCCTGCCTCCTTGACCTGTCGCTCCTCCGACGATTCCTGCCGCCGGGCCTGGCCCGGACGCGAGTCGCCCACACCCATCCTAGTGGCGAATTACATCGATGTCATTTGCCGGTTGGTGCGTTCTGCCGGGCAGAATGGGCTCATGAAGACAGCTGTGGAGCAAACCCCCTGGCCCATGGCCCCCGACTGGGCCGAGGCCCTGGCTCCGGTGATGCCTCGGTTGCAAAAGATCGATACGGACCTTTCCGCTCGGCGTGCTGCCGGCGAGCAGGTGCTACCGGCCCCCGAACATCTGTTGCGAGCCTTCCACCTGCCGCTGGCGGACGTCAGGGTCCTCATCCTCGGTCAGGACCCCTACCCGACACCCGGGCACTCGATTGGGCTGGCCTTCGCCGTCGATGAGTCGGTGACCCCACTGCCCCGCAGCCTGAAAAACATCTTCACCGAATACTGCCAAGACACCGGCTACCCGTTTCCAGCTACCGGGAACCTGAGCGCTTGGGCCGAGCAGGGCGTCTTGCTGTTGAACCCGATCCTGTCGGTGGCCGCCGGGGACACCGGCTCACATCGGAAGCTGGGGTGGCAGGAATTTACGACCGCAGCCATCACCGCGCTGGTGGCACGCCCGACCCCGCTGGTGTCCATCCTGTGGGGACGGCAAGCCCAGGGCTTCGAACCACTGCTCGGTACGACGCCGGTGATCACCAGCGCCCATCCCTCGCCGTTGTCGGCACGGCGCGGCTTCTTCGGCTCGCGCCCGTTCACCCGGGCCAACGAACTGCTCACCGGTCAGGGCGCGGATCCCGTCGATTGGCGCTTACCTGCACCCACCGATGACCATCCGGATACCGGAGCCACGCTTCCGCTGTCCGGCTGATCGGCACCTCCGCTAGCGGCGGCGGATGCGTCGCCGTTCGTGGGTGATCCACCCCTTGGTGAAGGGGCGAGCGACGGTATCGCCGAGCACAACGCCGCCGGCGATGGCCACGATGATGGCGAAGGCGTTGAACATTTGGAGCAGCCCCACGGACATGTCTCCCGCATCGATCGTGATGCCATACATGGCTCGGAAAATCGTCAGTCCGGGCAGCAGGAAGGTCACTGCCGGGACGGCGACCACGAGCTGCGGGGCGGTCATCTTCATGGCCACCCAGCGACCGACTCCACCGACAACGATGGCCGCCACGGCCGGGGCCATCCGGTCCCCCACCCCAATTGCTTGTGCGAGCAAAAGTGCCAGATAACCGGTCAGGGCGACCCCGGCTGTGGGCAGCAGCAGACTGCGCGCTGTCTGCTCGAAGATGGATACGCAGAACACCGCGACCGCGACCAAGAACGCCAGGAACGCCGTCGGGTAGGAGATCTGGTCGATATTGGACACGTCCAACCGCCGCATCCCCAGCAACGTCCCGGTCACCAGTGCCGCGGTGATCCCGGCAATAATGGCCCCGTAGATCAGGAGGGATGAGAAGAAACGGCCAGCTGCGGTGACCGGGAATCCGTTAATCGCGTCCTGGACCGCCGAAACGAATCTCGACGAGGGCAACAACAACATGATCCCGCCGGCCACGACCACCGCCGGGGAGATCGGCGCGTTGACCGCCCAGAGAAGCATGGCGATGCCCGTGGTGACTGCTGAACCGAGCCCGATGGTGAAGAATTCGGGGACCCTCCAACTGCCCACGACGTTCATGATGCCGGTAATCAGGCAGAAGGAAATCAGCGCTACGAGCGCGCCGAACCAACTGCCTCCGATGAACATGACGAAGGCTGCGCAGAAACCACCGCCACCCATGGTGGCCATCCACCGGGGGTAGGGCTTGGGCTGTCGGAGGATCTCGCGTAATCGATCGGTGGCCTGAGTGCGGGTGACACCACCGGCAATGATCTCTGAGACCAGACCGTGCAGCAGGGCCAGCCCCCGGTAGTTGCCGGTCCAGGAACGCACCACGCGCAAGAGGGAGACCGGGTTCTGGTCTTGTGGGGCGTAGTTGATATGGATCGACTGGTTGGTGATCTCCACGTCGACATTGCTCAGACCCAACGATGCGGTGACAGCGATGACGCTGGTTTCCGCCTGCAGGGCACCGGCGCCGAAACGGAACATCGACTCCGCCATATCCAAGGCAAATTCCAGGGTCTGGCGGGCGTTGGCGTCGAATTCACCCGGCTGCTGGATCAGCGGGTTCGCATAGGGGCTACCCACCAGCCGGTCCACGATCGAGAACGCCTGGGTCGGCGGCGATTCGGTGTGCATCAGCTTCGAGAACGCACGTTTGGCCGCAGGGGTGGCCTTTCCGGCGGCCCGGGCGACGCTCGGCAACGGGTTCGGGGCATGGAACGGGGCCGGTGCCGGCCGCGGGGTGGTCTTGGGTGAGGCTTTCGCGGACGGGCCGGTGCGTGCCTCCGGCGCGACGACGTTGGATACTCTCGCGACGGCGGGGTCGATCGGAACCGAAGTAGTTGTCGGAGGTGCCGCCGGAGCCGGCTTGGGTCGTCGGGCCGCGGGGATCTTCCACGGTGCCGGTTTACGGGTGGAACCGGTCGATGGTGTCGGGCCCGAATACTCAGCGGTCTTGGCTGCCCCCTTTTTGGGGGCGCCCGGTGTTCGGCCTGGCCACCCTGGCTGGGTCTTCCGCGAGGGCTTGACCCGCTGCTCGGGGGACGTCGTCGCCGATGGTTCGGAAGCCTGTTTCGTTTCTTGGGCTGGTGCGGCAGTGGCGTCGGCCCGTTCGGGGGGTCCGGGTGAGGCCGTCGGGGCCGGCGGCGCGGCGATGGGGACCTCTGCGGTCCGTGGGGTGATGCCATCCCACACCGGCTCCGTCTTGGAACGGTCATCCGGGGAGCCCGGCAGGTCGACACTGCCGCTGGGCAGGACATGGTCGGTGCGAGGACGCGCTTGTTCGACGGCGTCTGAGGCCTCGGGCGTATACGCCAACGCCCCAGTGGGCTCCGTTTTGACCCAGTCGTCGTGATAGCCCGGTGCGGTGTCTTCGATTTCGGAAGCGGCCTCGTCGTCGTTCTCCGAGGAACGGTTTGCGCTTCTGGCCAATCTGCTGAAGAGCCCTGCCGGCTGTTTGATTTCCGACGTCGGAATGCGCGGCATCACCCCGGCCTTCGGGTTCGGATCCTGAGTGGGCGCCGTGATTTCGGAGGGCTCCGGCTTGTCGCGGTCGGACACGAACTCTCCTGTTCTGACGGGGTTTCCTGTAGGCAACTCTACAACCGGAGGCAAGGCCAAAAGAGCCGTGGACCGACCGATGTGTCCAACGTCAAAAGAGCGGCCGTGTGCAGGATCAACCGAGTGGATGTTCCAGCCTGCGACGGGGCCCCTAGCGTCGGAGACAACCCGATGAGAAGGCTTTTCAGGAAAGTACCCCCATGACGTCACGCGGAACCCGCAAGTCCCCGCAAGGCTCTTCCAACCTCGCGGCTTGGACATCGGCGAGGAGCGTAGTCCGACCTCCACGGTAGGGGGCCGAAACGGACTGGACCGTTCAGTTATCCCCGGCAGGTGGGGCCGGCCCTTCGCATGCACGCAACCCCGGATGGGAGCACAGCACCGAGCCGATTCGAACTTTCGAGATATATGGCTGTGACTAGGGGTTTCCAAGTTGTAACGATTCGTTGCGTGTGGCGTCAGCGTGCCAAAGCGTCAGTGCCTTCCCCCTAGACTCGCCATGAATCCAACTGTTGGGGGAACAGATGAAACATTTTTACTTCGTGGCGCCCACGCTCGTGGTGGCCATCGCACTCGCCGGTTGCAGTGTTTCCAGCAATGACATATCCGAATCAGCACCACAAGCCACGGAAACGAAGGCTTCGGGAGTCCCCCGCGCCTCACCATCGGTCATGCCTTCGCAGGACCCAACCGGCACAGGACAGCAATGGGTCGATGCCGTCATGCAGCAGTGGCTCGACTTTGAGGGCGCCCGCAGCATCCAAGGTTTCATATGGCCTTTCAACCTGGTGACCCGCTGGGAATCTACGGAACCCGGAGAGATCGTTCTGCACGTCGATGATTCGATTACCGGGAACGCCGAGGGGATCAGCGACTACTCGGCAACAAGTGAACTCGACTCCATCGCCGGTGTGATGATGCAGAGCGTCGCGGAAGAATTCCCCACGGTGGAGAACATCACAGCGGTCACCGAAGACGGGACCTTGTCAGTGGACTATGCCCGCGGGAAGTGGGAACGGAGCCAGCCTGTCAGCATGCGGGACTCCATGATGGCCGCGGATCCACGTCCCGAATCCCAGCTCAAGGGCCAGGCCTGGGCGGACGAAAAAATGAATCAATGGTTCGAACAACTTGGCGTCCAGGGGCCCGAAGGCCTGGTTTCATCGTTCCGACTGATCACGTCCTGGGAATCTTCCGAGAAGGGTGAACTCGTCATCCACCTCGACAAGTCATTCCCCTCCTCCTATGAAGTGGGTTCCGGAATGATGACTGTCGAAGAGGATCTGCAGGGCATTTCGGTGACCATCCTTGACAACCTTTATATGGATGCTCCCGAGCTGGAGCAGGTCACCGCGGTCGTCGATGGCAGTGGCCAGGCGAAGAGCGTCGACCGGGATGACAGCTGGTTCACAGCCAGCTGATCGCTAGTGTTCGCCCTCCAGAAGAGCCGCACCGATCCCCAAGTCCGTCTCAAGGGCGCGACAGCCGCCGTGGGCCGCCGGTTCCGTCGGGGTTCCGGGCGGCAAAAACCCCTCTTCCGATACCGGAGGAGGGGTGATGGTGGTTCTTACTGGATTCGAACCAGCGACCTTTCGCGTGTGAAGCGAACGCTCTAACCAACTGAGCTAAAGAACCGGGTGCCACGCCGCGATGGCGTACCTAGAAAGGGTACCGGAGGCGTGCCCCGCCACCAAATTCATCGAGTTCGCCGCGAAACCGGAGGCCGCCGCCCCTCACCTGCCTGAGGAGAGGGGCGCCGGCGTCGCCGGTATTTACTTCAGGTAGCTCGCGGCAACATAGCCCTTCTTGCCCTTATAGGTGACCTTCGCCCAGCTCTTGGCCGTCGAAGCCACCGCAACCTTCTCGTTCTTCGGGATCACCAAC
>NZ_NRGU01000020.1:64438-64600 GCF_002332245.1 Glutamicibacter sp. BW78
TTGGTCGGTTTCGTCACTGGCTTCTTCGCCGGCGCCTTCGTCGCGGGGGCCGTCTTCAGGTAGCTCGCCGCGACATAGCCCTTCTTGCCCTTATAGGTGACCTTCGCCCAGCTCTTGGCCGTCGAAGCCACCGCAACCTTCGCGTTCTTCGGGATCACCAAC
>NZ_NRGU01000020.1:64624-89044 GCF_002332245.1 Glutamicibacter sp. BW78
TACTTCGTCCCCGCACCCGAACGCATGTTCAGGTTTGCCTTCGTCACCTTCGTGACCGACTTCGCGGCAGGCTTCTTCGCAGGAGCCTTCACGGGAGCCTTTGCAGGCTTCTTGACTGGCGCCTTCGCGGGCGTGGACGGAACGTTTCTCAGGAAGGACGTAGCAACGTAGCCGGTCTTGCCGGAGTATGTGACCTTGGACCAACCGCCGGAAGCTGAAATCTCCGCGACCTTCGCACCCTTTGGCAGGACCAAGACGGTCGGGTGACTCGTCCCCGCGCCGCGACGCATGTTGACTGCGGAGGTGGTCTGGCGGGGCACAGATTTGGTGGGTTTCGCCGGGGCTGCAGGTTTCGGCTTCGTCACCGGCGGCTTGGTGACGGCCGGTGCGGAACGTTTGAGATAGGAGCCGGCGATGAATCCGGTGGTGGAGGTGGATCCGGTTTTATATACCACCCTCATCCAGCCGCCAGCCGTGCCGTTGACCTTGACCTGAGCGTTCTTCGGGACAACGCCGAGACTCTTATATGCGGTCGACGGCCCCTGGCGCAGGTTCACCGCACCGGTGGTGCTGTAGTCCGCGGTCGAGAGCGGGACGACCTCAATGTCGTTGGTCGACGCGGTGACCCGAGTCGGGGACACGGCTCCATGTAGTGCCCACCCACTCGTACCGGCGGCAACGACCTTGACGTAGCCGTTCAAGTAGGCTCCCGGGGTGCTGGTCATCGGGGTGCCTTTGGGGACCTTTTTGACCAGTTTGGAGCCCGACGATGAGGACGAGCGCAGGTTCAGATCGCTGGCCGCCCAGTAATTGCAGCTTTTAGGCAGCGTGAAGTTATAGACGACGCTCGCGTTGGCGCGCATATCCACGCCATAGCGCTTCAGCCAGGCCATCGGTTCGATGGTCGGGCCCTTCATCCACCCGGCAGATCCCCAAACCTCGAAATGCAGGTGGGGGGCTGTCGACGGGCCGGAATTGCCGACCTCGGCAATCTTCTGCCCCGCTTTGACCTTCTGCCCGACCTTGACGAACTTCCCGCCATCCCACATGTGGATGTAGGCCGTGTAGTAGGTGTTCCCGGAGAGGACATGCCGGACAATGAGGTAGCCCGAGGAACCTCCGCGGGCCCCTCGATGGGTGGCTGTCACCACACCGTCGGCCACGGCATAGATCGCATTGCCCTCATTTGCTGGAAGGTCTTGGCCGAGATGCATGGTGGTGCCGTTGCGCACCGGGATGCATCGCGGCCCTTGCGGTGAGGAATACCTATAGGTTTTGGGCTTAAGCGGCGAGACCACATGATCTTTGGGCGGGGCTGCTTGAACCGGGGCCACCCCCACGGTGCCAGCGATCAAGGCCAGTGCGGTCGCTGTAGACCACAGCAGGTTTCGGGTTTTATTCATTTTTCGCGCTCAACATTCACAAGTAGGGATAACGGTGTACTGCCCTTGGTTCAGATGATTTGGGCAGCGAAAAGATCCGCTTCCCCCCTGCTTGCCGATGGAGCGCCGCAAGCCGTCGCTGAACCACCCAGTTTCAGCGCAACTTTGATAATAGGGCAGGATCGTTCCTTCTGGAATCCGGCAACGGCTGGCATCCGCGCTTCACCAGCGCGATGATGGGAGGCACTGAGGGAATATGGCCTAGCGATGGTGGGTTCTTCCGCGCCACGAAGGAGTCGAAATCATGATCCTGTCCGGGGAAACCACCTGGTGGCAGATGCTGCTGTGTCTATCGGTTGCCCTCGTCCTGTCCACGGCCATCGGGTTCGAACGCCAGCTCAAGGCCAAATCGGCGGGTATGCGCACCCACACTTTGGTCGGTGTCGGTGCCGCTTTGTTCACCATTGTGAGCAAGTATGGGTTCTCCGACGTGATCGCCCCTGCCGTCCAAGAGCACATCAACCTCGATCCGTCCCGTGTCGCAGCCCAAATCGTCTCTGGCATCGGCTTCATCGGCGCCGGTCTCGTCTTCGTTCGGCGCAATAAGGTCCGCGGCCTGACCACCGCTGCGTCGGTGTGGCTGACCGCGGCCATCGGCACAGCATCGGGTGCTGGCCTGATCGTTCCCGCGGTTTTCGTGGTCTTCGCCCACTATGTGGTCGCCTACACCTACCCGTGGATCGTCCGTCGCACGTCTCTGGGCAACCGGACCGAGCATGGCCTGCGGGTCAGCTATGTCGACGGCACCGGCGCATTACGTGCGATCCTCCAGGCCTGCACCACCCAAGGCTTCCAAATCCAGGGGTTCTCCACCGAACGCGAAGATGCCGGAAACGGCGGGACCATGAGCCGGCTGATGAAGGGACCCGAACAGCAATCCACCGCGGGCGAGGTCGGAGTCGAACTGGAGATCGAAGGGACAGGAGCACTCAACGAGCTGGTCCACCGGCTCTCGGAGCTGGCGAACGTCACCGGCGTTACCGTGGAAGACTAGGCCGAGTAGGCCAGTCAGCATGACGCAGCACGGGTAGACAGGACGCCGGGCCTAGGTGGGACAGTAATAGGGAAGAAAAATCGTTGCGGTGGCCCGACCATCGCCGTGGAAGGGGAACCGTGGGCGGATTGCAGGGCTGGCACATTTTGATACTCGGGGTGATCGCCCTGGTGGCCGTCATGGTTGTCGGACTCGTTCTTGTCATTGTTCTGAAGTCATCCAATAGGCCGAGGGCCGGCGTCGCTGCGAATTTCAATGCCGGGCAACCGCAGGGCGTACCCACCCAAATCGGCTACACCATGAACGGGCAACCGATGTATCAGCAGCCCGTGCTGCCACAGACGAACCTGTTCGCCATCCTTGCCCTGGTTTTGGGCATATTCACCGGCATCCTCGGAATCATCTTCGGGCACATCGCCCGATCCCAGATCCGCCAAACTGGTGAGGGTGGAGCGGGGCTGGCCCTCTCCGGCCTGATCATCGGCTATGTGTGGGTCGGGCTTTTTCTGCTGCGCATGATCTTCTAGGCCCCCTCCAGAGCGGCTCTCGGGGGTAGCCGCCGATACGACGCGCGCCCTCGCCAAACCACGAATGACCCCGGAGAGCTCCGAGGTCATGTGAGTCAGGACTGCTACTGACCCTGTGGGCCATAACAGGCCGGAACGTCAACGCCCTGGTCGGGCCCGCCCTGTTGATGCTTCACTTTCGGTGGAGCCCCCTGCCGGATTCGAACCGGCGACCCCCTGTTTACAAGACAGGTGCTCTGGCCAGCTGAGCTAAGGAGGCATGTGCGCCGGAAGCCCGGCAGCATGAACAAGATTAGCCTAGGTGCCCTCCGGTGCGGAAACGGGCGGTCCCGCCGAAGCAGGGACCGCCCGTGAAGAGACCTTGGCTGGGGCTACTTATTGTCGGCCACTGCCTTGTCGAGGACCTGCTTGAAGTCCTCTTCGCCGATCTTCCATTCGTGACCGTTGATGTAGGCGGAAGGGGTTCCGCCGATCTCGTACTTCTGGAAACCGGCGTTCACGTAGTCGGCCCACGGCCGGAATTCGGTGCCGTCGGCGCAGGAGGAGATGTCTCCGGCCCCCGACTCCTCGGCGATCTTGGCCAGCTTCGCATTGGGCAGGCCCGCGCCACCTTCCTCGGGCTGCTGCTCGAACAGTGCGGTCAGGTAGTCGCTGAACGCCTCGGGCTTGCTGTCGGCGACACAGGCCACGGCGTTGGCTGCCCGCGAAGAGTAGTTCGTCGAGGACATGCGGTCCAGGAACGTGGCGATCCGGTATTCGAGGGTGATGTCACCGTCGTCGGCCATTTTTTCCAGCTCGGCACCGTACTGGGTCTCGAAGTCCTTGCAGACCGGGCAGCTCATATCCGCGTAGATGACGACCTGGACGGGCTCGCCCTTCTTGCCTTCGGTGACGCCACCGGGGACCTTCTTGCCGTCGATGGTCCCGGCATCGGGGACAGCATCCTTATCGACCGACATGGTCGGGGTATCGGTCAGACCGTCAGGGGTGAGCGTGTAACCACCGAACTTATTGCCGTGCGACGGGGCCTGTCCGGCATCGGGGATGCTCGTCTTGTTATTCTGCAATACGAGCGTCACGACGATCGCGATGATCGCCACGACCGCCACCACGACGCCGAGCTTCAAGAACAGGGAGTTGCGCTTCGCGGCCGTCTGTTGCCGTGCATGGAGCTGCCGGGCCTGCTCTCGGGCCGTGGCGTTCCTCTCGGCCTTCGGCGGCCGCGGGGTGTTTGATGCCATGAAAGTACATTCCTACTCTGCTGGATCGGACAGGGAAACCCCACTTAGTTTAGGGCACCGTTCCTGTGCGCCAGCCATGAGAGAAGTGCAGGGGCTGGCCCGGACGCATAAGCTCGGGGCAGAAGAGGTACGTCCACGCACCCCAAGGAGGCAAGCCGTGCCCAATACAGTCAACAGCATGCAGGATTACCGCAGTACGACGGCGTCACGCGAGCGCCGGGCCCCCGTCACCGCCGAGAAGAAGCCCATCACCGGGGAATTCGACTTCGTCGTCGTCGCCAACCGGCTGCCCGTGGACCGGGTTGTCACGGCCGAGGGCACCGCTCAGTGGCGCCGCTCCCCCGGCGGCCTGGTCACCGCCCTGGCACCGGTGATGGCTTCGGCCGAAGGCGCCTGGGTCGGTTGGCATGGGGCCACGGACGAGGAACTCGAAGAGTTCAAGGAAGATGGCATGCATCTGGTTCCGGTGCCGCTGAGCCAAGAGGATGTCGAGCTGTACTACGAGGGCTTCTCCAACTCCACCCTGTGGCCGCTCTACCACGATGTCATCATGCCCCCGGAGTTCCACCGCACCTGGTGGGACCGCTACCGCGAGATCAACGTGCGCTTTGCCGAAGCCGCAGCAGCGGCGGCGTCGAAGGGCGCCACGGTCTGGGTGCAGGACTACCAGCTTCAGCTGGTCCCCCGGTTGTTGCGGGCCATGCGCCCGGATTTGAGGATCGGCTTCTTCAACCACATTCCCTTCCCCCCGATGGAGATCTTCGCGCAGCTGCCGTGGCGTCACCGGGTCCTTGAGGGGATCCTCGGTGCCGATCTGATCGGCTTCCAACGCCAATCCGATGCCAGCAACTTCCTGCGCTGCGTGAAGCGTTACCTCGGTTTCACGGTCAAATCCCAGCGTGTGCACGTCCAGGACGAGGACGGGACACCGCACCGGGTGGCCCGGGCCGAAGCCCATCCGATTTCCATCGATTCGGCCTTGATCGCCGCATTGGCCGAGGACCCCGCAGTTCTGGCTCGTTCACGGGAGATTCGCGCCGATCTGGGCGATCCTGATGTGATCCTGCTCGGCGTCGACCGGCTGGACTACACCAAGGGCATCCGCCACCGCATCAAGGCCTTCGGAGAACTGCTCGCCGACCAGGAACTCACCGTGGGTCAGGCCACCCTGGTCCAGGTCGCCAGCCCCAGCCGTGAACACGTCGACCACTACATCACCCTGCGCGAGGACGTGGAAGGAAGTGTCGGACGGATCAACGGCGAATACGACACGATGAGCCACACAGCGGTGCGCTATCTGCACCACAGCTACCCGGTCGAGGAGATGGTTGCCCTCTATTTGGCCGCCGATGTGATGCTCGTGACCGCCCTGCGCGACGGCATGAACCTGGTCGCCAAGGAATATGTGGCGGCCCATGCCGATAACCGAGGGGCCCTGGTGCTCAGCGAGTTTGCCGGGGCCGCCGACCAGTTGCGCCACGCCGTCTTGGTGAACCCGCACGATATCGATGGGATGAAGGAATCCATTCTCGATGCCATCCGCATGCCGGAGCAGGAGGCAGCGCGGAGGATGCGCATCATGCGTCGCCAGGTCAGCACCAACGACGTGGCCCGCTGGTCCCGCGACTTCCTGGCCTCACTGGCCCAGGCCGAGGAGGACTGACCATGGCTCTGGATGCCGCACTTCGTCGCGCCGTGGACGGACTGGGCGACGTCGGGCTGCTTTTGGTGGCCATGGACTTCGACGGCACCATGGCCCCCTTCGTGGACCGGCCAGGAGATGCCCGCGCCCTGCCTGCCGCCGCGGAGGCCTTTGCCGAGCTGGGTGAGGCGGAGAATACCGTCACCGCACTCCTCTCCGGCAGGGATCTGGACAGCTTGCGCGCCGTGGCCCGCCCGGGGCCCCGCGTCCTGCTGGCCGGAAGCCACGGCGGCCAGCTATGGGCGCCCCCTGAACTGGCCGCCGATGCCGGCAGCCTGGAGCTCGGCCCAGCACAGCAGACCTTGCTCGCCGCGGCGGTCTCCCGGCTCGAGGACGTTTCCGCAGCGCATCCGGGGACCACGCTGGAACATAAGCCGGCCGGCGTCGTCCTCCATGTCAGGCAGGCCGAACCCGCGGTGGGTGCGGCCGCCCTTCGAAAGGCCCGGAGCCGGTTGGAAGCCCTGTCCGGGTTGAGCCTCTCGGATGGCAAGAACGTCCTCGAAGCCTCGGTCATCCGGGCGGATAAGGGTGCCGGTTTGAACTGGCTACGCGAGGTGGTTGACGCCGATGCGGTGCTCTTTGCCGGCGACGACGTGACCGACGAAGACGCCTTCTCCGTCCTGCGTCGGGGCGACGTCGGGGTCAAGGTCGGGCCGGGGAAAACGCGTGCCCCGTTCCGGGTCGACGGAATTGGTGACGTCCCGGCTCTTCTGCAATTGGCCCTCGGTGTGCGATGATTGTGACACCATTCACAACGGACCGTCGGGCACGTACCTGCCCGTGAGGGGATAGATCAATCATGGCCACAGTCACTTTTGACCAGGCAACCAGGCTTTACCCGGGCACTTCGAAGCCCGCAGTCGATAAGCTCAGCCTCGATGTTGCTGACGGGGAATTCCTCGTTTTCGTCGGGCCTTCAGGTTGCGGCAAGTCAACATCACTCCGCATGCTCGCCGGGCTGGAGGACGTCAACTCGGGACGGATCCTCATCGGCGATCGCGACGTCACCGACGTCCCGCCGAAGGACCGTGACATCGCCATGGTCTTCCAGAACTACGCGCTCTACCCCCATATGTCGGTCGCCGAGAACATGGGCTTCGCCCTGAAGATCGCCGGCATCGACAAGGCCGAACGCGCCGAACGCGTCCGTGAGGCCGCCAAGCTGCTGGACCTCGAGGACTACCTGGACCGCAAGCCCAAGGCCCTCTCCGGCGGCCAACGCCAGCGTGTGGCCATGGGCCGCGCGATCGTGCGTTCCCCGCAGGTCTTCCTCATGGACGAGCCGTTGTCGAACCTCGACGCGAAGCTGCGTGTGCAGACGCGTACGCAGATCGCCTCACTGACCCGTCGTCTGGGCGTCACCACCGTGTATGTGACCCACGACCAGGTCGAGGCCATGACGATGGGCGACCGCGTCGCGGTCCTCAACGCCGGGATCCTGCAGCAGGTGGACACCCCTCGCAACCTCTACGACCGTCCGGCCAACGTCTTCGTTGCCGGCTTCATCGGCTCCCCCGCCATGAACCTGCTGGAACTGCCCGCCGTTTCCGGTGGCATCGAATTCGGCAACTACACCTACCCGGTGGACCCGGCCGTCCTGGCCGAGGCCAACGGCCAGACGATCACCTCGGGCGTGCGCCCCGAAGACCTGGAGATCGTCGGGGCCGGTGAAGGCCTGGACGTCGAGGTCGACGTCGTCGAGGAACTCGGCGCCGACGCCTACGTGTACGGCCACGCCACCTTGGACGGCCGCGAGTACCCGATGGTCATCCGCGTGGATGGTCGCAGGCCCCCACTGAAGGGTTCCACCGTGATGGTGCGCCCGAAGGCCGAGCACATCCACATGTTCGACACCAAGACCGGGCAGCGCCTGGGTGATCCCGAGGCGGCCAACGCCCCGCAGGCCTCGCTGGCCGACGTGGAGAACCTCGTCGATTCCGAGTAACCACCACCGGTAGCCGACGGCGGCCCCGCCTTCACCGCGAAGGCGGGGCCGCCGTCGTTCCACCCCCCTCCAGCCCGTGGGCCCCGTGCAGAACCGAGGATGCGATGACCCGCCACTATGCCAGCTGGCATAACGAACCGACCGATTACAGCCAGCACGGTAAGCTTCCCCGCGAAACCGCGATCAGCGACGAAACCCCGCGCACGTCGCTGGGCGGTTCGTTGAACATCACGTCGGCCACCATGGATTCGGCGCTGCTTGACCTGCCCTGGCATATCCCCCTGGAGGAATGGCCCGCAAAGAACCTGGCAGCGCTGCCGCGCGGCATCTCCCGCCACGTCGTCCGCTTCGCGCTGCTGGGCGAAACCGTGATCGCGGTCAAGGAGACCGGGGAGCATATTGCCCGGCACGAATACCATATGCTGCGCAAACTCAACCGGTTGGGGGTCCCCTGCGTGGAGCCGGTGGCCGTGATCACCGGACGTGCCGACGAGAACGGCGACGAACTCAACCCGGTCCTGGTCACCCGTCATCTGAAGTATTCGCTGCCCTATCGCGCCCTCTTCTCCCAGCGGCTGCGGCGCGAGACGCTGCACCGGCTCATCGACGCCCAGGCGTTGTTGTTGGTCCGGCTGCATCTGGCCGGCTTCTACTGGGGTGATGTCTCCCTGTCGAACACGCTGTTCCGCCGCGACGCCGAATCGTTCGCCGCCTATCTCGTGGACGCCGAAACGGGAGAACTGTATCCCTCCCTGTCCGAGGGCCAACGCGAGTACGACCTGGAGATTGCCCGGGTCAATATTGCCGGTGAACTCATGGATCTGATGGAGGCCTCGTTGATCGAGGACTCGGTCGACCCGCTGGCCACCAGCGAGCAGATCATGGACAGCTACCACCGGCTGTGGCAGGAACTCACCCGCCGCGACCACGTCGATCTGGCCGAACGGTGGCGGGTCGATGAGCGGATCCGCCGGCTCAATGATCTGGGCTTCGACGTCGACGAAATCGCCTTGCGGACCACCGCCGACGGCACCCAACTTCAGATCCAGCCCAAGGTCGTCGACGCCGGGCACCATCAACGCCGGCTGCTGCGTCTGACCGGTTTGGATGTCCAGGAGTTCCAGGCTCGACGGCTACTCAATGACATCGATGCCTTCCGCGCCCGCAAGCACCCGGAGATGGATGAGGAACTCAATGCGGCCCAATGGGTCCACGAGGTTTTCGAACCCATCACCGAGGCGATTCCGCGCGAACTCCATGGCAAGCTCGAACCGGCCCAGCTGGTCCATGAGGTGCTCGAGCACCGCTGGTTCATCTCCGAGCAGCGTGGCAGCAACGTCCCGATGGCCGAGACCATCGAGTCCTATATCGAGACGATCCTGCGTCACCGCCGCGACGAGGCGGCGATCATGCTCAACCCCCCGTCGGGGGTCTTGGACGCCGTCGACCAGCCCGAGGGTGGGGAGTAGGACCCCGGGCTGGATCGACGGGCCCGTCCGCTAGGGTCACCCCAGCCAGATCCACCGCACAATCAGCAGCGCGCCGATGAGATAGAGAATCCAGTGCGCTTCCTTGATCCGCCCCGAGAACACCTTGATGAGCGCGTAGGAGACGATGCCCACGGCCACACCTTCGGCGATCGAGAAGGTCAAGGGCATGACGATGATCGTCAGGAACGCGGGCAACGATTCGGAGATGTCATCCCATTCGATATGGCGTGCCCCCTCCATCATCAGCGCTCCGACGAGGATGAGTGCCGGTGCCGTGGCGGAGGTTGGTACGGCGGCGATGACCGGTGAGAAGAACATCGCCAGACCGAAGAAGCCGGCCACGGTGACCGCTGTCAGCCCCGTACGGCCCCCTTCTTCGACCCCGGCAGCCGACTCGACATAAGCGGTCGTGGTCGAGGTACCCAGTGCCGCACCGCTGAGCGCTGCGAGCCCGTCCATCGAAAACAGGGTCTTTGCTCGCGGCATTTCACCATCCTTGCCGATCATGCCGGCGCGTTGGCTCAGACCGGTGAGCGTTCCGGTGGCGTCGAAGAAATCGACGAAGAAGAACGTGAATACCACCGAGAGCAGTCCTGCCCCCAACGCCCCACCGATATCCAGGTGGAAGGCCAGGTCACTGGGCCAGATCGGCATTTGGACCGGTGAGCCACCGAAGCCGCCGAACGCCGCGAAGGTGCCCTCCTCGGCCCCCGGGTAGACCGGCAGACGGCTGATGACCGCGATGAGGGTCGTGGCGATGATCCCCAAGAGGATCGCCGCCCTGACCTTGAGTTTCATCAGCACGGCGATGATGAGCAGTCCGAGCATCCCCAACCAGACGTGCGGTTTGGTGACGTCCCCGATGCTGACCAGTGTCGCGTCGTTGCTGACCACGAATCCCATGTTCTTCATGCCCAGGAAGGCCAAGAACGCACCGATACCTGCGGTGATCGCGTATTTCATACTGGTCGACAGCGCCTTGGCGATCGCCTGCCGGATGCCGAACACGCTGAGGATGATGAACAGGACACCGGAGATGAAGACGGCGCCGAGCGCCGTCTCCCAGCGGTATCCCAAGCCCAGCACGACCGTGTAGGAGAAGTAGGCGTTCAGCCCCATGCCGGGTGCCTGGGCGAAGGGGTAGCGGGCAATCAAACCCATATACAGCGAGCCCAGGATCGCGGCCATGCAGGTGACCATGACCAGCTGGGTGAACAGGTTGCCCACCTCGGGCATCTGGCCGGCCATGGCATCGTTGAGAATGCTCGGGTTGACGAAGATGACGTAACTCATCGCCAGGAAGGTCGTGATGCCGGCACGTATCTCGATGCCGTAGGTCGAGCCGTGTTCGGAGACCTTGAAGTATCTGTCGATCACGCTCCGACCGGCGACGGCGGTTTGTTGCGGCGGATCACTTTCACGTTTTGGGGTGTTGGTACTCATTGCTCTCCTTTGAGCATTGGTGGGACCACCACGGTGCGGTTCATCAAATCCACAAAGGACGATGGCCCGGCTGACCCGCGGGGGTCTGGAACATCACTCTGGCGTACGGGTATGAGTCGCCACACCGCCCATCCAGACGCGGTCGAGATCCGCGCTTGTCCCGTTGGCGAAGACTGCTGCCAGGGCGCGGTCGGCGCTGGGAGCATTCTTCAGGATGGCTTCCAGGGGTGTCCCGGATGGCGGGTTGACCTCGATCGCGTCGAAGACGGCACCGACGCTGAGATGGCCGACGTCGTCATGCCCCAGTGCCCGGGCCCCGGACACGGTAGCCAGATGGAGCAGATGCGCGGGACCCAGGGGTACCCCGTCCGGTTGCAGCTGCTGATGGAAGTAGGCCTGTAGGCCTTCCTTGAAATGGTTGAATCCGGTCCCGGCGCCGACATCGGAGCCCAGCGAGACTCGCACCCCCGCCTCGAGGTGTCTTCGCAGCGGAAACAGGCCGCTGCCGAGGGAGGAGTTCGAGGAGGGGCAGTGGGCGACCGCGGTGCCTGTCTCACCGAGTCGGGCCAGTTCGGCGTCGGTCGGGTGGACGTTATGGGCCAGGAGGCTCTGGCGCCCGAGCAGGCCGCGCCGGTCGTAGACATCGCTGTAGTTCGAGGCGTCCGGGAAGAGTTCGGCCACCGCCGCCATTTCTGCCGGGTTCTCGTTGACATGGGAGGTGAAGAATAGATCGGGAGTGCCGTTGAGGGTCTCCCGGCAGGAGTCGAGCAGGTCGGCGCTCGCTGACAGGGCGAAACGCGGTGTGACGGCGTACCGCAGCTTCCCCTTCCCATGCCACGCTTCGATCAGTCCGGCGGCCTCCCGGGCGGCTCGTTCGGGGGTGGTTCGGAGGTCTTCGCGCAGGACCTGGTCGGCAACGACGAGGCCCGCAGTCATGCGCAGACCACTGTGGTGTGCGGCACGGAACAGTGCGTCGGTCGCGGGAACGTAATGGGCGCCGAAGGCCAGTGCCGTGGTGGTTCCTGCACCAATCAGTCCGTTCACGAACTCGCTGGCCACCGCCTGGGCATGGGCCGGATCGGCCATCCGGGCTTCCTCGGGCAGGGCACAGTGATCGAGCCATTCCAGCAGCGGCATCCCCAGCCCACCGATAATCCGCACTTGCGGGTAGTGCACATGGGTGTCGACCAGCCCGGGAAGCAGCAGCCCCTTCACCGTGGTCAGTGTTGCTGCCGGATAGCGTTGTTGTGCTTCGGAGAGGGGCCCGCGGAAGGTGATCACCCCGTCGATGACGGCGAGCGCGCATTCTTCGGCGCGCAGCTCACCGCCGTGGAAGGGGTCCTCTGGAGTGTCCAGGATGAGAGCGTGGACGATCGTCACGGGCGCAAGGGAATCATGGGTCATGGGGTGGCTTTCTGGAAGACGCGCATCAGGTCGGCGGCGACGCTGATGGCGATGACGGCGGGGTGTTTCCCGGTGAGGTCGGGAACCCCGATCGGGCATTGGATACGTTCGATAGCCGACTCGGTGTGGCCCTCGGCGGCAAGTTTCATGCGGAACCTGGACCATTTGGCGGAGGAGCCAATGACTCCGATGCTCCCGATGCTTTCGCGCCGTAGGGCGGCGTCGCACAGGATCAGGTCTTCGGCGTGGTCGTGGGTCAGGATCAGCACATGGGCGTCCTCCGGGAGCGCGGCCATGAGTGTCTCGGGGGCCGGCAGGGTGTGCAGGTGCACGGTGGCAGCCCCCGATTCCAGGGTCTCGGCCAGAGTTTCGTCGACCATGCCTCGCCGGGAATCGGCCAGGTGGAGGGTCACATTGGTGCGGCTGAGGATCCGCGCCAACTCCTTGCCGACGTGGCCGGCACCGAAGATCGCTACCGTGGGACGTCGACCGATCGGTTCAAGGAGCACCCGGACGGTCCCGCCGCAGCATTGGGTGCCATAGGCGACCTGCGCGTGTTCGTTGAGGCCGAACTCGGTTTCCACGACCGTGTCCGCCCCGTTGGTCAGCATGGTGCGGGCCTGCTCGGTGATGGTGGCTTCCATATTGCCTCCGCCGACACTGCCCGAAGCGGTCTCGGCGCCGATGAACATCTTCGCACCGACCTCCCGGGGGGAATGTCCCCGGACGTCGATGATCGTCGCGAGGATCCCCGCGGTCCCGGCAGCGCGGGCACGGGTGATTCCACTGATCCAATCCATCATGTCCCACCACCGTCATTCGGCCGCGAGGGCCGGGTCGGGGGCCCCGCGCCGGACGTGGTCCAGCGCCCAGTACACGGCTTCGGGGGTGGCTGGGGACGGCAGTTCGACCTGTTGTCCCGGCTCCCCGAAAGCCGCTGCGGCTGCCCGCAACGCTTCCCGCACGGCAATCGCGAGCATCAGGGGCGGCTCCCCCACTGCCTTGGAACCATAGACGCTGCCGTCATCGGTGGGGTGGACGTAGAGGTCGACGTTGAACACCTGCGGCAGTTCCGAGAAGGACGGCAACTTATAGGTGCTCGCCGCCTGGGTGAGCAGTTTGCCCCGCTGCGCACCATCGCTGGTATCCCAGCGCAGGTCCTCCTGGGTGAGCCAACCGGCTCCTTGGACGAAGGCCCCCTCGATTTGCCCGAGGTCGATCAACGGCGACAGCGAACTTCCGACGTCGTGCAGCAGGTCCACCTGCCGTGTCGTATACGCCCCGGTGTACCCGTCGACTTCGACCTCGGCCACGGCTGCCCCGCGGGAGTAATACTTGAAGGCGTTGCCCTGATAGGTGCTCGGATCGAAGTAGAGGCCTTCCGTGCGGAAGTAGCCGGTCGCCGACAGGGACACCCGTTGTTGGTAGGCCGTCTCGACGAGTTCTGTCCAGCCCACGGTGTTCTTCGTTCCCAGACCGCTGACGACCTCCCCGCTGATCCGGACGTCGTTGGAGTTCACGCCCAGCATCCCTGCGGCCACCGGTGCCAACCGGTCGAGGATGAGTTCGCAGGCGTTCTTCACCGCCCCTCCGTTGAGGTCCGAACCGGTCGAGGCGGAGGTGGCCGAGCTGTTGGGCACCTTATCGGTCCGGGTCGGGGCCAGGCGTACCCGGCGCAGCGGGAGGCCTAGCGCGGTCGCGGCGACATGCAACATTTTGGTGTGCAGCCCCTGGCCCATCTCCGTGCCTCCGTGATTGATCAGTACCGATCCGTCCCGGTAGATGAGCACGAGGGCACCGGCCTGGTTCAGGACCGGCTTATTGAAGGAGACACCGAATTTCACCGGGGTGATGGCCAGCCCGCGTTTGAGGTGCGGGTGCCGGGCGTTGAATTCCGTGATGCCGCGCAGCCGGTCATCGTAGTCACTGGTGTCCAGGAGCTTGTCCCAGATATCCTCCATACGTGACGCCTGGCTGACGACCTGCCCGTAGGGTGTGGTCTGGCCCGGGGTGTAGAAGTTCCGGCGGCGGATCTCTTCTTCGCTCATCCCCAGTTTCGTGGCCGCCTGACCCAGCAGGTCTTCGGTCACGATCATTCCTGCCGGGGCCCCAAAACCGCGGAAGGCAGTATGCGAGGTCTTATTCGTCCGGGCAATCCTGCCGACCACGTGGACGTTGGGAAGATAGTAGGCGTTATCAACATGGCATAACGCCCGGCTGACCACCGCCGGCGAAAGGTCGACGCTGAAACCACCATCGGCAGTCAGCACCGCCTTATAGGCGAGGATACGCCCCTCATCGTCCAGGCCTGCCTCCCAGGTGGCATGGAATCCACCGCGTTTGCCGGTCATCGTCAGGTCTTGGGTGCGGTTCAGACGCAGGCTCACGGGCCTGCCGGTCAGTACGGCGCCCAGGGCGGCGACGGAGGCGAACGCGTTCGCGTTCGTTTCTTTCCCGCCAAAGCCTCCCCCCATGCGCAGACACTGCACGGTGACCTGGCTCGACGAAATCCCCAGGACCCGGGCGACGACCTCTTGGGTGTGGCTGGGTGCCTGGGTCGACGACTGGATGAAGACCTGGCCGCCCTCGTCGATGGTGGCGAAGGATGCCTGGGTTTCGAGGTAGAAGTGTTCCTGCCCCTGAATGTCGATCCCGCCGCTGAGGCGGTGGGGGCCTGCTCGAGGGCCGCATCCGCATCTCCGCGCTGGAGGGTTCCCGTGGGACCTTGGAACTGTCCGGCGGCGATGGCCTCCTGGGTGGTGATGATGGAGGGCAGCTCGGTATAGGAGATCTCAATGGCCTCGCTGGCCAGCCGTGCCTTTTCCAGGGTGTCGGCGAGCACCCAGGCCACGGGTTGGCCGTGGAACTGCACTTCCTCGGGGAAGAGGGTCTCGTCCCCGATGTCACCGTAATCGTTGCTCCCCGGGACGTCGTGGGCGGTCAGCACCCGGGCCACCCCCGGCATGGTCGCCGCGGTGGAGGTGTCGAGGGAATCGATCCGGGCGTGTGCGGAGAACACCTGCAAGGGCCACGCGTGCAGGACATGAGCCGAACGGTGGGGCAGGTCGTCGGTGTACAGCGCCCGACCGGTGACATGTTCCCACGCCGCCTCGTGCGGCATGACGACCCCGGCAACGCTGTCTTCGGGGATTTCGGCCAGGGGCCGGGACGAGAACGGTTTCATGATCCGACCTCCTCAGAGAAGCGGCGTATGGATTGGGCGAGCGTGGCACTGCGGTAGGCGGCGCTGGCCCGGTGGTCGGACATCGGCGTCCCCTCGGCCTCCATCACCGCGGCGGCGGCCTCGAACGTCGGGGCCGTCCACGGCTGGCCGAGCAAGGCCGCCTCGGTGTCCCGGGCACGGAGCGGGGTGGCGGCGGCTCCCCCGACCCCGATGCGGATCTGTTCGATCATGCCGTCGGTGACGGTCGCGGCGATGGCCACGGCGACGGAGGAAATATCGTCGAATTTGCGTTTGGCGACCTTATAGAACCTGCCCAGCGGCGCGACCGGCGTCGGGATGCGCACCGCACGAATGAGCTCGTCCGCCTCCCGGACACTTTGCCGGTACCCGGTGAAGTACTCGGCCAGGGCCACCGTCCGGTCCCCCCGGGGGGAGCTGAGTATCAGGTCGGCGTCTAGGGCCAACAGCGCCGGCGCCAGATCCCCGATCGGGGAGCCGGTTCCCAGGTTTCCGCCGATCGTCGCGGCATTGCGGATCAGTCGGGAGGCAAACAGCGGGAAGAGTTCACCGAGCAAGGGCACCGACCCGCCGAGGAGGCGTTCAACATCCGAGAGGGTGAGCGCCGCTCCGATCTCGATATGGTCCTCGGCGACGTGGAACCGCCGCATTTCGGACAACTGGTCGATGGCGATGGTCAGGGGGGCCCGGCGGTGTTTGATGGTCAGTTCGACGCCCCAGTCGGTGGAGCCGGCCAGCAGGACGGCGTCCTGCGTCGTGGCCAGAAGCTCCAGGGCCTCGGCGAGATCCACCGGGCGAACGAACGTGCCGCCGTCGCTCTCGAGGCGCAACGGCTGACTGGTCGGTGCCGCCTGCTCTCGTCGCCGGGCGATCGGGTCGTCGGGGTCCACGGCTCCCAGGGCGAAGGCCGCGTCGCGGATCGGCCGGTATCCGGTGCACCGGCACAGGTTCCCGGAGAGGGAGTGAAGGTCGAACCCATTGGCTCCGACATCCGGTTCATGCGCCGGCGTCGCTTCGTATCTGGTGGCCGGTTCGGTCCTCGCTTCCGCAGCGCCGCCGGTCCGCGGGGGCAGCCAGGATTTGAGGGGCCGGGCCTCGTCGTGGGCGACCATCGGCCACGGAAGTTCGTTTCCTGTGGGTGCGGGCTGGGCGGCGGAGACGATATCCGAGGTGGTGGGGGCCGAACCGCAACCCGCGGGGCCGCAGGCGCAACCGGTGCGGTCTTCGCGATAGTATTCGGCGGCCATCGAGGAGACGAACCCCGGGGTGCAGTACCCGCATTGGGAGCCTCCCCGCACGGCCATTTCCTGTTGGACGGGGTGCAGCGCTTCGGAGGAAGCCAGCCCCTCGGCGGTGTAGATTTCCTGGCCTGCGAGTGCGGCGGCAGGGACCAGGCAGGAGTTGATCGACGTCCAGCGGGTGCCGCCGTCTCCGTCGGGGCGGGAGACCATCACGGCGCAGGCTCCGCATTCGCCTTCAGCGCAGCCCTCCTTGGGGCCGGTGATCCCACTGCCGCGCAACCACTGCAATGTGGTCGTATGCGGGGCGACGTCCGCAACGGACATCTCGTGGTCATTGACGGTCACGGCCGTGGCAGCCATGTCCTGGGTGGTTTGATCCGCGGCATCGGTCATGATTGAGCCTCCTCCGACCTATCCAGCAACGGTGCCCACTCCACTGTGGGGGGCATTGTCGCTGGCATGGTTGAGGCCGACGAGGTCAGGAGAGCCACACCAGGTTATCCATGCGAACAGGTGATGACTATTGTGATGCAGCTTACATCGAGAGTCCGAAAACCGGAAGTGGGTTTCTTCGATCGTCTCCTCGCGGTCCGCAACCGGCAGCATGATGGGCGTCGGTCATCCCGTCGTTAGCGCCGTTCAGCGGGGAGGGTTGTTCCGGGCAGCGTGAAGGCCGCCGCGCAGAGTGCCTGGGCGCCGAGGACGACGCCGGAGTCTTCGTCCACCTCACAGGTGACGGTTCCGTGGCTCCAGAGAGGCACCGGGTTCGCCTCCGGGTTCAGGCCCCCCAGCCGGAGGCCGCGGGCGGCATCGCGAAAGAGCACCACCAGAACCGCTTCGTGGTGGTCTTCGCGGATGAAGGCGAGCGTCCCGCCCTCGGCGTGCAGCCACCGCAGTCCCCCGGAGGTCAGTGCCGGACGCTCCCGTCGCAGTGCCGACAACGAGGCGTAGAGGCCGCGTAGATCCGCGGGGATCCGGCGCGGATCATCCCACGGCATGGGGGTGCGGGATTTCTCCCCGTTGAAACCCTCGAGCCCGAATTCATCCCCCATGAAGACCATCGGCACCCCCGGCAGGGTGAACTGCAGGGCCACGGCCAACGGTTGCGCGCCGGGAAGGATGGCGCTGGCCGCCCGGGCGGTGTCGTGGGTGTCGATCGCGTTGAGGTTCGCCAGGCGCACCCGCCAGGGGAAGGCTGCGGCGAAGTCCAGATGAGTGTCCAGGAACTCCTCGGCACCGGTGCTGTCGGGCCCCCGTTGGGGCAAACCGTAGAAGTCGGGCCACGGCTGGGAGGTGACATTGCCCTGCGGCATGACCGCGGCGCCGTCGTCCTGCCAGGTGCGCGGACGGGCCAACCACTGCCACAGTGGGCGGGTGAAGTTGGTGTAGGTCATGGCCCCCTGCCAAGTGTCCCCCTGGAAATCGGGGGCGGCATCGGAGGTGGATTCGGCCACCAGCAGGGCTTCGGGGTTGATGTCGTGCATCCGCTGGCGGATGAGTGCCGCGATCTCGTGGTTGAAGTCGTCGGCGCCGGCCCGCCCGGTCATGTTCCCGACGTCGATCCTCCAGCCGTCCATGCTGAACGGCGGCTGCAGCCAGCGGGCCACCATCGAATCGTCGTCCAGGATGAACCGTTCCCGCAGCCCCTGTGAGCGCCAGTTGAACTTCGGCAACGAGTCAACCCCGAGCCAGGCCAGGTACTCGGTATTGTCCTTGCTGAAATAGTAGAAATCGGATTCGGGGGCTTCGGGGTTCCGGTAGGCAGCCCTGAACCATTCGTGGGCGTCCCCGGAGTGGTTGGTCGTCAGGTCCCCCACGACCCGAAGCCCGCGGGCGTGGGCATCGGCCACGAGTCGGATCAGTGCCTCATCGCCGCCCAGCAGCGGGTCGACCCCTGCGAAGTCGGAGGCGTCGTAGCGGTGGTTGGAACGGGCCGGGAACATCGGTGTCAGATACAGCACGGTCGCCCCGATCGCCTCGAGGTGGTCCAGGTGTTCGCCAATGCCGGCCAGGTCCCCGCCGTAGTACTGGTACGGGGTGTCGGGGCCACGGCCGATGACCTCGCTGGTTTCCCAGTCGGCGGGAACCGCCCAGCTGGGTAGCTCGCGGTCAGCTGCCGAAGCCGAGCGGGCGAACCGGTCGGGGAAGACCTGGTACATGACCGAACGGTGGATCCACTCGGGGATCGCGGCACCGGCGCAGATCCTGAAGTCCTGGGCATCGGGGGTGTCCCGGTGGGAGGTTCCCCGGGCATTGACCCAGAGCGAGCCCGTCCCGGTGCGCATCACCCAGCGGTACTTCTGTACCGGGTTCACCACGGTCAGCACGGCTTGCCACCAGACCCAGCCGCCGGCCTCCCCGAGACGGGTTGCTTCGTCGTAATGGGGTTCGGCGTCGCGGACGCTGCGCAGCCAGACCCCTCCGGGGGTGGGCTGTTCGGCAGGAACTCGCAGCCGGACGGCGACGTCCTGACCCAGGGCGGGGTCTTGGCGGTCGACATAGAGTGCGGAGCCGTCGTGGTGTGGCGCTGGAATCATGGGTGCCTCCTGGTGGACAGTCTCTCATCGTCGGCTTCCGGTGAATCCGATGGTGATGCACGTCATCATCGTAAGCTTTCACACGAGCGGCGTGGGCTTCCGTGACGCGTAGCCCCGGAGTGTGTGCAAACGTTTTCACGACGGTGCGACCGCCGCTATGCTGGAGCGCATGCGACCAGCCCCTGCCGTGAGCGCGGTGTCGGATCTGCCGACCGCCGCACCCCGCACCGATGCCCCCTCAGCGGTCCCGCACCCGGCCTTTGCCCGCGGTCCACTAGCCCACGCCCCTTCCACGGACCGCTCGTGGTGGCGTAGTTCGGTGATCTATCAGATCTACCCGCGGTCCTTCCGGGATCTGCACGGTTCGGGCACCGGCAATCTGGCCGGCATCACCGCCGAGCTGCACCAGATCGCCGGTATGGGGGTCGACGCCGTCTGGCTTTCGCCGTTCTATCCCTCCCCGCAACGCGATGCCGGATACGACGTCTCCGATTACACCGACGTGGACCCCCTCTTCGGGAACCTTGACGACTTCGACGCACTCATCGCCCGGGCCGACGATCTCGGCCTTCGTGTCATCGTCGACCTGGTGCCCAACCACTGCTCCGAGGAGCACACGGCCTTCCGTGCGGCCCGGGCGGCCGGTCCGGGATCCGCCGAGCGCGAGCTGTTCATCTTCCGCGATGGTCGTGGCGTGGAAGGCCAGGAGCCGCCGAATAATTGGCAGTCGCACTTCGGCGGGCCCGCATGGACCCGCGTCACCGAACCCGATGGCACCGCGGGGCAGTGGTACCTGCACCTCTTTGATTCCTCCCAACCCGATTTCAACTGGGATTCGCAGGCAGTCCACGCCGAGTTCGAGAGGATCCTGCGCTTTTGGTTGGCTCGCGGGGTCGCCGGGTTCCGGGTCGACGTCGCCCATGCCCTGGTCAAGAAACCGGGGCTGCCGGATTGGGGCGGCAACGCCAACGGCTCCCCCAGCACGGGCTTCCCCTTCTCCGAGGCCCCCATGTTCGGCCAACCGGGGGTGCACGAAATCTACCGCAGGTGGCGGGACATCCTCGCCGAGTACGACGGCGAACGCATCCTGTGTGCCGAGGCCAACGCCCAACCGGTGGATGCGGTCGCCGACTGGGTCCGCTCGGATGAGATGCAACAGGCCTTCAACTTCCCGTATCTCAATACCGGGTGGGATGCCCGGGCCCTGCGAGCCGTGGTGGATCGTTCACTGGCGGCTTTCGACGCGGTGGGGGCTCCCAGTACCTGGGTCTTGTCCAACCATGACGTCAGCCGACATGTCACCCGTTTTGGTTCCACGGCCGCCGTCCGTTTCGGCGACGGTCTGGGCCCCCGTGATCCGCAACCCGATCATGAGTTGGGGTTGGCCCGCGCTCGGGCAGCCACCGTGTTCATGTTGGGCCTCCCGGGCGGGGCTTATCTGTATCAGGGTGAGGAGCTGGGGTTGCCCGACCACACCACCTTGGAGGACAGGTTCCGTCAGGACCCGAACTTCTTCCGCACTGCCGGTCAACGGGTCGGTCGTGACGGCTGTCGTGTTCCCCTGCCCTGGACACCTTCGGGCCCGACACTGGGCTTCGGCCCGGGGCAAACTTCCTGGCTGCCCCAACCAGCCGACTGGGAACGGCTCGCCCGGTCCGCCCAAGACGGGGATCCTGCGTCGACCTTGTCCATGTATCGGCAGGCTCTGGCGACACGGCGTAGGCTGGAGCTCGGCTCCGGTGGGCTGCAATGGCTCGATACCCGTCCTGCGGACGGGGTGATTGCCTTCGAGAACTCCGGCATCGGCGTCGTGCTCAACACCTCGGACGATCCGGTGCCCCTGCCCGAGGGGGAGGTTGTGCTCTCCAGCGGACCGGGAGCCACCACCGACGCGGACGGGGTGGGGCTCTTGGCCCCGAATGCTGCGGTCTGGCTGCGGCAGCACCGATAGGCAACCGGGCGAATCCACGCCCGTGGACGGAAGGACGCTCATGGCGGGCATCAAGGACGTGGCCGAATTGGCCGGTGTCTCAGTAGCCACCGTCTCGCGTGCCCTGAGCGGCAACGGGAAGGTTTCGGCCGCCGCCAAGGAACGAGTTCAGGCCGCCGCCGAGTCATTGGGCTACGTCGTGTCCTATAACGCCTCCTCCCTGGCTTCTGGCCGTAGCCGGAATATCGGTTTGGTGGTTCCCACCGTAGGCCGATGGTTCTTCTCCACCGTGCTGCAGGGGGCCACCAGCGCTCTGATCGATGCCGGCTACGATCTCACCTTGTACAACACCGGTGGCGAACAACGTCACCGGGATTCCGTGTTCTCGGAACTACTCTTGCGCAAACGCCTCGACGGGGTCATTACGGTCACGCTCAAACTGGAGCCCCAGGAGATCGAGCAGCTGGCCTCCGTCGGTAAACCGGTTGTGGCCATCGGGGGATATATCCCCCAGATCGATACGATTCGGGTGGATGACTTCAATATTGCCGCACTGGCCACGGAGCACCTGATCGGCCTGGGCCATCGGGAGGTCTCCTTCCTGGGCGGTACCGAGGAATTCGAGGTGGACTTCAAGCTGGGTTCGGCCCGGGAGGACGGCTTCGAATTCGCCATGGACCAGGCAGAGGTACCTATCCGTCGCGACTGGTTGCTGACCGCCGATTTCTCCACAGCGGGCGCCTACCAGAAGGTCCGCAACGTCCTGGCCAGCCCGCGTCGGCGCCCCACGGGGATCGTCTGCGCCTCCGATGAGATGGCCTTCGGGGCGATTCTCGCGGCCCGCGACCTTGGCCTGCGGGTGCCCGAGGATGTGTCGGTCATCGGCATCGACGGACACGAGCTCGGCGAGCTCCTCGGGCTGACAACCATCGCCCAGGATCCAGGAGGACAAGGGGCCGCCGCGGTGGGCAAAATGCTCACGCTCCTGGGCGAAACAGATCCTGCCAGCGGCCCAGACCCGACTGCTGGATTCTTTCCCACGGAGTTCACGTCACGCTCCTCCACGGGCGCCCCGCCGCGCCCCTAGCGCCAAAGACAGTGGGTCGGATACGAAAAAGGGGCCGATCTCTCGGCCCCGTCCCCGTGGTTGACGACTGCTCCGGTTTCTTCGAACCCGTGGCTCGTTCTCCGGAAGATGGTCGGGGTGACAGGATTTGAACCTGCGACCTCGTCGTCCCGAACGACGCGCGCTACCAAGCTGCGCCACACCCCGTGGGGTCATCAACCTCAAGAAGTTTACCGGTTCGGACCCGAATTCACTAATCGGGTTCGGTGGCTTCAGATTCCCTTTCCGGGGTTCAACAGGCCCTGCGGGTCCAGCAAGCCGCGGATCCTGTACTGCAGGTCCAGGACGTCGGGTTCAAGCTCCCAGGTCAGCCAGCGGCGCTTATATTGGCCCACACCGTGCTCGCCGGTGATCGTTCCTCCAGCGTCCAGGGCCGCGCGCACCGACTCGTCCAAGGCGGCCTCCAGTCGCTTCATCCCGGCTTGGCCCTCGCGGGGGTCGATCCAGAAGGTGGGGTGGAGGTTGCCGTCTCCTGCATGGCAGACGACCCTGACCCAGACCTGATGCCTGTCGGCGATTTCGTGGAGCGTGTGGATATAGCCCACGAGCTGCGACCGCGGCACGGCGATGTCCTCGCCGGCCCGGAACTCGTCGTCTTGTTCGTCGCCGCGACTGTTCCTGCGCATCTCGATGAGCTCCGCGGCCGTGGCATCACCCGAGGCACTGACTTCTGCCCCCAGCTCGGTGAGAACCTTGCGAATCACTTCTTCCTCGATGGCCGCCCCGTAGCCGTCGGTACGAATCAGCAGCATCGCTCCCCCACGGTCGGTGAGGTGGGTTCCGTGGATCGAGTCCAGTACCTGCATGGTTCCGGAGTCGAGCATTTCGGTGATCGCCGGCTGGACCCGGGCCTTGCCGATGGCCAGTACGCCCGCGGCGGCACCCTCCAAATCGGGGAAGAGCGCCACGATCGAACGTTGGTCGGCACTGAGATAGCGCAGCCTCACGGTGGCCGCAACGACAATCCCCAGGGTTCCTTCGGATCCGACGAAGAGGCTGGTGAGGTCATAGCCGGCTACCCCCTTGAAGGTGTTGCGTCCGACGTGGATGAGCCGGCCGTCGGCCAGCACGACGTCCAGCGCCAAGACCGAGTCACGGGTGACCCCATATTTGGCGCAGCGCAGTCCCCCGGCATTGGTGGCGATATTCCCACCGATCGTGGAGATTTTATGGCTGGCAGGGTCGGGGGCATACATGAGCCCGTGGACGGCCACCGCATCATTGAGGTCGGAGTTGATCACTCCAGACTGCACGACGGCGGTTTCGTCTTCGGCACGGATCTCAAGGATGGCGTCCATCCGTTCCAGGGAGAGGACCACGCTATTACGGGTGGCATGGACCCCACCGGAGACCCCGGTCCCTGCGCCGCGGGCGATCACCGAGAAGCCCAGCTCGCCAGCCAGCAGGACGACCTGCTGGACGTCGGTGGCATCCCTGGCGAAGACAACGGCCAAGGGCACCTGCGGATCGGCCACGTGACCATAATCGTGGCTGTAGTCCTCCAGCACGGCGGCTTCAACGCAGACTTGTTCCGCATCGAGTGCGCTGGTGAGGCGTTCGGCCACGAGCGTGGCATCGACCTTTTGTACCGGTGCGCTCATGCGGCACCGCCCATGAACCGTTGGTAGTAGCCCAGGATCTCGGGCCAGGCTTCGGCCACCTCGTGTTGGCCTTCACCTGCCGGGCCGGGAGCCCAGCCGTCGTGGGTGACCCTCACGTCGGTGGCTCCGGTGCCGGTCTCCTCGAAGTCGATCGCTACGTGGGTCGGGGCTTCTTGCTCGTAGCCGAGGATGAAATCCCATTCCAGCCGGCCATGGGAGCGCTCCGAAGCCTCGCTGCGTCCCGGCGGTTCTGCACGACCCACGCTCCCCCACTGCCTGCGTTCGCCCTCTTCTGACTCCTCGATCAGCAGTCCATCCTCAATCCCCAGGTGGGAGCCTGGACCCATCGTTCCCACGGTGCCCAGAGGCCACCAGAGGTGCAGGTAGTCGACGAACCCTTCATAGGCTTGTTCACATTCCATTGCGACCGTCACGCAGGCCACCACCGGTTCCAGCCGGGGCCGGCCTCCGTCGCTTCCCGGGTCGGGTGTGGGCTCCGCGTGGGAGAAAATGCCGTCCATGCTTCAAGACTACCTTCAGCGGCGGCACCGTGCGCTGGCGCTCCATCGGCACCCTTAAATGCGTAGGGCCCCGG
>NZ_NRGU01000021.1:0-5700 GCF_002332245.1 Glutamicibacter sp. BW78
TCCGAGAGTGTGATTGTGGAGTCGAGGAGTTGATCCTGGGTGCTGGGCTGATCGCTCGAGAACCAGAGGTCATAGCGAGAGGCAATGTGGAAGTTGGCTCCTTGAATATTCCAGCGGTCGCCCTGTTTACGGATGTCCTCCACATTGAGTGAAGCAACTGCGAGCCTGTTGAGTTGGTCCATGACTCGCCTTCCACTGGCTCCGGAGGAGTTCAAGCCCAGCGTTGCCAGGAAGGAGCTAAGGGATGTCCCCATATGGAGCTGGCGTGATTGCGTCCGGACGGCCTCTGTCGTCATCCAGGTCAGCAAGTAGCGGGGGATGACTCCGTATGGGTAGGCCTTTTCGCGCCCGTTCTTGGTGTTGATGGACCCGGGCGTGATGGTCAAGGTCAGGGCGTTGTTTCGCCTGCTCCATTCGGGGAGGTCCCCGGGATTTCTATAGGGCAGCGACAGCTGGGCCATGATCCGCGATGCGTAATGCCCGCGGTATCCGGCATCCCTATTCATTTCGATCTCGCTGGCCAAAGACAGCAGACGCATTTGGCGTTCTGGAATCAGGGAGTTCTGGGTATCAAGCATGGGTGGGTACTTTCCTGGTGATGCTCTGTGGATGGCGGGGGTTATCCACGTGCATTTGGTGACGCCCTCGTTTTAGGGCTGTGAACACTGCGATTCGGGGTGAGATTCCGCGTATTCGTTGGGATCGAGCACGTGCATTTGGTGACGCTTCTTCAGGAATTCCAAAGTTGTCCACGTGCATTTGGTGACGCCTGACCACGTGCATTTGGTGACGCCGATTAGCCGATTGCCCTACTCCTGCAAGGGATGCAGGCATGCCCCATAAGCTATTAATTAACATGGAGATTTCCATAAGCGGGGACGGGGTCGGCTGTGGATCCGTGGATAACTGGTTCACACCAGCGCTCCGCGTTCGATGCCGTGATGGCTGATTGCCTTCGCCAGCTTGGTCTTGATGTTGTAGACCTTCTTGCTCAGCGACGTCACCGTGAGTCCAAGAGCCTCAGCCAGTTCGTGCTTCTCTGTCGCCGTGGAGACCGTGTACTGACCCAGCAGACGAGCCTCTTCGTTTGCAAGTGACTCGACATCGATGGACCACTGCAACACCCGCATGACTTCTGCGAGCTCTTCACCCGAGCAAGAATTGCTGGTTTCGTGGGGCACGGTTTCCAGAAGGGTGGGGGAGGGGTTTGTGTGACCCACGTACTCATTTCCATAGGGCGTCACATCGAATTCTGTATCCAGCCGGCTGATGATCTTCAACGCGTTCAAGCACAGATTCGCTGCTACGTGCTCCTTCCGGTGTGTCGGGTATTTCCGGATGGCCTCCCAGAAGCATTCGATGCCAACGCAGAATGCTTCGTCTGCTGATCGGGTCGTCTTCAGGTGGATGAGGTAGCGGCATGACCTGGTGAACTTAACGATCTTTCCGATGAACATTTGCAGCAGTAGACGCTCCAGGACAGGGTTTCCGTCAGCGGCTTCGCAAATTGCCTGGTGGAGCATTCTGTCTGCGTCCTGGGCACCCGCCTGACGGATGGTGGTCATTGCTTCATCGCCGCTCAGCGTTCCCAACGTGCCGTAGTTATCGACCCGTGGTCCGGAGCCTTGCTGCCATTCGCTGGACATCTTCTTCAACAGGCTCGTGTTGCTGTACATCGTGGGGCACCTTCCATCCGTGTTGGTTTGTGTTCCCCATCGACGTTCCTCAGCGCCCCTGAATCAGGGTCTGCATCAGGCATGGCCCCTTCGCGCGCGCGGTGGTTCGAACACTCGAAATTCCGTGGATTGGCCGGGATCCAAGGGAAGGAAAGTTTTTTGAAGGTTTTTCGGGTTGTACCGGAAAAACAGGTTCCAGGGGGGCCTGTACATGGATAGCGAAGCAATTTACAGAACCCCCACACCCTTCAGGAGCCACCGATGCCGGGACATGATCAGTCGCCTGAGCCCACCGAACATGTCATCGACGTTCGGACAAGAAACTTCTTCACGGATGCTGTCTCGGCCATCGAATCCGAGGAACGACTGGAGTCGCATCTAGCGCGACTCGTGGAATCACCCTTCGAAACAGCTCCGGCTGAGGAGCTCATAACTTTCTTGAATTCCCCGGCAATGGCTTCAGCCCGAGCAGCAGCTCGTCGAATCGGAGAGGTAGAAGAGCAGTGAAGACTCGCATGAAACCCCGTCCCGAGGAGACCGGTGACATCACCGATGTGGAAGAGGATGCCGGAGCTGAACAGACTGAGCCCTGGACCTACGGGCGCACCTTGCGGGCCAAGACGGTCACTATAGGCATTTGCATCGCAGCAGTTCTGTGGCCGGTGGCTGTGGCCGGTGTAGGGGTCGTGGTGGCCATCGACGCCTCCCAGGATGGCCCCGTCATGATCGAAGAGGAACCAGCCAGTGCGGCCGAGCAGAGTCTGGGATCCGTTGCCCAGAACTACGTGGCTGCCTGGTTGGCTGCCGACCGCCAGGACACCACCGACCTTGACCGGTACATCTCCACCGGAGATTTGAGACTGCCCAAGACCGCGTCGGATTCCCGGAACCTTTCAGCAGCAAACGTGGAAGCGATCGGGGAGGGGACATACCAGGTTGCTGTCACAGCTGAGGTGAAGACCTCGAAGAGCTGGGGCCCCCACACCTACCAGGTCGTGTTACGCACCGTGGGTGGTACCAGCATCGACGTCTTGGGGCTTCCCAGGGAAGTCGCAGAGCTGGAAGTCAGCGGGAAAAAACTCAACGGATACAGCGCCGACGTCACCGCGGTAGACGCGGTCACTGACACCGTTTCGGGTTTCCTCAACGCCTACCTGTCCGGAACCGGTGATCTCTCGCGCTTCACGGCTCCGGGCGCGGAGCTCAAACCAATCTCACCAGCCCCCCATAAGAAGATCTCGCTGGCCTACGTCGTAGCCAATCGGGAAGCGCCGGAGAAGACCGCAGACGGGGAACAAATCCATGTCAACGCTCGCGTGAAGTTGCAGGCGAATAAGGAAACCACTCTGACTTCCGACTACCAGCTGACCCTCACGGCCAGGGCCGGTCGGTGGGAAGTCTCCCACTTGGGACCCGACGAAATCATCGCCACCGCGCAAAGTGCGCGGTAGCCAACGAAAGGAACGCACCTTGGACATCAACCACTCGGTCGAAGCCGGACCCCTCCTCGACTCCATCACCACGCTTGCCTCCGATGCCACCTCGGCGACCCTCATCATCTTCGGATTCGTCGCCCTGGTGGTTTGCATTGGCGTCTACATAGGGTCCAAGGGCAACTGGATGAAGACTTTCGGTGCCCTCTGCCTCGCTGCCCTGATGCTTTGGGGACTCAACGGTGGAATGAAATGGATCTCCGACAGGGGAGGCGAAGAGATCGAATCCACGGTACCGACTGCCCAACGCGTCGAGCCCCCGTGGAGCCCAGGACACTCCACGAGGATCTAGGAGCCCGACATGGACATGAACGACCAGACACAGGTCACCCGGTTTTTCCAAGTGTCGCGGGTACCCATCATGTTTGGGCGCCTGCCCAGCGGCGAGCGGATCTGGGGCGGGCCGTACACCGGCGCTCAACTCATGACCGCATTCGCCTCGCTGTTCATCGGGATCAAGACCATGAACCTGTGGGGAACCGGGAGCTTCCTGGCCAACCTCGTGATCCTGGCAATGTTCATCGGCGGCGCCGTCTATGTGGCAGGGCGCCTGCGCTCCGTGCGCGGAAACCCACTCGTCTTAGTTGAGGGGTGGGGGAGGAGCATGGTGGCACCGAAAACGGGGACATACCGCGGAGCCAAAGTATTCCTCCCAACCCCGAAGCGTTCAGGGTGCCACAGGATCTTGATCAACAATCCTGCGACCGCCCGCCGGCCGGTGTTCCGAACCGAAGTGGTTGTGGCGACCGCACCCGAAGGGGTCGCAGACCCTGTCGCGCGCATTTCCACGACCCAACACACGCCCGTGGCCGGAAGTAGCGCGGTCCAGCACCTGCTGGCCCAACTCAACGCCACGAACTAGGAGAAGACCATGAAGCTGCCGATCACCGATCTGACGAACAACCTGATGTTCACCTCGTCGGGGACCGTCTGGGCGACCTGGCGCATTGATGGACAGGCCTACGGTCATGCACCGACGAAGAAGAAGTTCCTGATCAAGAAGCTGCATGAAGAGTTCCTGCAGTCGCTTTCGGGAGAAGTACTCCTCAGCGGGATCACTGCGAACGTGGATCCAGCCTCGGTCGCCGAGGCGATGCTCAAAGGCCTGGAAATGGAGGATGTCCCGCGTTGGTGCGAAGAGGTCGGAGAGACTCTGGACCAACTCGAGAACATGGAACTAGGCGTCAGGACATATTGGTTATCGGTACCACTGAAAATGTCCGATCCTAAGGATGCGTTCAAACGTCACCTGGCAACCGGCCTGTCATTCATATCCGAACGACTGGGACTTCCGCGGATGGCTCCCCACCCGGAACTGGTGGAAGCTTCCTTCCGCTCGGCACAACGCGTGCAGGGCGTTCTACCTTCGGCGTTGAAGGCCCGCCCGGCAACCCCTGCGGAAATCGTCTGGCTGGCATTGCACCACCAACAGCGTGGCCTGTCCCTGGATGACTTGACCCCCGGTGATGGGGTAGACGGGACGTTGGGATCTGAACAAAGCACTTCCAGCTACCGTGTTATCGACCCGTTCCTGGACGCCGGAGCGCAGACCGATGATCCGGAGGTAAACACCGACCGCATCTTCGAGCGCCGATATCTCAAGGTCGCTGCCAACGACGAACCAAGCTACCAGTGCCTACAGGTTGTTTCCGCCATGCCCACCGGAGGATTCAGGTTCCCAGGAGGCGAATGGATGGCGGCAATCGACCAGATGCCATTCGCCGTGGACTGGGTCTGGCGCATGCGGATCACTAGTGCACGTGCAGCCAAACAGGAGAACGCCAAGAATGAATCTCGGCTGAGCGACCAATACAACCAACGCACTGACACCGGTATCACCGGGTCCCAATCCGAGCTGGACATCCATGCCCAGGACCTCCATCAGTTCCAGCAGGACCTGGGACGCTCCGAACGCGAGGTAAAGGTCCAGGTGACTCCCATCTTCGTCGTTGCAGCACCCAGCGCCTTCGAAGTGCGGGAACGCGCAAAACAACTCAAAGAATTTTTCACGTCCATGGAGGTCGCGCTGTATGCCCCGCTCCCGGCCTTACAGGAGGAATTGTGGTGGAGCATGCAGATCGGAGTGCCTGCACTGCCTCTGATGCGCGAGTTCGAGCACGAAACGACTTCCTACCACCTGGCCGGCGCTATTCCCTTGGCCAGCAACCGGCTCGGAGCAGAAAAAGGGCTGCTGCTGGGATTCAACATCACCGGGGGGTTGCCGGCTGCCGTGCTGGCCGACATCGAGGGTACCCTCATGGGCGACCGCTCAGGATCCTTCGCCATCTGCGCAGAGCTCGGCGCCGGAAAAACTGCAACGGTCAAGACAATCACCGGTCATATCGTCGACCGGGGGGCTCGCTTCGTCGCCATCGATCGTTCTTCGACCCGCGAATGGGAATTCTTTGGGAAGTCCATCACTGACTGCGTCACCGTAGATGTCACCGCGCCGGAATATTCGTTGGATCCCTTGCGAGTTTTCGGTCCCGAAATAGGTGCCTCTCACGTTGAATCACTGGTCGCGATGCTGA
>NZ_NRGU01000022.1:0-1795 GCF_002332245.1 Glutamicibacter sp. BW78
GTGTTCCGGGTGGGTGGGGGCGTAGGTTCGGTAGTCCATCATTACGGTGTCCGGGTTGGGGCCGGTGATTTCGTAGGTGAGGTCGTCGTAGAGGATGAAGGTGGCGCCGAGCTCATACTCGGCGGTGTCTACGTTCAGGGTCATGAATTTGTTAGTGAGCATGAGATCCTCCTTTGTGTTGATGTTACATTAACACTAGTGTTTTGGCTAGCTTTCCCAGGGCTCCAATACCCGGCCTGCTTCCAGCATCTTTTTGGCTCTGCGCTTCATGGCATCAGTTTTCTTGTCCCCGAGGATGCTGGACATCCCCAGACAATCCTCGGAATGGGCCACCTTCTGCAGGACTTCGTACTCCGATTGATTCAACTTCCGCCTTTCGGGGTCCATAGAGCGGTACCTCTGCAGGTCCGAATGGTTCATATGGCTCCTCGTTGAAGGTTTGAACCCGAAGCCGTGGTCGATGAGCACGATCCCGCGATTGTCCACGAGGAAGTTCTGCCGGTGACGGTCTTGCTGTCCGGTTAACGCGTCGAAGAACGCTGCTCGATCCGCCTGGTCNNCTGGTCGGCTGGGAGCTTTCCAATATCGCGGCCAATGACATCACTGGCCCTGCCGGCCTTGTGGCCGAAGGAGACGGAGCCGTACTTGCCGCCGTGTTCGATGATGACGCATGGGGCTACCAGTTGTTCATACTCGGGCCCTAGCTTCTTTGCGAAGTTCCAGGCCGCGGCTTCGTTGACGGTCTGTTCGTTGCTTGCATGACCGAAGGCAGCGGCAAGGCCTTGGTTGGCTCCTGAGACTGGCTTGAAGTAGCCCTCCATTCCGTCCTTGTACTTCAGCACTCGTGTTTCGTTTACGCCGCCGCCGACAAGCCTTTCGTTGCTTTTCACCGACCCCATGAGGACCCTCTCCTCCCATCGGTGGCTGCTCTGGCTTTGCTGAAGTGCCCGTAGCTGGTTTTCGATCCCCCTGCACGATGGATCGGTCTCGGAAATCGGGTCACGTTTCTCGCGGTTGGCGCCGGCGGCACCGGCATCAGCTACGCCGCGCCCGCCGCCCCGGCCGGCCGCTGCCCGACCAGCCCGGGCTCCTCCCCCGCCCACAGCTGGGGCGCGATGCNNCCCCTGCCGGCACGGCCCGCGCTCGTGGTTCAGGGCTTGGAGCTGGCGGTAAGAACCCATCTGCATCCAGTTCCTCCCTAGCGCGCGGAGCAGCACCAGGCGCAGCTTCATCGCCCCGACCGGCATTTCCGTCTTCAGGTGGCACAGTGCCGTGGGCGTGGAGAACGTCGTTGTCCGCACCGTTTTCTTCGGCCCACTTCTTCAGCTCAGGAATCTTCCTGTCCGCAAGATCATCCGGGGCCTCTGGCATCCCGTCCGCAAACTCGAGGATCTGCTTCTGGATCTTGCGATTGTCCTTACGACGCTGGTTGTGTTTTCTGCGCCCGCTCGTGTTGCCATGCCCTGGGCATCTGCGGTCTTTCGTGCACATCCGAGGTTTCCTCCAGCCCTATTTTTGGTCTCTTACCTAATAGGGCCGTCCCGTGTGGAGTTTTCCGCAGATACGTGGAAAGAATTAACGGCGACACGCCTCCACCTCCGGGGCAGATGATATCGCTAGCGGATAAGTTGGTCGCATGACCACAGAAACTACGCGGCTAGCTCGAGAGCGCGGGACAGGGCAGGAAAATGTCCAGGTCCTCGTCCGTGTCCCCCCGAGTATCCGTGATTCCATTGCCACTCTCGCCAAAAACATGGGCCTCAGCCGAAGCCAAGCTTTTGAGCAGATCATCGCG
>NZ_NRGU01000023.1:0-62799 GCF_002332245.1 Glutamicibacter sp. BW78
GAAGAGGTGTTGCCACAAGATCGGGCCACCGGCGTCGGGGTCGTAGATATGTGCACCGAATCGTCGGTCGGCACCGAGGGCAAAGAGGGCGGCAGCCAATGGGGGGAAGGCCATGAGGATCAGCAGCGAAGTGATCAGGGCGTTCCAGGTGAAGATCGGCATGCGCCACATGGTCATCCCCGGGGCGCGCAGACAAATCACGGTCGTGATGAAGTTGACCGCACCCAGGATGGTGCCGAAGCCCGACAGCGCCAGCCCGAAGACCCAGAGGTCACCACCGACACCCGGACTGAACGTGGTGTTCGACAGTGGGGCGTAAGCGAACCACCCGAAGGCCGCGGCACCTTGCGGGGTGATGTAGCCGGCCATGGCAATGGTGGAACCGAAGAGGAAGAACCAGAAGGCCAGGGCATTCAGTCGGGGGAAGGCAACGTCGGGGGCACCCAGCTGCAGGGGCATGATGACGTTGGTGAAGCCGGCGAACAGCGGGGTGGCGAACATGAGCAGCATGATGGTGCCGTGCATGGTGAACAGCTGGTTGTACTGTTCCTTGGTCTGCATGATCTGCATACCCGGTTCCCACAACTCGGAACGCATCAACAGCGCCATGATGCCGCCGATGCAGAAGAAGGTGAACGAGGCGATCAGGTACATGTAGCCGATGACCTTGTGGTCGGTGGAGGTAATCCACGTGACGACGATGCGTCCCTTGGACACCGGCACAACCCGCGGGGCGAGGACCGTCGTCTCGTCGGTGGCGTATTCGTAGGTAGCCAAGGAACCCTCCTATCGGCACAAGCTCGATTCCGCCCGTCCCCCTGCCGGCCAAGCGGCCTTGGGGCCAGTGTGGCACCTACTCGTCGGTAGTAGAAGGGTTATTGTTCCCACGCTTCGCCCGGTGGCCTCAACGTCCGCGGATGATCCTGCGGATCCGCTGCAACCTTTCACCGATACCGCGTTCGCTGCCATTGGCCGTGGGCGCATAGTAATCGCGACCCACCAGATCATCGGGGGCGTACTGCTGTTCGGCAATCGAATGCGGGGCATCATGCGAGTAGACGTACCCCTTGCCGTGGCCGAGTTGTCCTGCGCCGGGATAGTGCGCATCACGCAGATGGACAGGGATCCCCTCGCCGCGGCCGGCCCTCACATCGGAAATTGCTGCGTTGATCGCCTGATAGGAAGCATTGGATTTGGGGGCGGTTGCCAGATGGACCACCGCTTGGCCCAGAATGATTCGCCCCTCGGGCATGCCGATCAGTTGTACCGCCTGGGCCGCAGCGACCGCGCTCTGCAGGGCCGTCGGGTCGGCCATGCCGATGTCCTCTGAGGCACTGATCATGATTCTGCGGGCAATGAAGCGCGGGTCCTCCCCCGCCTCGATCATTTTCGCCAGATAGTGCAACGAGGCATCCACGTCGGACCCGCGGATGGATTTGATGAACGCACTGATCACGTCGTAATGCTGGTCCCCGGCCCGGTCGTAACGCTGGACGGCAGCATCCATGGCCCGCTCCGCGTGGGAAGTATTCACGGGGATCGGTGAGGGAGCCCCTTCCCTCTCCTGGTCCGGGACAGCGCCGTCGTTCGCCGACGAATCATCGTTCCCGCTGGCTTCGCCCCAGGCAACACCGGCTGCCGCTTCCAACGCCGTTAACGCGCGCCGGGCATCTCCCCCACTGAGCCGGACCAGATGATCCAGTGCCGCAGGTTCCAGGGACACGGTCCCGTCCAGCCCGCGGGGGTCCTCCACGGCGCGGAGAACGAGATCGCGAATGTCCTCTTCTTCCAGAGGCTGCAACGTCAGCAGCAGGGAACGTGAGAGCAGCGGGGAAATCACCGAGAAGGACGGGTTCTCGGTGGTGGCGGCGATGAGGACCACCCACCGGTTCTCTACTCCCGGTAGCAGGGCGTCCTGTTGGGCTTTGGTGAAGCGGTGGATCTCATCCAAGAACAATACGGTGGTGATCCGGTTCAGATCCCTGTCAGTCAACGCCCGGTCCATAACCCGGCGGACGTCTTTGACCCCCGCGGTGATGGCGCTGAGTTCAACGAAGCGCCGCCCCGGAGCCCGGGCAATGACATGGGCGATCGTGGTCTTACCGGTTCCCGGTGGGCCCCAGAGGATGACGCTCGCCGGACCGGAGGGGCCTGGACCATCGACCCCAGCCAGTTGACGCAGCGGCGATCCGGGTTTGAGTAGATGTTGCTGTCCAACCAGTTCCGCCACCGTCTGCGGACGCATACGTACTGCCAGGGGCGGCCGTGGACGGGAGGAACCGTGGCCTGGCTCGTCCTCGGAGTCGTCATCCAGTGGACTCAACAAATCGTTCACCCATCCAGCCTAGTCCCCGCACGCCGGCGCCCCGGGGACCGCTACGGTTGATGGGTGATGTCGTACGAGCGAAGGGCAACGGTGTGAAGGCAGTCGTACAACGGGTCAGCAAGGCCTCGGTTGAGGTCCGAGGCCAGGAAGTCGCAGCCATCAACGAACCCGGGCTGATGGTGCTGCTGGGCGTTACGGGCACCGACACCGCAGCGGAGGCGGCGACCCTGGCGTCAAAGATCTGGCGTCTGAGGATGCTCGAGGAGGAAAAGTCCTGTTCCGATATCGACGCACCATTGCTGGTGGTCAGCCAATTCACCCTCTACGGTGAGGTACGCAAGGGGCGCAGACCAGGCTGGTCGGCTGCGGCACCACGGGCGATCAGCGAACCGCTCTATGAGGAGTTCATGGCCACTCTTCGCGCCCTCGGCGCACGGGTCGAGCACGGGGTCTTCGGCGAGCAGATGGATGTTTCCCTCGTGAACTCCGGCCCCTTTACCCTCGTGGTCGATACGACGGATCTGCCCGGTTGATCACCACGGTGGACCGTGACCGCCCGGGACGAGCATCGACCTAAGAACCGGCAGTGTCAGCCACGGAGGCCGCGTCGATTTTCCTCATGACTAGTGAGCGCTGGTGTTCCAGGGCCCTGTCGGCACCAGCAAGCTGACTCGGGCGGCATCTGGCGCCCGTGACACCCAAAAACAGCAGCCACACCACGCCCGTCATGATGGCGAAAACGGAGAACCATTCCCCGGACACCATCGCAGGAACACCCACCAATACACCCCAAGCCACCGCGGCGGCCAGCCAGGCGAAGCGGTTCCTGCGGACGGAACGTCGGATGGAGGGCCGGTGCCCTGTCGCCAAACGTGCCGCATGGATTTCATGGTTGTCAGCTGAGCCGACAGGGTGGTTGGACGCTGCCGCTGCGGGCCCGACGGATTGTTCCCGGGCCACCGCTGCACGGGCCTCGGCCGCGGTGAAGCAGTAGCGTCCGCGCAGCAAGGACTCGACCCGGTGGAACCACGTCGCCGAGCCCCAACCAGCCTCATCGGCCAGTCGACGTCCGGCCCCGTCCCCGAGGATGATACCGAACGTCAGGATCAGGGATCCGGCCACGGGCAGTACCCAGTTCGGTGGGCCGGGGAACACATTCTCGGGCAGCTGGCTGACCAGCGTGATTCCGCCGGCCAGCAGGATCACCGCAAGGATCCCCAACACCACCGAAAGCGAGAGTCGTCCCCGGGTCCGTCCGGTCCAGGCAGCATAGGCCAGCCCCAAGGCGACGGTGACCACCGGGAAGAGCAGCACCGCCGGTCCGCTGAAGGACGGCTGGGTCCAGCCGTCCCCGAACCCCATGCGCACACCGAGAATCACGATCATGATGCCCACGCTGACGATCAGCAGCTGGACGAGGCCGCGGCCGGTAGAGGCCAGACGGTCCCCGTCCAGGACAGCTGCGATCCGCTGATCGGCGGTGATTTTCATGGGGCTCTTCCGGGCCGGCAGCTTCGGGCTAGGAGGCGTCGGTCGCCGACTCGTCCTTTTGCTCCGCCTTTTCGGCCTTCTTCGGCTCGGGCTTCGCGTCGACGCCGGCCTCCTTGCGCTGCTGCGCGGTAATCGACGCCGGGGCCTGGGTCAGCGGGTCGAATCCGCCGCCGGTCTTCGGGAAGGCGATGACGTCGCG
The DNA here is from genome assembly GCF_002332245.1 of Glutamicibacter sp. BW78. Classification (NCBI taxonomy): domain Bacteria; kingdom Bacillati; phylum Actinomycetota; class Actinomycetes; order Micrococcales; family Micrococcaceae; genus Glutamicibacter; species Glutamicibacter sp. BW78. The sequence goes on from NZ_NRGU01000023.1 coordinate 4,017, forward strand.
GATCGAATCGGTACCGGTGAGCAGCTGCACCACACGGTCCCAGCCGAAGGCGATGCCGCCATGGGGCGGGGCACCGTATTTGAAGCCGTCCAGCAGGAAGCCGAACTTCGACTGCGCGGATTCCTCATCCAGACCCATCATCTTGAAGACGCGTTCCTGGACATCGCGCTGGTGGATACGGATGGACCCGCCGCCGAGCTCATTGCCGTTGCAGACAATGTCATAGGCGTAGGAGAGGGCGTTCTCCGGGTCCTCATCGAAGGTGTCCATGAATTCAGGCTTCGGGGAGGTGAAGGCGTGGTGCACAGCGGTCCACTGCCCGGCACCGACGGCGACATCGCCGGAGGCCACGGCTGCTGCCGCGGATTCGAACATCGGGGCGTCCACGATCCAGACGAAGGCCCAGTCGCCTTCCTTGATCAAACCGGTGCGGTGCCCAATCTCCACACGGGCCGCGCCGAGTAGTGCCCGTGATTCGGAAGCCGACCCGGCGGCGAAGAAGATGCAGTCCCCGGGGTTGGCGCCAACAGTGGTGGCAAGGTTCTCCCGCTCGACATCGGTCAGGTTCTTGGCCACGGGCCCGGTCAGTGAACCGTCCTCCTGGACCAGGACGTAGGCCAGACCCTTGGCACCGCGCTGCTTGGCCCATTCCTGCCAGGCGTCCAAGGTCCGGCGCGGCTGCGAAGCCCCGCCGGGCATCACTACGGAACCGACGTAGGGTGCCTGGAAGACCCGGAAGGTGGTGTCCTTGAAGAAATCCTTCAGCTCGGTCAGTTCCAAACCGAAACGCAGATCCGGTTTATCCGACCCGTACTTCTGCATCGCGTCGGCGTAGGTCATCCGGGCGATGGGGGTGGGCACCTCCACGTCGATGAGGTTCCAGACGGCGCTGACGATCTTTTCGCCCAGGGCGATGATGTCATCCTGCTCCACGAAGGAAGCTTCGATATCCAGCTGGGTGAATTCCGGCTGGCGGTCGGCCCGGAAGTCCTCATCACGGTAGCAACGGGCAATCTGGTAGTACTTCTCGAAACCACCGACCTGGAGTAGCTGCTTGAACAGCTGCGGGGACTGCGGCAGCGCATACCAGGAGCCGGGTGCCAGACGGGCCGGCACCAGGAAGTCGCGGGCGCCTTCGGGGGTGGAACGGGTCAGGGTCGGGGTTTCGATCTCGACATAGCCCTGGTCGTGCAACAGTTCACGGGCCGCCCGGTTGACCTCGGAGCGCAGGCGGATGTTCGCGTGGGGGCCCGGACGGCGCAAGTCCAGGTACCGGTGGCGCAGACGTGCCTCCTCGCCGACCTCGACGTGCTCGTCGATCTGGAACGGCAGCGGCGCCGAGGTGTTCAGGACGACGACGGAGTCCGCCAGCACCTCGATCTCGCCGCTGGCGAGGGCAGGATTCTCGTTTCCGTCGGGGCGACGTTCGACCGTCCCGACGATCTGCAGGACGAATTCGTTGCGCAGGGAGTGGAAGTCGGCTTCGTCGCGGACCACGATCTGGGCCACACCCGAGGCATCGCGCAGATCCAAGAAGGCAACCCCTCCATGGTCCCGGCGGCGGGCTACCCAACCGGCCAGGGTGACGGATTGTCCGATGTGTTCGGCCCTGAGCGTGCCCAAGTCGTGAGTGCGCAGCACTGAAGTCCTTTCGAGGGGTTCCTCGCGTGCTCCCAGGGGTCCCCGGGCCCGGCACGCGTTGGTTCAATTACGGGTATTGATCGAGTTTACCGGCAGTGACGGGCCCCCCGGCAACCTGGAGCGGTGGCCGGGGCGCCCTGAACGGTCAGGAGGTGGTGATTCCCGGCTGCAAGTCTTCGATTGGAGGCGTCCATGCCTGCGGGTCGGCCACCACCTGCTCGCCGGAACGAATGTCCTTGACCTCGTGGGTGCCTTCCTCCGAGATGAACCAGACGTAGGGGATCCCGCGTCGATCCGCATAGCGGATCTGCTTACCGAACTTCTCTGCCCGCGCGGCGACCTCCACCGCAATACCGCGTTCGCGCAGAGCGGCGGCAACATCCTGGGCGGGGTACCAGGAAGCGTCGTCGTTCAGGGCGACGAGCACGGCGCTGGGAACGTCCCGGGTAGCCTTCAGGCCACCGTCGGCGAGCATCCGGGAGACCAGTCGACTAACACCGATGGACAGGCCGACGCCGGGGAAAGTGCGGTTGCCCTTGGAGGCCAACGATTCATAACGGCCGCCGGAGCAGATGGAACCGAGCTTTTCGTGACCGACGAGCACCGTTTCGTAGACGGTGCCGGTGTAATAATCCAGACCCCTGGCAATCGACAGGTCTGCCACGACCCGGCCGGGGGCCCGGCTGGTGGCGACGTCGATGACTTCGGCCAATTCGTTCAGGCCCTCTTCAAGCAGTTCGTGCTCCACCCCCAGCGCCCTGACCTGTTCAACGAAAGAGGTGTCGGTGGTGCGGATGGAGGCCAAAGCCAAAGCGGCACGGGCTTGCTCTGCGGTGGTGCCGATGTCATTGATCAGGGCCTCAGCCACCTTCTCGGGGCCGATCTTCTCGAGTTTGTCGATGCTGCGCAGGACGCCGGCGGTATCTTCTATCCCCAGGCCGAGGTAGAAGCCCTCGGCTAGTTTGCGGTTGTTCACCCGCACGGTGAAATCACCGATCGGCAGCTCGCTGAGCGCGTCGGCAATGACCAGGGCCAGCTCTACGTCGTAGCGGAAGGGCAGCGCTCCGTCGCCGACGACGTCGATATCCGCCTGGGTGAATTCACGGAACCTGCCATCCTGGGGGCGTTCCCCGCGCCAGACCTTCTGGATTTGGTATCTGCGGAAAGGGAACGCCAGGTGCCCGGCGTTCTCCACCACGTAGCGGGCGAAGGGCACGGTCAGGTCGAAGTGCAGAGCCAGCGCGTTGGGGTCGGCACCGGTGGCCTCGCCGTCGTCGTTCTGGAGCCGGGAGAGTCCGTAGACCTCCTTATCGATTTCGCCTTTGCGCAGCAGCTGCCCCACGGTTTCCACGGCCCGGGTTTCAATATTGCTGAACCCATGGAGTTCAAAGCTGCGCCGCAGGCTGTCCAGAACATGGAGCTCCACGAGGCGTTCGTTGGGTAGCCACTCGGGGAAACCTGACAATGAGGCCTTGCGTGCCATAGGGGTGAAGACTCCTTCGCGGGGATGGTGGGATGCTGCCCTCACGGATGGCGTCGCAACGGCGTGCGTGGGTCCGGGAGGTAACCGCACGATTCTATGCCGTTCGATGCCGCCATCGCGACCCGGTCCGCGGCAAACTACCTTGTTGCAGCACTGACTCGGTAGAGTTACGGGGGAAACACAGGGTTCCGGGGAACTTCCGGACCGACTCCGAACGAAAGAGTTTTAGCGGTGAACAGCTCCACGCAATCCGACGACAACGCAGGCCAGCCCGACGAGTCAACCAGCGGCGCGCCAGTAGGCACCCCCGAGCAAGCCTCCGAGCAGCAAGCCACGGCGCAGGAAGCGCCGATCCCCGAACCCGAAACGGCGGCACCCCAAGCTCCTGAGGCCGAAACCGAAACCCAGGAAGCCTCGGCGGACGACGCGTCCCCGAAGTCGACGGCGGCTCCCAAGCCGACGGCCTCCCCGCGCCCGGTCCCCACCCCCGCTGCCATGCCCCGTCCGCCGGCAGGACCACAATCCGCCAAGGCGGCCCCGGTGGTCCCCGCTCCCCCGGCCTATAGCAGCGATCTCGACGAAGCAGCGAAGTTCAGCCGCGTCACCGATGACGGCCATGTCTTCGTCATCGTCGAGGGCGAAGAATTCCCCGTCGGCCAGTACCCTGACGCCACACCTGCCGAAGCGCTCGCCTATTTCGTGCGCAAACACGACGACGTCGTCAGCCAGCTGTTGCTGCTGGAACAACGCGTGGCCGCCCACGCCCCCTCGACGGATATGAATAAGACTCTCGACCACCTGCAGCAGCTGGTCACCGAACGGATCATGGTCGGGGATTTGGTGGCCCTGCAGACCCGTTTGGACGCTGCCCGTCAGGAAGTCGCCGAGCGCCAGAAAGCGGAACGCAAGACGCAGGAAGAGAACCGGGCCCGCGAATTGGCGGCCCGGGAGGCGATCGTCGTCGAAGCCGAGGAACTCGCCGCCCAGGACCCGGCCACTGTCCAATGGAAACAGGGCAGCAACCGGATGAACGAGCTCTTCGAGCTGTGGAAGACAGCCCAGAAGAACGGTCCTCGTCTGGGCCGTTCCACCGAAGATGGCCTGTGGAAGCGATTCCGTGGGGCCAGGACCACCTTTGACCGTCACCGTCGTGCTTTCTTCTCGCGACTTGATGCGGATAACTCCGAAGCCAAACGCGTCAAGGAAGATTTGATCTCCCGCGCCGAAGCCCTCTCGGGTTCTACCGACTGGGGACAGACCGCAGGTGAATACCGCCGGCTGATGGATGAGTGGAAGGCCTCCAAGCGGGCCTCCCGTAAGGACGACGACGCCCTCTGGGCTCGCTTCCGCGCCGCCCAGGACGTCTTCTTCAACGCCCGTTCGCAGGCCAACGAGGAGCTGGACCAGGAATTCGAGGAGAACCTCACCGTCAAGGAGAAGATCCTCGCCGAGGCCCGCGCGCTGCTGCCGATCAAGGATCTGGCAGCTGCCAAGAAGGCCTTCGAACCGATCCGAGATCGGTGGGAGGCTGCCGGCAAGGTGCCGCGTTCGGCCATGCAACGCATGGAAGGCGGGATGCGCACGGTCGAGGATGCCCTGCGTGGCGCCGAGGATGAGAAATGGCGCCGCTCCAACCCGGAGACCAAGGCCCGCTCCAACAGCATGCTCACCCAACTCGAGGACACCATCGCCGAGCTGGAGTCCGAACTCGAAACCGCTCGGGCTTCGGGGGACGACCGCCGGATCAAGAAGGCGGAGGAAGCCCTGTCGGCCCGTCGCGCCTGGTTCGAAACACTGCAGGAATCTGCTCAGGACTTCGAGTAGGCTCCCACGCGTAGCTAGCGCCTCGTGACCCCGGGCGGTTTCCGAGGCACCAGGACGGAACGCTGAAGGGCCGGGCACCAGTATCCACAGACTGGTACCCGGCCCTTTTGTTCTCGGTAGCCCTTTGCCACAGTTGGTTCATGATCGATCCCACCGAGGCAACCCACGGCACCGTGCTCCTGCAACCGGGCAGACCCTTCGCCACACCAGAGCTGATGGTGCTCTCGCATGAGGGGGTTATCCGTCAGGTACTGCCCGGAACCTTCGTCTGCTCCGTCGTCGAGGACACCCCGGGGTTACGCGCCACCGCGGTGGCCACCCTCGCCGGCCCACGGCTCCTGGAGGTCGCCGTCATCGGGCGGCTGACTGCGGCCTGGGTCCATGGTTTCCACCCGGCACCGGACACCCTTGAACTGCTGGTCTCCAGGTTCCACCGCATCCCGTTGCACCGTGGTCAGGTGCGGCTGGCGCTCCATGAGTGCGTGCTCGAGCCGACGGAGGTCGATGAACGTTTCAGGATGCCGGTGACAACACCGATCCGCACGGGACTGGATCTTGCCTTCCATAGTGAACCGGCAGTGGCGCGCCGGGTCATCAGCCGCCTGATCGCTGCGCGCAGCGGTGCCTGCACTCGGGATGAACTGTTGGCCGCCATCGAAGCCACAGGGCGCCGACCTGGCAAACGTGCGGCCTGGGATCTGGTCCAGGGGTTGCCGTCGCTGGCTGCCGTGCCCCGATGAGGTTCCGGGCACCCACCGTCCCCGCCTATTTGCGGCGTCGCCCTTCGGAGGTCCGGTAGACGTCGTAGACACCATCGATCCTTCGGACCGCGTTCAAGACGTGATTCAGATATTTGGGATCACCCATCTCGAAGGAGAACCTGGAGGTCGCTACCCGGTCCTTGCCGGTCACCACACTGGCCGAGAGAATGTTGACCTGATTATCCGAGAGCACCTTGGTGACATCGGAGAGCAACGATTTTCGGTCCAGCGCCTCAGCTTGGATCTCCACGAGGAACACGCTGGATTGTGTGGGAGCCCACCTGACGTCGACCAGCCGTTCGGCCTGATCGCCCAGCGCCTGCAGATTCGCGCAGTCAGCGCGGTGCACCGAAATCCCCGAACCCCGGGTGACGAAACCACGGATGGCATCCGGTGGCACCGGTGTGCAGCAGCGGGCCAGTTTGGCCATCACATCCCCTGCCCCGGCGACCACCACCCCGGCATCATGGGTCTGTCGTGTGGTGCCGGGGGTGAACGAGGGGGTCTCGTCGAAGTCGGCTTCATGCGGGTGGGTCGGCCCCACCAGGGCCTGCAGATGTTCGATGACGTTCTGTGCCGAGGTGTGCCCGTCACCTACCGCCGCGTACATGGCGGCGATATCGGAATGCCGCAACTGCTGCGCGACGGCGGTGAGCGTATCGTGCGTCATCAGTTTTTGCAGCGGCAAGTTATTCTTGCGCAGCGCCTTCGTGAGCTGGTCCTTGCCCTTATCGATGGCCTCTTCGCGGCGTTCCTTGGTGAACCATTGGCGGATCTTGTTCCGTGCCCGCGGACTCTTGACGAACCCCTGCCAGTCCTGGCTGGGGCCGGCGCCTTCGGCCTTGGAGGTGAAGACCTCCACCCAGTCCCCGTGGTGAAGTTCGCTGTTCAGGGGGACGAGTTTGCCGTTGACCCGGGCGCCGATGGTGCGGTGGCCGACCTCGGTGTGGACGGCGTAGGCGAAGTCCACGGGAGTGGACCCGGCAGGAAGGGCCATCACCTCGCCCTTGGGGGTGAAGACGAAGACCTCTGCCGCGTTGATCTCGAAGCGCAACGAGTCCAAGAACTCGCTGGGGTCACGGGTTTCCTGCTGCCAGTCCATGACACTGCGGAGCCAGTTGAGGTCCTGACCGTCCTGGCCGACGGCCTTGGTTTTGGCGGCACCCGACTTGTACTTCCAGTGGGCGGCGATCCCGTATTCGGCCCGCCGGTGCATGTCGTGGGTGCGGATCTGGATCTCGATGGGTTTTCCATCGGGCCCCACGACGGTGGTGTGCAGCGACTGATACATATTGTATTTCGGCATCGCAATGTAGTCCTTGAAACGCCCGGGCAGGGGGTTCCAGCGGGCATGCAGGGTACCCAAGGTTGCATAGCATTCGCGCACGGAATCGACCAGAACGCGGACACCCATCAGATCGTGGATGTCGTCGAACTCCTTCCCGCGCACCACCATCTTCTGGTAAATCGAATAATAGTGTTTGGGCCGGCCGGTAATGGTCGCCCGGATGCGGGCCTGATGCAGGTCCTCGCCGATCAGCGTCCGGACGGTTGAGAGGTACTTTTCCCGTTCCGGGGTCCTGTCCCCCACCATGCGGACAATTTCCTCATAGACCTTCGGGTGCAAGGCCGCGAAGGAGAGGTCCTCAAGTTCCCATTTGATCGTGTTCATGCCCAGCCGGTGAGCCAGAGGGGCGAAGATTTCCAGGGTTTCGCGGGCCTTCTTGGCACTGGACTCGGGTGAGACGTAGCGCCAGGTTCTGGCGTTATGCAGTCGGTCGGCGAGTTTGATCAGCAGGACCCGAATGTCACGGGCCATGGCAATGACCATTTTGCGAACTGTTTCGGCTTGGGCTGCGTCACCGAACTGGACCTTGTCCAGCTTGGTGACCCCATCGACGAGCATGGCTACCTCGTCACCGAATTCGCGGGCCAGGTCCTCCAATGAATAGTCGGTATCTTCGACCGTGTCATGGAGCAATGCCGCCGCGAGCGTGCTTCCGGTCATGCCCATTTCGGCCAGAATGGTGGCGACGGCCACCGGATGGGTGATGTAGGGATCGCCGCTTTTGCGTTTCTGATTCTCATGGCAGCGTTCGGCCACGGTGAAGGCACGAGTGATCAGATCCAGATCCTCGCGCGGGCTATTCGCCCTCACGGTACGTAGCAAGGGCTCCAGGATGGGCGGCTGTCCCGAGGTACTGCGACCGGCGAAACGGGCCAGCCGTGACATGGTCCCTCCGCGGCGGCGGGCTGCCGGCGGCGGTGTCGCCGGCTCCGCCGGCTGATCGGCCGCGTCGTTCGCTGCCCGGGCTGTGGGTTCCGCCATGGCAGGTCCTCTCGCTGTACCCGGTTCGCACTACGCTTCCGGGGCCTGGGTGACGGGGAGGCCACGAGCAGCTAACCGCCCGTGGCCCCTCCGTTCCTCAAGGTTATAGCACCCGCGGGCCTCTGCCGTCACTTTGGCGTCCCGGGGATGACGAGTCAGCCGGCGGTGGCCGCCTGGGAATGCAGGTCTGCCCCGCGTTTGGCCAAAACCTTCTTATTGTGTTCGCGCACATCGGCCTCACCGTGACGCAGGACAGCGTAGAGCGGTGCCTGGATGAAGACGGTGCACAAGGTGCCCACGATGATGCCGACGAACAGTGCCAACGAGAGGTCCTTCAACGTGCCGGCCCCCAAGAGGTAGGAACCGATGAACAGGATCGAGCCCACCGGGAGCACGGCGACGACCGAGGTGTTGATTGACCTGACCAGTGTCTGGTTCACCGCGAGGTTGATGTGCTCAATATAGGTCCGATCCGTTTGTTCGAACGTATGCGCGGTGTTTTCCCGGATCTTGTCGAAGACCACCACGGTGTCATAGAGCGAATAACTCAGGATCGTCAGGAAGCCGATGATCGCACTGGGGGTGACTTCGAAGCCCGAGAGGGCGTAGATCCCGGCGGTGATGATCACCACCGTGAACAACCCGATGATTGCTGCCAGCGACATCTTCCAGGTGCGGAAGTACACCGCCATCAACAGGGCTACCAGAACGACGAACGCGATCAGGCCCAACAGTGCCTGTTTGGACACGTCGGCGCCCCAGGAAGGCCCCACGAAGGAGGAGGTCACCTCGGAGTCGGAGACCCCATAGGCATCCGCCAAGGCGTCACCGGCCTTGAGGGTCTGCTCGTTGGTCAGTCGCTCGGTCTGGACCCGCATGGTGTTGGCGGCGATGTTCGTGACGGTCGGCGCGTGGTCGGGGGCGATGGCCTTGATGGCCTCTTCGCCGACCTTGGGGTCGGTGTGTTTAACTTGCGAGATCGTGAATTCGGATCCACCGCTGAACTCGATGCCCAGGTTGAATCCGCCCTTGGCGATCGGAAGGATGATCGAGGCCAGGACCAGCACGGCAGCAATGGAAAACCAGAGTTTGCGTTTGGCGATGAACGGGTAGGACTTCTTACCCGTATAGAGCTCGTTGCCCCATGTTGCGAGATTAGGCATTATCGTCTTCCTTCGTCGCGACTGACTGGGAGTCCGTGGACCGCGATGCGGCTTGCTTACGTTCGGCGATGGTCTGCCGTCGGACGGCTTCCTTGGAGGCACCGGCATTTCGTTTGGCCGCGCTGGGTGTCGGTCGGAATTCCCTGATCCGTCCGGCCCCCTTATAGAGCGGTTCGGCGCCCAAGAGCGACGGATCCAAACCGGAGAGGCGGTGTCCTTCGCCGAAGAACCGGGTTTGGGCCAGAATCTGCAGCATGGGGTGGGTGAACAGGAACACGACGATGAGGTCGGCGATCGCTGTCAGGCCCAGGGTGAAGGCGAAGCCCTTCACGTTGCCCACGGCCACGACATAGAGCACGACGGCGGCCAACAGGTTGACCGCCTTGGAGGCGATGACCGTCTGTTTGGCGCGCTTCCACCCGGTTTCCACGGCTGACGGCAGACTTCTGCCATCACGGAGTTCGTCACGGACCCGCTCGAAGTACACGATGAACGAGTCCGCTGTGAGTCCGATGGCGACGATGATGCCGGCAATGCCGGCCAGGGAGAGCCGATAGTTTTGCGCCCACCCCAGTAGGACGATGGCCAGATAGGTCAGCACGCCCGCCACCAGGAGGGAAACGATGGTGACCAGACCCAGCAGGCGGTACTGGAAGAAGGAGTAGACAGCGACCAGGGCCAAACCGATGATGCCGGCGATCAGGCCCATCCGCAGTTGGTCGGAGCCCAGGGTCGCAGAAATCTGTTGGTCGGACTGAATCTCGAAGCTGATCGGAAGTGCACCGTACTTGAGCTTCTCGGCGAGAGCCTTGGAGGATTCCTCGGTGAAGTTGCCACTGATTTCCGCTTTGCCGTTGCCGATCTGCGCATTGGCGGTCGGGGCGGTGAGGACTTGGCCATCCAGGACGACGGCGAATTGGTGCTGGGGTCCCTGCATGGCAACCAGACGTTTGGTGACTTCACCGAACTTCTTGGCACCATCCGAGTTGAACTCGAGGTTGACGACCCATTTGCCGGTGTTGAACCCCTGATCTGAGGTCGACATCCCTGAGGTGGCATCGGCGATATCGGTTCCGGGAATGGCGACGGGCCCCAAAATGTATTTGGCCTGCTGGTTGGGATCGCAGGAAATCATCGGAACGTCGGGATCGCCGTTCTCGATATTGGACTTCGTGGTTTCATCCGCGCAGTCGTAGGCCTCGAACTTCTTCATCAACTTGGCGTCGATCCAGTTCTCATCCGAGCCGTTCTTCGGCTTGGCCGTGGGCTGGGGCAGGTCGGCCTTCTTGGTGCGCTCAGCCTTGGGGGTGGCCTCCCACGTACCAGCAGCGATCACCGGGCGGAACTCCATGTTCGCCGAGGCTTGGATCAGTTCGCGGGTCTTTTCATCCGGGGATCCCGGCATGGAGACCACGACGTTGCGACCCGACTGGGTGGTGATCTCCGCTTCGGAGACACCGGAACCGTCAACACGCTGGCGAATGATCTTCACCGCTTGATCCAGCTGTTCCTGGTTGATCTCCTGGTCCCCTTGGACCTTCGGGGACAGGATCATCTGTGTGCCGCCCTCCAAGTCCAGGGCAAGCTTCGGGGAGAAGGTCGATTGCTGGGTTGCGACGCCGCTGATCAACACTGCCGAAAGGGCGATGATCATGATGCCGAGCCACAACAGCGCGCGGCGCGCGTGTTTGATCGGGCCAGTGTTCTTCATTATGGGACTTCCTGCTCAAGACGTCGCTCAAGGACGTCGGAGTACGGCAGAACGCGGCGTCGGCCCCCAGGGGAGGCCGACGCCGCGATGCATCTAGTCGTTCGGGTTCTTGCCTTCGCCATCAAGCCGGCGCAGGGTCTCCTCGGGAGTTTCTCCGGCGGGTGCCTCGGCATCGTCCATCGGGACACCGGCGTCATTGCCTGACTCAGCGACGGGAACGACCTTGGCGATGGCCTGGGCGTGGACCGTGGCGGTGGTTCCGGGGGAGATTTCCAGAATGACCTTATTATCGTCGGTGTCGATCCCCACCACCGTTCCGAACAGGCCGAAGTTGGTCATCACTTCGGAGCCAACGCTCAGCTGCGAACGCAGCTCTTGCTGCTTCTTCTGCGCCTTCTTGCGTCCGCGGAACATCATGAAGATGAGGAACGCAAAAGCCAAAATGAGGATCAGGGTCATCGGGTCGAAGCCCGCGGGCTGACCCGCCTGAGCGAATACGGTGGAGGTCAAGAGTTACTACCTGTTTCTGTTCCGGGGACTTCCGCGCACGTTTTCGACAACGTCCACGGAGGGCAAGACACTATTGTATAGGCCTATTCTGGACGTTCCGTGACTGTTGGCCCCTTCCCGGCATGACGCATCAGCTGGCTGAGGGGTTCTCCGTGGAGTCCTGACGGCCGAATTGGCCGCCCGGGGTATCGTATTGAACCGCTTGGGCCGGCACGGCCAACCCCAGATGTTCCCAGGCGGCCGGCATGGCGATTCGCCCGCGTGGCGTGCGCCCCAGGAGGCCCTCCCGCACCAGGAAAGGCTCGGCAACGGTCTCCACCGTTTCCATTTCCTGTCCCACGGCGATGGCCAGGGTCGACAGGCCCACCGGTCCGCCACCGAACTTGGTGCACAGGGCTTCAAGGACGTTGCGGTCCATCCGGTCCAGCCCCCTGGAGTCGACCTCATACATGTCCAGTGCCGCGGAGGCGGTCCGGGCGTCGATCTGCTCAATCCCGTGGACCAGAGCCCAGTCACGGACACGGCGGAGCAGGCGGTTGGAAATACGGGGTGTTCCCCGCGAACGCAGGGCAATCTCGGCGAAGGCAGCGGAATTAACTGACATATCCATGAGCATCGCTGAACGCCGCAACACCAATTCGAGTTCCTCGGTCGCGTAGAACTCCAAATGTCCGGTGAAGCCGAACCGGTCGCGTAAGGGCCCGGGCAGCAGGCCGGCGCGTGTGGTGGCCCCGACGAGAGTGAAGGACGGGATTTCCAGGGGGATCGCCGTGGCCCCTGCCCCCTTGCCCACAACAATATCCACCCGGAAGTCCTCCATGGCCATGTACAGCATTTCTTCGGCTGGACGGCTCATGCGGTGGATCTCATCCAAAAATAGCACCTCGCCTTCGGTCAGCGAGGAGAGGATGGCTGCCAGGTCCCCGGCATGTTGAATGGCGGGACCGGAGCTGATGCGCAGCGGGGCGTTCATTTCTGCTGCGATGATCATGGCCAACGTGGTCTTGCCCAGCCCTGGGGGGCCGGAGAGCAGAACATGGTCGGCTGCCCGTTCGCGGATCCGCGAGGCTTCCAGGACCAGGGATAGTTGTTGCCTGACCCGGGGTTGGCCCACGAAGTCATGGAGGTTCTTCGGGCGCAGTGCCGACTCGAGCGCCCGCTCCTCCGGCTCCGAGGTGGAGGCGGTGATCTGCTGGTTCTCGGTCATGGTTCTAGCCTATCGCCCGCCGGTTGAGGCGCCACGACCGAGATCGCGCAACACGGATTTGAGGATGGTGCCCACCTGGCCGGTGGCCACGAGCCCGGGTTCGGCCTTCTCGGTGGCCACCACCGCCTTTTCGGCATCCTTTTCCGACCAGCCCAACCCGGTCAAGGCCTGGAGCACCTGGTCCTTCCACGCCGGCAGGGCGGTACCCTGCGGTGTCGTGGTGGATTCGCCCGTGGGCGTGAGCTTTCCGGCCAACTCCAGGACGATGCGTTGGGCCCCCTTGGGTCCGATTCCAGGAACCCGGGAAAAAGCCTTGGCGTCCCCGTCCGAGGCGGCCACCCTGACGTCTTCGGGAGTATGGGCCGCCAAAACCGCCAACGCCAGCCGCGGACCGATCCCTGCCACGGAGAGCAGGACCTCGAAGACTTCGCGCTCCCCCGCTTCGGCAAATCCGAAGAGCGTCATCGAGTCCTCGCGGACCACCATCGAGGTGTGGACTACTGCCTCTCGGCCCACGTGCAGCCCGGACAGGGTCTGCGGGGTGGCCTGGATGAGCATCCCGAAACCTGAGACCTCAATGACGGCACTGTTGAGGGCCACGTGGCTCACCACACCCTTAAGCGAACTGATCATTAAAAGACTTCCTCCGGCGTCGTCCTGGTATCGGCGACCGCAACACGGCATCCGAACATATCTACGAATACCTTACCTGCTGGCCTATGATTCCGGGCCCAGCGACTCGGTTAGCCTCGTTGACGTGTTGCTGCCTCGGCGGCAGCCCAGGCTCGTTGCGCCGGGGTCAAACCGCTGGAACCGGCAGTCACGCCGGTGGAGGCCTGCGAGCCGGGGGCCGCACCGCGCCACCCGTGCGTAATGGCCAAGGCGGCGGCATCGGCGGCATCGGCAGGTTTGGGTGGCTCGGCGAGGCGAAGGATCTTCGCCACCATCTTGCCCACGGCTGCCTTGCTCGCCTGTCCGCTTCCGGTGACAGCGGCCTTCACCTCGGTCGGTGTATGCAAGGCGACCGGGATGCCGCGACGGGCTGCGGCGACAATGACGATCCCCGAGGCCTGCGCGGTGCCCATCACCGTGCTGACATTGAGCTGGCTGAAGACCCGTTCGACGGCGAGGACGTCGGGGCAATGCTGGTCCAACCACGCGTCGATGCCTTCGGCAATGGCCAGAAGGCGCTGATCCAAGGGGGTGTCCGGGGACGTGCCGACCACCGTGACATCAACCAGGGAAGCCCGCCGGTTGGGTTCGACGTCGACCACGGCCAAACCACAACGGGTCAGTCCCGGGTCGACGCCGACCACACGCAACGCCATGGGGTGCTAGTCGTCCTCTTCGAGTTCGGCCATAACCTCATCGGTGAGGTCGGCATTGGAGTACACGTTCTGCACATCGTCGAGTTCTTCGAGGGCATCGGCAAGCTTGAGGAACTTACGTGCCGCTGCTGCGTCGATCTGGACCTGCATGGACGGTACGAACTCGACCTCATCGGATTCGTACTCGATGCCGGCCTCCTCCAACGCCTTGATCACGGACTGCAGGTCAGTCGGTTCGCAATGGACCTCAAAGCTGTCCCGGGATTCCTTGACTTCTTCGGCACCGGCGTCGAGCACTGCCATCAGCAGGTCATCTTCGGTCAGCTCGTTCTTCGGCACCGAGATCACGCCCTTGCGGGTGAACATATAGGCCACCGAACCCGGGTCCGCGACGGTCCCACCACTGCGGGTGATGGCCAGGCGCACCTCGGAAGCGGCCCGGTTCTTGTTATCGGTCAGGCACTCGATGAGCAGCGCAGAGCCTTGAGGTCCGCGTGCTTCGTAGATGATCTCGGCATAGTCGATGACCTCGCCGGTCAGTCCGGCACCGCGTTTGACGGCCCGGTCGATATTGTCGTTCGGCACCGAGGTCTTCTTCGCCTTGGCAACGGCGACCTCCAAGCCAGGGTTGCCTGCCATATCGGCGCCACCGGCGCGGGCTGCGACCTCGATGTTCTTGATGAGCTTGGCAAACGACTTCGCGCGCTTGGCGTCGATGGCCGCCTTCTTATGCTTGGTGGTTGCCCATTTGGAGTGGCCTGACATGCTTACGCTTCTCCCTTGATCAGCTGGATGAACAGTTCGTGGATCCGGCGCTCCCCCGTGACTTCCGGATGAAAGGATGTCGCCAACAGAGATCCCGAACGTACTGCAACGATTCTACTGTCCGTTCCCGGATCCGTGCCCGATAGCCCCGGCGGCACGTGGACGGAGGCCAAAACTTCGACCCCTCCACCCACCGATTCGACCCATGGCGCCCGAATGAACACCGCATGCACCGGTGCTGCCCGTCCCGCGCCATCCCGTGCGGTGTTCTCCTGGCGATCAGGCAGTCCTTTGAAGTCCAGATCCGTCTCGAAAGACTCGACTTGGCGGCCGAAAGCGTTGCGTCGCACGCTCATATCGATGCCACCGAAACTCTGCTGCGACACACCTTGGCGATCCGTGGCGGGGTCCAGAATCCGGTCAGCCAACAAAATCAGTCCGGCACAGGAACCGAAAACGGGGAAGCCGTCGGCAATTCGTTCCTTCACCGGTCCGGCCAGGCCGAACATCCGCGACAGCTTATCGATGGTGGTCGACTCGCCACCGGGAAGAACCAGACCATCGAGCCCCGTGAGTTCTTCGGCGCGGCGGACCGGAACCGCACGGGCGCCGGCGTCTTCCAACGCGGCCACGTGTTCACGGACATCACCTTGCAGTGCCAGAACACCGACAGTGGGCATCTAAGACGGCCTTTCCCTAAAGGATCCAGGATTCACACCGTGTGACGCGGCGGAAGAATGGGACGCTTCAGCATAGTTCCCCTCGACCGTCCGCCCCACCGTGCAGGACACGAGGACCCACGTCGACGTCATTTGGTGTCATCGGGCTGCCAGGGGCCTGCCCCGTCCGCATCGGCGCCCAAGCTATTGACCGTCGAACGGGTCCGTTTCAACGAGGCAGCGTCTTCGGCGGCCGTCGTACACGGGGTCTTTGCCGGCAGGGCACACCAGCGCACCGGATCCTGGGCCATGATGTGTCCTGCCCAGCGCGGGGCCGCGGTCTTCCAGTGATCGCCCTTCTTCACGAAACTGAACTTCAGGCTCAGGCCTTCCCGGTTCACCGCCAGATCGGTCGCGTGGGAGGACACCGAATTTCCCAGGCCGTAGGCAATCCACACGCCACCTCTTTTTTCCAGCGGCAGGACCGAATGCGTATGGTGCGAATAGACAGCGTCAAAGGCCCCGCTATCGGCCAGTCTGTGGGCGATGCCCTGTTGTTCTGCCGTGGGGCGTGTCGAATATTCTTCGCCGGCATGGAAACCGGCCAACACGACGTCGGCGCCCGCCTGCCGGGCCTTCTTCGCCTGGGCGATCATCTTCTCGGTATCGATCAGGTCGACCCTCCAGGGGGTATCGGCGCTCAACCCGTTGAGCCCGTAGGTCCCCGCCACGACCCCGACCCGGATTCCACCGGTCTCAAGGATCAGCGGCTGCTTGGCCTCCGCTGCACTGCGGTACGTCCCGGTATGCTCCAGCCCGGCCCGATCCATCGCGTCCAGGGTCCGTTTCACCCCTGCAGTGCCGCCATCGACGGCATGATTGGTGGCGGTGGTACAGGCGTCATAACCGGTGGAGGCCAGAGCAGGCAGGATCTGCGGAGGCACCACGAAGGAGGGGTACCCGCTATAGGGCCCCTGGTCCGTACCGACCGGGGTCTCCAACGAACAAATGGCCAGATCGGCATCTGCCAGGTAGGGCCGAAGCCCTGAAAGCAGCGGGACGAAGTCAGGTTCCGCGGCCGAGCCGTCGGCCCTGGCCTGTTCCCAGAGCGGCGGGTGGAGCAGGACGTCGCCGGTGACCATCACCGAAACCTCTTCGGCGGACGACGGCGTCGGGCTCGGTACGGTGCTGGCTGGCTCTTTCGTCGGGGTCTGAGTTTGGCTGGGACCCATGGTCTGGGCCGACGACCCGCCAGGGGTTGCTCCCCCGCCGGCTGGGCTGGATGAATCGGCGGCGGAACAACCGGAAATCAGCAGCAAACAGGCCATGAGCGGGACAAGCCGGCCCAGGGCCCGGTGACGGGTCGGCCATGAAGTGGGGTTCATCCCACGATGTTATGCGTCGCGTCCTGCCTCCAGGTGTGAAAAACTGCCTTCATGACGAATCCTCTGCTCAGCAAAAGTCCGCTGCCATTCGAAATGCCCGCGTTCGACATCCTGACGGCCGAGCATTACGTCGAAGCAGTCAGACACGGTATCGCCGAGCAACTGGCTGCCATCGCCACCATGACGTCCTCCGGCGAGGAACCCACGTTCGGCAATACCACCGAGGCGTTCGAGGCCAGCGGCGAAACCCTGCGTCGGGCGGTGATGGCATTTTCCAATGTGAGGCCTTCCCACGGAACCGAAGACATCGTGGAAGTGGACGCCGAAATCCAAGCGCTGCTGACCGAACACCAGGACACGGTCCACCTCGACGCACAGCTCCACTCCCGGCTGGCTGCCGTGGAGGCCAGCGGAGGCCTGAACGGTGAACAGCAGCGCCTCAGTTCCGAAACACTGCGCACGTTCAGCCAGGCGGGGGCAGGCCTCGACGATGCCGGCAAGGAGCGCCTACGGGCCCTGAACGCGGAAATCTCCGCCCTTTCGACCCGCTATGGCACGCTGTTGCTGGACGGCATGAATGATGCCGCAGTGCTCTTCGAGTCCGCCCAGGAACTCGAAGGCCTCTCGGAGGCAGAAATCGCGTCGGCGTCCCGTGCGGCTACGGCAGCAGGACACCAGGGTGGTTATCTGCTCACGCTGGTCCTCCCGACCCAACAGCCTGCCCTGGCCCGGCTCGAACGTGAAGAGTCACGGCGCAGATTATTCGAGGCATCGACCCGACGCGGGCAGGACGGGCAGAACCGGACCCTGGACTTGGGGGCTTCGATGGCGCGTCTGCGCGCTGAACGTGCAGCCCTGTTGGGCTATGAGCATCACGCGGCCTACGTATTGGAAGGCCAGACCGCCCCGTCGGTCGAGGCGGTGCGTGAGCGCTTGGCCGGGCTGATCCCCGGCGCCCTGGCCAACGCCGCGACCGAGGCCCAGACCATGGCCGAGCTGGCCGGCCGGGAGATCGCCCCCTGGGACCGCGCCTACTATTCGGCCCGGGTCCAGCGAGAGAAATATGCTGTGGACGCCGCGGCCCTGAAGCCCTGGTTCGAACTGGACCGAGTCATCCACGACGGGGTTTTCGCCGCAGCCACCCGGCTCTACGGGGTCACCTTCTCCGAACGCCATGACCTGCCCGTCTACCACCCGGAAGTCAGGGTCTGGGAAGTCACCGACGCCGATGGCAGCACGCTGGGATTGTTCCTCGGCGATTACTTCGCCCGTCCCACCAAATCCGGGGGCGCCTGGATGAACAGCATCCGCGACGGGGCCTCGTTCTTCGACGAGCTTCCCGTGGTGACCAATAATCTCAATATTCCTGCTCCGGCCGACGGACAGCCCGCACTGGTGACCCTCGACGAGTGCCGCACCCTCTTCCACGAATTCGGCCACGCCCTCCATGGGCTGTTCGCCAACGGGATCTACCCCTCTTTGGCTGGGACTTCGGTACCGCGAGACTTCGTCGAGTATCCCTCGCAGGTCAATGAAATGTGGCAGTTCGACACCGATCTGATCAGCGAATATGCCCGCCACATCGATACCGGCGACCCCCTGCCTGCCGGGGCCCTGCAGAAAATCCAGGACGCACAACTCTGGGGTGAGGGTTTCTCCACGACCGAATACCTGGCGGCAGCACTCTTGGATCTGGAGTGGCATTCCCTGGCCGCCGGAGAGGACCCGGGTGACCCGGTGGAATTCGAGGACCGGGTCCTGCGCGAAGCAGGGTTCTCCCCCGAGGTCATCGTCCCGCGCTACCGCACCGGCTACTTCAAGCACATCTTCGATGGCGGCTATTCCGCCGGCTACTACTCCTATATCTGGAGTGAAGTACTCGATGCCGACACGGTGGAATGGTTCACCGAAAACGGCGGTGGGACCCGGGCCAACGGCGACCGGTTCCGCAACGAACTTTTGGCCCGGGGCAATACCCGGGACCCGCTGGAGTCCTATACGGCCTTTCGTGGGCGCGAAGCCCGTTTGGCGCCGCTGCTGGTGCGCCGCGGACTCGCTGCTGCAGCACGGTGAGCACTATTGCCGGCGCACAACGCGCCTTCGCCGACTGGCATCGAACGTTAGCTGCGGCCACCGGTGGCCGGGAGTTCTCCACGCACGGGTGCCAATGGGTTTGGCAACCCACACGAGCCCGGCTGGTCCTGCTCTTCCCCACCCGCCCCGACGCCTCGGGGCTGCGCCCCGGTTTGGCAGAGGGAACGCGTTTGGGGGCGCGTGAGGTCCACGTCTTCCTCAACGCTGCAGCCCGTGATGGTGCTCTGACCGAGTTGGGTTTCCGTGACGCGCCACCACTTTTCTGGCATGGCGGTTCACCGGCGGACGTGGCGGCAGCGAGCAGCGATGCCCAACCGTGGAAGGGAAGCATCGACCTGTCCTCCGAGCTCCCCGAAGCCACCGGGGCTGACCGGGAAGAAATGGCGGTCCTCCAGCCGGGCCGCCGGATTGAACATGCCGTCGCCCGAGGTGCCGATGGGACACTCTCGGGGCGGGGCTTCGCCCAGTTGCACGACGGCGGGGACCTCTCCATCCAGTCTCTGGAGGTAGGGCCTTCCTGGCGGCGCCAGAGGGCGGGAACCGCCATCCTGGATGCCTTGGTCCAACGCCTCGACTCCGAGGAAGGCAAGGGCCAGGTATTGGCGGCGTCTACCCCCGGCGCCTCGACCTTCTTCCGCACCAATGGTCTGGAGCTGCTGGGCAAGGGACGCCATCTGGTCCAGTAGAAAACACGAACGGCTGGCCACTCTCCAGGAGTGGCCAGCCGTTGGTGATGCTGTGGTGTTTACCAGCCGCGCTCGGAGAGGCGGTGCGGTTCGGGCAGCTCCTCCACGTTGATGCCGACCATGGCCTCGCCGAGGCCGCGTGAGGCCTGGGCAATCACGGAGGGGTCGTCGTGGAAGGTAGTGGCCTTCACGATGGCTGCGGCACGCTGGGCCGGGTTCCCTGATTTGAAGATCCCCGAGCCGACGAACACGCCGTCGGCACCGAGCTGCATCATCATCGCGGCATCCGAAGGAGTGGCGATGCCGCCGGCGGTGAAGAGCACGACGGGCAGCTTGCCGGCCTCGGCGACTTCCTTGACCAGTTCGTAGGGGGCCTGCAGCTCCTTGGCAGCCACATAGAGCTCGTCTTCGGGCATGGAGGACAGCTTCGCTATTTCGGCGCGAATCTTGCGCATATGACCCGTGGCGTTGGAGACGTCGCCCGTACCGGCTTCACCCTTGGAACGGATCATTGCGGCACCCTCGTTGATGCGGCGCAGGGCTTCCCCGAGGTTGGTCGCCCCGCAAATGAACGGGACCGTGAAATCACGCTTATCGATGTGGTTCACGTAGTCGGCGGGTGTGAGCACTTCCGATTCGTCGATGTAGTCGACGCCGAGGGACTGCAGCACGCGGGCCTCCACGAAGTGACCGATCCGTGCCTTCGCCATGACGGGAACCGATACGGCTTCGATGATGCTGTCGATCATATCCGGGTCCGACATGCGCGATACGCCGCCCTGCGCACGGATATCTGCGGGCACCCGTTCCAGTGCCATGACGGCAACGGCGCCGGAATCCTCGGCGATTCGGGCCTGCTCGGCGGTCACGACATCCATGATGACGCCGCCCTTGAGCATATCGGCCATGCCACGCTTCACCCGGGGGCTACCTGTGGTGGAGGACTGCGCGGAGGTGTTCTCAGTGCTGGACACGGATGGTCCTTTCAAAACGGGGGAAAGTACGCTCCATCCTAAGCCAGTGTGCCGGCGATCACCGCCCCGGATGACGCCACCGGTCAGCGATGGGCGTGCTTTCCGTCAGTCGATGACGCAGATGCTCCAACACAACTGATGCTCGAGGGCTGCCTCAGTCCTGTTCCCACGCGTCGGCGATGTCCTGACGGATATCGCCCAGGACCGCGGGGATGGCCTTGGTCTGGGCAATAATCGGGAAGAAGTTCCCGTCCCCGCTCCACCGGGGAACCACATGCTGATGCAGGTGCGCGGCAATACCAGCCCCGCCGGCCACTCCCTGGTTCATCCCCAGATTGAAGCCGGAAGGGTTGGCCACCGCCCGGAGGACGCGCATCGCTTGTTGGGCTGCAGCACCCATTTCTGCGGTTTCCTCCACGGTGAGATCCGTGTAATCGGGGACGTGGCGGTAGGGACACACCAACAGATGCCCGGAGTTATATGGAAAGAGGTTGAGCACCACGAACACCGTTTTGCCGCGGTGGACGATCAATGATTCCTCGTCGCTGCGCTGCGGTCCGGTGCAGAACGGGCAGTCGTCCTCGCTTTTGACCTGCCCCTGGCCCCGTTTGATGTAGGCCATGCGATAGGGCGTCCAGAGGCGTTGGAAGGAGTCCGGGACCCCGGCCAGTTCGAAGTCGTCGGTGATCTCCTCGTCGTGTTCCGGGGTCCCCACGGGCTACGCCTCCCGGTTCTGCACGGCGGTCACGATGCGCTCGATGGCCTCGGCCACCGGCACCCCGTTGTCCTGGCTTCCATCGCGGAATCTGAAGGAGACGGCGCCGGCCTCGGCGTCTTCTCCCCCGGCGATCAGGGTGAAGGGGATTTTGTTCTTGGAGGCGTTGCGGATCTTCTTCGGGAACCTCTCGGTGCCCAGATCCGCTTCGACGCGGATGCCGCGGGCCTTGAGCTGGCCCACGATGTCCTGGACGTAGTCGTTGAAGGCCTCGGCCACGGGAATGCCGAGCACCTGAACCGGGGCCAGCCAGGCGGGGAACGCGCCGGCGTAGTGCTCGATCAGTACACCCATGAAGCGTTCCACGGAACCAAAGAGGGCGCGGTGGATCATCACCGGCCGCTGGCGAGAGCCATCTGCTGCCTGGAATTCGAGTTCGAAGCGCTCGGGCAGGTTGAAGTCCAGCTGGATGGTGGACATCTGCCAGGTGCGCCCGATGGCGTCACGGGCCTGGACGGAGATCTTCGGGCCGTAGAAGGCGGCTCCGCCCGGATCCGGGACCAGTTCCAAACCGGATGCGGTGGCTACCTCCTCCAGGGTGCGGGTCGCCTCGTCCCAGGCATCGTCGCTCCCGACGTATTTCTCGGGGTTCTTGGTGGAGAGCTCCAGATAGAAGTCGTCGAGTCCGTAGTCCTTGAGCAGGTCCAACACGAATTCCAGCGCGTTGGTCAATTCGTCCTTCATCTGCTCGCGGGTGCAGTAGATGTGGGCGTCGTCCTGGGTCATGCCACGCACGCGGGTCAGCCCGTGCACGACGCCGGATTTCTCGTACCGGTAGACGGAACCGAATTCGAACATGCGCAGGGGCAGTTCGCGGTAGGAGCGGCCCCGGGAGGCGAAGATCAGGTTGTGCATCGGGCAGTTCATCGGCTTGAGGTAGTAGTCCTGGCCGGGCTTGCGCACCGAGCCGTCCTCGTTGAGTTCCTCGTCCACGTGCATCGGGGGGAACATGCCGTCGCGGTACCAGTCCAGGTGACCGGAGATCTCGTAGAGGTGGCCCTTGGTGATATGCGGGGTGTAGACGAACTCGTAGCCGGCCTCTTCGTGGCGTTGGCGCGAGTAGTCCTCCATGGCCCGGCGGATGATGCCGCCCTTGGGGTGGAAGACCGGCAGGCCCGAGCCGAGCTCGTCGGGGAAGGAGAAGAGGTCCAGTTCGGCACCGAGTTTGCGGTGGTCGCGGCGTTCGGCCTCGGCCAGGCGCTCCTGGTAGGCCTTCAGATCGGCCTTGGTCGGCCAGGCGGTTCCGTAGATGCGCTGGAGCTGCTTATTCTTCTCGTTGCCCAGCCAGTAGGCGGCAGCGGAACGGGTCAAAGCGAAGGCATTGGAGATCAGTTTGGTGTTGGGCAGGTGCGGGCCGCGGCAGAGATCGCACCAGATGGTGTCCCCGGACTTGCGGTCCACGTTGTCGTAGATGGTGATCTCACCGGCACCGACCTCGATGTTGGCGCCCTCGGCGACCGCGTCGGCGTCGCTGGACTTGCCCAGGATCTCCAACTTATATGGCTCTCCCGCCATGGCGGCACGGGCTTCGGCCTCGGTCACGACGCGGCGGGCGAACTTCTGGTTCTGGTTGACGATCTTGAGCATCATCTTCTCGAGGGTCTTCAGATCCTCGGGGGTGAAGGGCTCTTCGACGTCGAAATCGAAGTAGAAGCCGTCGGTGATGTAGGGGCCGATGCCCAACTTCGCCTCCGGGCGCAGTTGCTGGACGGCCTGGGCCATCACATGGGCTGTGGAGTGGCGCAGAACCTCAAGCCCTGCCGGTGAATCGATGGTCACCCGTTCGACGGTGGTCCCGGCTTCGAGTTCGCGGGACAGGTCGCAGAGGACGTCGTCGACCTGCATGACGACGACGCTGCGATCGTCGAAGTACAGCTCGGCGCCGGTGGTGCCCGCAGCCACCTCTCGCTGTACGCCGTCGACACTGAGGGTGATCTGCTCTGACACGTGGGTCTCCTGAATCGTGGTGGGGCTTCATGACTTGTGGCATACGGTGACCACAGCCAGCCGGGATCCAGCTTAACGGACCAGATCATGCCCGAACCAATCGGATCCCGGCTGCCGGCCCCACCCGCCCCGGAATCGGGTCAGCGCAGTTTGATGGATCCGCCGTCTGCCATGACCGTTTGTCCGGTCATGTAGCGGGAGTCATCGGAGCACAGGAACGCGACGATGGGAGCCACATCGGTCTCCGGATCGCCGAAACGTCCCAACGGCACCTTCTCCTCGGAGGCGGCGAACATCTCCGGGTAGTTCTTCTTCCAGTTCTCCACGCCTTCGGTCATGGCCATCGGGCACACCACGTTGACCCGGATGCCATCGGGGGCCCATTCGTTGGCGACGACCCGACTGAGTCCGCGGATGGCTTCCTTGGCCGCAGCATAGGCCGCCTGGGTCGGCTGGCCTTCGAGCCCGGCGCCGGATCCGTAGTTAACCACGGCCCCACCGGTCTTTTTCAGTTCCTGGTAGGCAGCGAGCATGAAGTTCCGGGTCGCGAAGAAGCCGGTGTTGAAGGACAGGTCCCACATGGCATCGGTATGGTCCAGGAAGGACCCTTGCTTGGAGGCGTGGGCGTTGTTGACCAGGGCGTCCAGATGACCGAAGCGTTCCACGGCGCGCGCTACCGCCTTCTTCGCGACCTCGGGATCGGAGACATCCCCGGCGACGAATTCCACGGCCTGGCCGAGTTCCTCCACGATGGCAGCTCCGGCGTCCTCGTTGAGGTCCACCGCCACGACCCGTGCGCCTCGGGCCACGAACGCCCGGGTTACCGCACCGCCGATACCAGCGGCACCGCCGGTGACGATGATCGCCTTGTCCTCGAGATTGCGAACTGGCTGGTTATCCATGATGACTCCTTCGATTTAGTGTCTTTACGACAGTATACTCTCGTTGTCCGGACCGTGACGAATGCTGGTGTTCTCCACGAGGCCTAGGCGGCGGTTCGGTGATCCCCTCACGGCAGGCACCGCCCAGCGTGAAACCACCAACTCCCTCCTCGTGGATGCCAGCCACAGGGCAACCAGACTCCCCTCGCAGCCCCGACGGCCGACGTCGACCCGGGTTGCACTGCGCTGGGCCTGATTCTGCTGGCCGCCCTGGCCCCTGCCACCTGGACCATCGCGACCACGGGCGCACACGCCCATTTCGGGGAACTGACGTTGCGGATCCACATCGGGTTCTGGGCCACGGCCCGGCCCGGAGGACCCGCAGCAGCGGGCCGGCTTCCTGCGCTGGCCACCGGGGCCGAACCTGCTGACCGCCGTCCTGCCTCGACTGCGGCAGCTAACCCACCCCGACCGAGGCCAGCGCCTACCGCCCAGCCACAACGCGAAAGACCCACCCATATCCGGGGCACCACATCCAGACCGACGCCAGCAACTCGCTACTCGCGGTTTCCGGTCAGAGTTGCGCCCGGGAAACTCGGGTCACGTCCGTGGACACCAGATCCTCGGTCCGGCGGCCCGTTCTGCGTCCACTATCGTTTCGCGAGTGCGGCGTCCTCGATGGCAGCCAGCATGCCAGTGAAGTTCGACGTCAGCATCTTGTCGATCAACGGGCCCGTGAATCGACCAATTGGCCCACCCCGGGGAACGTATCGGTAGTCGAACGTCGCGAAGGAGCCGTCCTCGTCGGGCAGGAGCATGAGCGTGGACTCGGCCCGCTTGATCGGCACCGCCAGGCTCGGCTGGTTTTCTGTGTCGATCCTGCGCCCCTCCTCCCACGTGGTGACGGTTTCATCCATGCTGCCCATCGGCTTCAGTTCAACGCGGCGGCGAGCGCCCACACCGCTGGTCTGCTCGCCGATGGCTCTCGTGGACCTGAGACCATTCCAATGCTTCGCGAGATTCGGGAAGTCGGCGTACAAGGCCCAGACTGAACCGATGGGCGCAGACATGCGCCGTTGCACCATGATGTGACGTTCAGGCATGAGGATCACTCCACGTGATGGGCCGGCTGAAGGACTATCTACAGTCCCGTCAGTGTGGTGGCGTTCGCGGCGGTCGTCAAGGGGTCAATTGCCACGAGTTTCCGCGCCGTTTTCGGTAATTACCCCCACCCCGGCTGAGAACAGCGCCCACCGCCCGGCCACGAAGCGAAGTGCCCCCGGGACGGTGGAGCAGCCCCGGCCCACCCATGGAAGACCGCCCACATCCGGAGCACCGCACCCAGACCGCCCCAGCAATCCGCTCCGCGCGAACTCGGTCCGGACCCCTTCCCTGTTATGGCCAAAGTTCCAGCACAACGGATAGGGTCCGGGCACCATCCATGTCAGGACGCTCTTCCGATCCTGATCAGCCGCAGGACGATCCCCGCGGCGAACATCACGATCCCGATCGCCACCGACAGTGGCGGCAGCGTGGCGATCAGGGCCACGCATGATCCGGCACCCAGGACTTGCAAGGCCTGAGGATACCTGCGGTCGACAGCGGGCTGCGTGAATGCAGCGGCATTGGCGACCAGATAGTAGACGAGGACGCCGAAGGAGGAGAAGCCGATCGCCTCGCGCAGATCTGCGACGGAAATGACCGCGCAGATCACCACGGCGAGTACCATCTCCGCCCGATGCGGAACCCTGTAGCGGGGGTGCACCGCGGAAAGCCACTGTGGCAGATCGCGTTCGCGGGCCATGGCCAAGCTCGTCCTTCCGAGCCCGGCAATGAGGGCCAGGAGTGCGCCTAGGGACGCTGCCGCGGCCCCGAACCTGACGACGAAGCCGACCCAGGGCAGGGATCCGGCATCAACGGCCGCCGCCAGCGGGGCCACGTGGCTCGCCACCCCACCGGGGCCCAGGGTCGCCAGCAACGTCACGGCAATCACCGCGTAGACCAAGACGCTGATGCCCAGTGCGATGACGATGGCGCGGGGAATCGTTCGTTCGGGGTGGCGGACTTCTTCACCCATCGTCGCGATTCTGGCGTATCCGGCGAAGGCAAAGAACAGCAAGCCTGCGGACTGCAGGATCCCATACCAGCCGTGGGCCAGCAGGCCAGCACCCAGGATGCCTGACGGGGCGCGGGCAGGACCTCCCCACGCGGCTGCCGCCCCGATCGCCAAGGCCGCCAACACCACCACCACGATGACGCGGGTGACCGCTGCAGTGCGGGTGACCCCGAAGTAGTTGACCGCTGCCAGAACCAGGACAGCGGCGATGGCTACAGGACGTTCCCACCCGGACGGGGCGGCATAAGCGGCGAAGGTCATGGCCATGGCTGCAGCGCTTGCCGTCTTTCCGATCACGAACCCCCATCCGGCCAGGAACCCGGGCCAGGAGCCGAGCCGTTCGCGCCCATAGACGTAGGTCCCGCCCGAGGTCGGATAGACGGCAGCAAGCTGGGCGGATGACGTTGCGTTGCAAAAGGCCACGATGGCCGCAACGAGCAAACCGATCAGCAGTCCCGATCCTGCCGCGGCCGCCGCCGGGGTGAAGGCCGCAAAGATGCCTGCACCAATCATCGAGCCAAGACCGATGACCGAGGCGTCAAAGGTATTCAGTCGCCGGGCCAGGGCCTGGGGTTCAGCCATCGTCAGTTTCCTGCGATCCATCCGTGCACAGCACCTGGTACATGACATGGTCCTGCCACCGCCCGGCGATCTTCAAGTACTTCGGCGCCGTGCCATACCGGGTAAACCCGTTGCGCGCCAGGACACGTTGTGAGGCGTGGTTCTCAACCAGGGTCTCCGCTTGCAGTCGGTGCAGTCCCAACTCATTAAAGGCACATTGCCTGGCTTCGGCCACAGCCCTAGTGGCCAGGCCGGCCCCATTGTGTTCCTGGCCGACCCAAAAGCCCAGACTGCCTGACTGAAGCGCGCCACGGGTGATGCCATTGAGGTTGATCCTGCCGACCAAGGCGCCGGTCTCGTCGGTGATCCCCCAGGCAATCATGGTCCCGGCGGCCCGCGCTTCAAGGGCCCGTTCCAGCAACTCGCGTTGTCCGGCGATGGTGAAGAAGGATTCGGGCCTGACCGGTTCCCAAGGCGCCAGAAACGAGCGGTTCAGTCGAAGCAGTTCTGCGAGTTCGCCGGCGTCGTCGGAGGACAGGGACCGTGTTTTTCGCTTCACCGTTTGCGCAACGGCCTTCTCCTCGGGCATGCACAGGACGCTACCCGAAACCGAGCCCCGCATCCTGCGGCTCAGCACAAAGGCTGGTCTTCGGCGCGGACCCGCCCCGGGGGGAATCAGGCCATCCATGCCGGAGGCTTCGTAGCCG
Organism: Glutamicibacter sp. BW78; assembly: GCF_002332245.1. NCBI lineage: Bacteria > Bacillati > Actinomycetota > Actinomycetes > Micrococcales > Micrococcaceae > Glutamicibacter > Glutamicibacter sp. BW78. The sequence continues at coordinate 31,524 of NZ_NRGU01000023.1, forward strand.
TCGTCGTTCATGGCCAGCTACTGCTTCGGTCCCCGACGCTCACCACGGGGCCAGCGTCGCGGTCGGATCCAGTGGTCCCCGACCGGCCAGCCAGGCCATGACTCGTCGGCGGTCACCGGAGGATCCGAGCCTTTCTGCGACCGTGGCCAGCAGAATAGGAAGATCCCACTCGACATATTCATCCGGCCAATCGGCAGGGGTGTAGCCCAGTCCCAGATCGACATGGTGCATCTCTACTTCGCGCAGCCGGTGCGCGGGGCATCCCGAAACCCCGTAGTGTCCACCGCCCAGAAAGTCGCCATGAGGCCACCCGGCTGCTGCATTGAGCATGAAGACTTCTTCGAGCTGCGATTGGCTGTTTTCCACGTCGGCAATAATCTCCGCGGCGGCCCGCCCTGCTCCGGCTTCAATCTCGTTGCCACGCTGCTCGGGTCCGTTGGCATACTTCGGCAGGTCCTCTCCACGAAGCGCACCAGAAAGTCGACGTGCATGGGCGTCGGCGTTGCGGGCCAGATGGGTCAGAACGTGCCCTACGCTCCAGCCGGGTAGACGGCTGGGGGCCCGAACCTGCTCCTCCGTCAGGTGGGCAACCCGCGTTCTTAATCGTGTCTGCGCTGCACAGCAGAGTTCTGCCGCACGCTGTGGATTGCTCTCCAAGTCCATCTGCGCACCAACCTTTCTATCAGAGCCGGCAATCATCGCAGCGCGCGCAGATAACGTCGTCGCACGATGTGCTGGGCGATGAGCAGCACAGGGTAGAGGACCCGCCAGGGTTGTTGTGGAGCCGCCCGGGTGAGCGAGCGGACCGTGAAGTGCACGGCGTCGCCCCGGCGGTGCACGATGAAGGCCTCTTCACCACTGACGGGGTGCCCCGGCCTAGTGCGGTAGGAAAAACCGACGCGGTCGTGTTCGATGACCACGTCGGTGACCTCCACGGGTTCGATGATCGTCATCCCGAGGACGTGCACGGTGACATCCAGGCGGTCCCCCGGAGCCGCTGGGGCCGTTGAGTTCACGCAAAACCCGCTGGCAGTCTTCACCCGCCAACGCATGACATCCACTGTTACGCGCTCCCAGAGCGCGTCGCCTTGGCCCAACAGTGCCGAGGCCTCCGAGCGACGGTATCTGGGGTCGGTCGATGGCCATTCCTCAAGTTTCGGGCTGGTCATCCGGTGCCTCTCCCTTGGTTCGTGTCCTACGGTGACTTGTCCTGCTTCAGCCTACTGGCGGTGGGACCCGGCTCATGATCCGACGTCGAACTCCGGCCAGTCCTCGGGAACCTCACCGGGCAGCCGGTGGTCCAGGCCTTCGTCCTTCATCCGGGTAGCCAACGACAAGGCGCCCTCGCTGCCGGGCTTCTTGGTCGCGGACAGTGACTGCTTCGCACTGACACGGTTCGGGTCGCTGAGGTGTCCCGGCCCCGGGAGGGAGGCCTGGTCAGCAAGGTCCCACGCCTGGAGGGCCTGCAGGCTGATGCCGCGGGGGCCCGTCCGCCGGGTGATCCCGTGGACCAGCAAAAGCCGGGTGGAAAATAGCAGCGGCCCGGAGTTCTGCTGGGCTTCGTGGAAGAAGGTGCAGTCCACGCAACCGGTTCCGTCGTCCAAGGAGATGAACACGACTCGTCGGCCACCACGCATGGGTGGCGTCTGCGTTGCAACCCGCACCCCGGCCACCAGAACCTCGGTTCCGTTGCGTAATCCCCGCAGATCCTCGGCATGGGTCGCCCCCAGTTTCGCCAATACCGGGGCATGGGTGGACATCAAATGGCCGCTGACGTCAACCGACATCAGATCCAATTCGGTCCGGACGGTTTCCTCCATGCTCTGTTCGACGTGTCCCACGGCCAATCCGCCCAGTTCCACGTCGCTCATGGGCAAGGGCAGCTGCCCGGCAATGGGGCGGTGCCGTGGGGGCAACGCCTTGGCGGGCCTGGCTGCCAGATGGGCCATCAGGTCCGCACGGTTGCCGCGCCCAGCCACCTTTTGCAGGGAATCGAAGGCCCCTAGGGCGGCAAAAGTCCGCAACGAGGAACGATTCAGCCCCGACCGGTCGCGCACATCAGCCAGCGAGTCGTAGGGCTTTCCGGCAACGACGCGCTTCACCTCGTTTCCCGAGACCCCGTGGATCCCGCTCAGGGACAGCCGGATGCCTAACCGTCCGGCTGGCATCGTTCCCGGTGCCCGGTAGACGGGTGGAACCGTGGCCGGGGGCAGCAATCCCTTCAAACGTTCGACCCGGTAGGAGGCGTCAGAGCAGTTGATATCCAGTGGCAGGATGGGGATGCCCATCCGCCGAGCCTCCGCTACCAGCAAACGTTTGGGATACATTCCGGGATCGTGTTCCCAGATACCGGCTAGGAACGCCTCGGGGTGGTGGGCCTTCAGCCAGGCCGACTGGTAAGTCGGCACGGCGAAAGCTGCCCCATGGGCCTTGCAGAAGCCGAAAGAGCCGAAGGCCTTCAATGTCGCCCAGACCTCGTCGATCACGGCCAGCGGATAGCCCCGCTCCAGAGCTCTGGAACGGTAGAGTTCCTCCACCCGTGGTTCGGCCTGCTCGTTGCCCAGCAGCCGCCGATACACATCTGCCTTGGCCAATCCGCACCCGGTCATCACGTCGAAGATCCGTAGTACTTGTTCGTGAAAGACCGTGACCCCATGCGTCTCGGCCAGTGCTGGTTTAAGGTCAGGGTGAGGATAGTTTTCAACCGCAAAGCCATGCCGATTTTCCAGATACGGTTTGACCATATTTGATTGCATGGGCCCGGGCCGGAACAACGAGATATCGATGATGATGTCGTTGAATTCGCGTGGTGCCAGTTTGCCGATCAGTTCACGCTGCCCGGGAGATTCGATCTGGAAGCAGCCCAGCGTGTCGGTGGTGCGGATGAGTTCGAAGGTCGGTTCATCATCCAGCGGGACCCGCTGCAGGTCGATGGTCCCGTCGGTGTCCAGATACTCCGGAAGCCCCCCGTCAGATGTTTTCGAATGGGCGCCGGCGCGGGCAACCGCATCCCCGTCCCCATGGATCCGGACGACCTCGGAGACCGCATAGGCCATCGCCGATTGCATGCGCACCCCCAGCACATCCAGTTTGAGCATGCCCATGGGGTCCATATCGTGCTTATCGAATTGGCTCATCGCCAACCCGAGTCCGCTGGGCTGGACCGGGGTCCGGTCCAGCAGGGTGTTATCCCCCAGGATCACCCCGCACGGGTGCATGGAGATGTGGCGGGGCAGTCGGTCCAGCCGCTCGGTCAAATCCACCAGCAGGTCCAGCTGCTTCTCGGCCCCCATCCGTTCGGCAAAGGGGCGCAGCTCCGGCTTCTCGTCCAGGGCCTCGCGGAAGTTGCTGGCCGAGAAACGCCACAGCTGTTTGGCGATGACATCCAGGTCCCCGTCTCCCATGCCCAGCGCCTGCCCCGCGTCCCGGACCGCGCCACGGGCCCGGTACCCGTTCTGCATGCTCATCAGGGTGACCCGCTCTGAACCAAACCGTTTGAAGATGTGCTCATAGACCCGATGTCGTTCGGCGGATTCGACGTCGATGTCGATATCGGGAAGGGTCGTCCGGTCCCGCGAGAGGAAGCGTTCGAAGAGCAGGTCGTGGGCCAACGGGTTCACATGGCTAATGCCCAGGAGGAAGTTCACCACGGAAGAAGCGCCGGATCCCCGGGCGGCATTGCGCACGCCCAGGGTAGTGATCATCGAGCTAACCTCGGCCACGGTGAGGAAGTAGGTGCCAAAGCCCAGGTCGGAGATGGTTTCCAGTTCCATCGCGAGGCGATCGCGCAGCGCACGGGAACCGGCGTCCTGAGGGATCAGGCGGGTAATGCCTGCTTCGCAGCGTGCCGCCAGTTCCGCATCGGGGTGACCGCTGATACCAATCACGCTGGCTTCGGGGACCACGGGGATTCCCCAGCCGGCGTCGTCCACCGGGTCCATCCGTGCCCAGTCGGCCATGGCCGAGGTGTTGCCCAGCAGTTCCCCAGCGGCTCTCCCCTCCCCCGCGTCCCGCGCAATTTCCCGGGCCAAGGCGTTCATCCGTCCGGGGCTTTTGAGCCATCCCTGCCCGTTTGGTTGCAGATCGCCAAGAGTTTCCAACGAGCTCAAGGCACGGGCAGAATCCAGCACGTCGGCAGTAGCCGCACCATCGGGGTCTGCATAGCGCACGGCGTTGGTAAGTACTGCCGGAACATGAAGGGCCTGGGCGACGCGGAGCATCCGGATGGAATGCGCTGTGCTGAGCCGCTCCCCCGGGGTGTTCAGGTGGGTGACCAGCTCGAGGTGCACCACATCTCTACCCACCGCCTGCAGCCATCCGGCCAGCGCGGTCCTGGCGCGTGGGAGTTCACGGCGCAGGGCCGCCTGACCGACATCGGAATCTGGTCCCAGCAGCACTTTCAGTACCGTACCGGCCTCCGGGTCGGTGGCACACGACGCTAACTGCGCACGAGTCACCCCCACGGGTTTGCCTCCGGTAGCACCCCGGTGCGCCGCAGTCCCCTCATGGGCTAGGGAGACCAGCCGGCACAGAGCCCGGTAGCCGGCCCCGTCGCAATGTCCTTTAGCCAGTACGATGACACGCCCTTGGAGCTGTAGTCCCGGGCGCCCCCGGGCAGCATGCGCCGGAGGATGCCGGGCGTTATCAGCGCCGGGACCCAGCACCGCTAGGTTCACCCCGAGGATCGGATCCAGTCCGGTCTCCCGGCACGCCTTGAGGTGTTTGACGGCGCCGTAAAGGCCATCGCGTTCGGTGCTGGCCAGGGCATCAGCCCCCTCGGCAGCGGCCTTCAGGGCGAGGTCTTGGGGCCAGGAAACCCCGTAATGTGCGCTGAACGCGGAGGCCACGTTCAAATGCGTGAAACTCATGCACTCTCCAGCAAGGCATCGTGGATCCGGATGAGTCGCCAGCGCCCGCTCTCCACATCGCGGGAGACCTCGAAGGTGAGCAGCGGCCCCTTGCCGGCGAGCCTGACCTGTAGTTGCCATATCTCATGGTCGACAAGTCCCGGACCGCGGCCGCGTTCTGCGCGGATCTCCTCGGCCCACCAGCGGCGGCGCTCAAACCAGCGCACGGGATCGGCGGCAACACGGTATTCCCGTCCCTGCCACCGCATCCGCAAAGGTAAGCCTGCGGTGCTGCATTCCACGTCGACTGACTGGGTGAAAAGCCCCATCTGATACCTCCAATTCGCCCCGGACGACGGCATAGGTCTCGGGGCCCTAAATCATGGAAGGGGCCGCAAAACTGCCTGTGCGCGACGATCATCCCATTCTATTCGAATCTTTGTTCTAAGCAAGATCAGACTAGAAAGTATGTACGACACTTTGGGTTTCTGGATAGGATCTGGACCATGACATGGCCGGTGCGACACCTCACCCAGACCATTGACGCTGGAATCGACCGGGTCATCGCCGTTGCCGCTGACCCTCTGCAGCTCCCTCATTGGGCCGAGGGTCTGAGCTCCGGCATTCGCAACGAAGAGGGACGATGGATTACCGATTCCCCGATGGGCGCAGTCGAGGTGAGGTTCGTCGGCCCGATCAAGTCGGGCGTCCTCGATCATGACGTGGTCCTGCCGGACGGGACCGTCGTGCGCAATCCCCTCCGTGTACTGAGCAACGATCAGGGCAGCGAGGTCGTGTTCACCCTCTTCAAGAAAACGGGAATGAGTAACGCCGAGTTCGAACAGGATGCCAACGATGCTCGGGAGGATCTCGCCCGGTTGAAGGCGCTGGTCGAGGGCGGCTGACATGACACGCTGACGGCGGAGAGCACGCCCTTCTCCTTCATCAGCGGACCAGGGTTGCCTTCTTCTTCCTCCCGCGGGTAGCGGAGGTCCTGTTAGGATGCTCCGTCGCCGGGCAGGAGGGAGAACAGCACCATGTCATGGCGTTCACCGAAGCGTGCGGCCTTGGATCGCTGGATACCTTCGCGGGTGAAACCGGCCTTGAGTGCCACCTGCTGGGAACCATGGTTTTCCGACGCGGCTTCGAGGCTGACCCGTTGGGCTCCCAGATCTTCTATCGCCCACCGGCTCACGGCCTTGGTTGCCGCCGTAGCCACTCCACGGCCACGAGCCCATGGCGCCACCCAATATCCCACTTCCACCGTGGCGTTCGTCTGGTCGACATCAACCAGCCCGCAGGAAGCCAGGACAGCGTCCGTGCTTTCATCCACCACGGCGAAGGAAGCTCCGGCCTGCTCGCGCCAGGTTGCTGCGGAAAAATCGGCAAATGAGACCGCGTGATCCTGCGTGTATGGATACGGCACGGTCGTCCACCGGATGATTTCCGGGTCTTGGCAGGCCTGGTAGATCGAGTCCGCATCCTCGGGGCTCCAGGGGCGTAAGACGATCCCCGCCCCACCGTTCGTGGAACTTTTCAAGATCGGGTGCGTCGTGCTCCACGTCAAAGTCATGATGAACACCCTAGGGGATGCCCTGCCCGGGTCACGAGACGTCACTCGCAGGAGGCAGGAGCACCGCCGCTCAGTCAGTTGCTTGGTTAATGCGCACCATGTTCCCTGAGGGGTCACGGAAGGCACAGTCGCGTGGTCCCCACGGTTGATCGATTGGCTCCTGGAGCACTTCGGCACCCGTGGCACGGACTTTTTCGAAGAGGGCGTCGACGTCGTCCGTGGTGAACACGGTCATGGGCAGCACACCTTTGGCCAGGAGTTCTTGGAGGACATCCCCGTCCTGCTCTGATCGACCTGCATGTGGATTAGAGAGCACGATTTCCGCCCCTGGCTGGGAGACGGTACCCAGGGTGACCCACCGGTGCCCGCCACCGGCGACGTCGTTGACCACCTCGAGCCCGAGTCCGTCGCGATAAAAGGCGATGGCCTCGTCGACATCGTTCACGGTGATGTGGCAGTACTTCAAGGAAATGTTCATGTATCCAACGCTAGTCCTGGATAACTGGGGGTGCTTCTCGGATCCTGCTCGGTTTCAAGGAGGTAGGTCGGGAGGTTAACCGCGCCAAACAGCCCGGCATGGCCTGCAGTGCCGCATGGTCCAAGGCCCGGTACTGCGTCAGGGAAACACCGGCGATCCGGGTGAAGCTCGAACTGAACGACCCCAGTGACGTGCAGCCCACGGCCAGGCAGGCATCGGTGACCCCGACCCCACCCCGCAGCAAGGTCATCGCTCGTTCGATGCGTCGGGTCATCAGGTAGGCATACGGCGATTCACCATAGGCGGCCTTGAACCTTCGGGAGAAATGGGCCGGGGACATCAGTGCCGTGCCGGCCATGGTGGGCACATCGAGAGGATCAGCGAAGTCGCGGTCCATTAGATCCCTGGCGCGACGCAACCGCATCAGCTCCTGCAGTTCGTGCGCTTCCATGCCCTCAGATTACTCCGCGAAAAGGTCCTGAACCGGCTCGATGAGCTCGGGACCGTTGTTCCGCACGTTGCCCACGGCGGAGCCCACTTCCCGGAGAGACCAGCCTCCGGCAACCTCATAGGCTTCGGATCTGACTTGCTCGACCAGTGGGGCAGCTTCCCGGTCGCCGGGGTTCAACCATTCGGACATCGTCTCCCGATCCAAGGGGATGGGCAACCGATCGTGCAGTCCATGCAGTTCGTCGAGCACCGTGGATTCGCCCGTCTCGTCGGGTGAGGCCATCGTGAGGATGCTGCAGCTGAGCAGCCAGCGTTCGGCGTCGTCCTCTGCCTTGGACGCGTCCTTCCACCATTCGTAGATGCCGGCGAAGAAGATCAGCGAGCCGTCCTGCGGATGAACGAAGTACGGGCGTTTGGAAGCGGTCTTGCCGGTCCCTGACTTCTTCCATTCGTAGTAGCCCTCGGCGGGGACGGCGCACCGGCGGGCCTTGATGGCAGAACGAAAGGTGGGTTTCTCCAGAACGGTTTCACTGCGGGCGTTGAAAGCCCTCACCCCCACGGAAGGGTCCTTGGCCCAGATAGGTACCAAACCCCATGTGGCCACGTGCACCTGACGGACGACTTCGTCGTCGACCAACCGCTCCAACACAATCGGAACATCGCTGGTCGGGGCGACGTTCCACGATTTACGCAGTTCCAGCGCATCGTCGGCTTCCGCCTCGGCTTCGGCTACCAGGTCACCAATGGCCCGGGCCATTACGTATCTCCCACACATGGAATAAGGATCTCATAGTGCCGGTTGTGCTGGACATGACTGATTTGAAGACTGAGGACTACATCCCCGAAGCCGGGACCGTCACCATGTTCACGACCTCCTGGTGCGGATACTGCAGAAACCTAAAGAAGGCCATGGACGCCGATGGCATCTCCTACCGGGAGGTCAACATCGAGGACGTCGCGGGAACCGCCGAGATCGTCGAGGAGTTCAACGGCGGTAACCAAACGGTCCCCACCTTGATCTTCTCCGATGGTTCGGCCGTCACGAATCCCCGTATTGAGCAGGTTCGCGAGCGTCTCTAGGCGCTCTATGACAGGATGAAAGGTGCCCGCGGTTTTTTCCGTGTGGGCACCTTTTTTCTGAACTGAATGGGCCGTGCAGGGCATGGCCGAGAGGATGGAAACCATGGCACAAAAGGTCAAGGCTGTCGTCGTGAAGGCCAAGGACGCACCGGTGGAAATCGAGACGATCGTCGTTCCGGATCCCGGTCCCGGCGAAGCGGTCGTGGACATCCTCACTTGCGGGGTCTGTCACACCGACCTGCACTATAAGCTCGGCGGAATTGGCGATGACTACCCCTATCTGCTGGGGCATGAGGCCACCGGCGTGGTCAGCCAGCTCGGTGAAGGCGTAACCAATGTCCAGGTCGGCGACCGCGTCGTCCTGAACTGGCGTGCCGTGTGCGGGGAATGCCGCGCTTGCGCCAAGGGCCAGCCGCAGTATTGCTTCGATACTGCCAATGCGGCTCAGCCGATGACCCTCGAAGACGGTACCGAGCTTTCCCCCGCGCTGGGCATTGGTGCCTTCGCCGAGAAAACTTTGGTCGCCGCGGGCCAGTGCACCAAGGTGGACGACGACGTCGATCCAGCTGCCGTGGGCTTGCTGGGCTGCGGAATCATGGCCGGTATTGGTGCGGCCATCAACACCGGCGAGGTCAAACGCGGCGAATCCGTGGCGGTCATCGGTTGCGGAGGTGTCGGCATCGCCGCTATTGCCGGCGCGAAGCTGGCCGGGGCCACCACCATCATTGCCGTGGACATCGACCAGTCAAAGGTCGACATGGCCCTGGAGCTCGGTGCCACGCATGGGGTGAACTCTAAGGAGAAGGACCCGGTCGAAGCCATCCAGGCGTTGACCGGTGGCTTCGGCGCCGACCTCGTCATCGATGCCGTCGGCCGCCCGGAAACCTATCAGCAGGCCTTCTACGCCCGTGACCTGGCCGGCCGGGTGGTGCTGGTGGGCGTCCCCAATCCGGAGATGAAGCTCGAACTGCCCCTCGCCGACGTCTTCGGCCGCGGCGGGTCACTGAAGTCCTCCTGGTACGGCGACTGCCTGCCTTCCCGCGACTTCCCCATGCTCGTCGAACAATACAAGCTCGGAAGACTGGATCTGGATGCGTTCGTCACCGAACGCATCGGGCTGGGCGATATCGAGGCGGCCTTCGACAAGATGCATGATGGCACCGTCTTGCGTTCGGTGGTGGAGCTCTAATGGCCGCACAGATCGAAAACCTGGTGACCTCCGGAACGTTCAGCCTCGACGGCGGAACATGGGATGTAGACAACAACGTGTGGATCATCGGTGACGAGGCCGAAGTCTTCGTGATCGACCCGGCGCATAAGCCCGCTGCCATTGTCGAAGCGGTGGGCGGACGCAAGGTCACCGCCATCCTGCTCACCCATGGGCATGACGACCATATCCGTTATGCGCGCGATTTCGCCGAGATGGTCAACGCTCCGATTTACATGAATCCCGAGGATCAGATGCTCTGGGAGGATGTCTTCCCCGGGACGACGCCGGATCAGGAGATCTCAGATGGCGATACCTTCGACATCGCCGGTACGACGTTGAAGGCGATCCACACTCCTGGCCACTCCCCCGGATCCACCTGTTTCTACGCCGAGGAGTTGGACACGGTCTTCTCCGGGGACACCCTGTTCAGCGGTGGCCCCGGTGCCACCGGGCGCAGCTATTCCAGCTACGAGACGATTGTGGCCTCGATCAGGGACCGACTGTTGGTGCTGCCGCAGAACACCATCGTGAACACCGGCCACGGTGATGCGACCAGCATCGCTGCCGAAGCCCCGCAATTGCAGGAATGGCTGGACCAGATCAGCAAGTAGTCGAAACTGGCGGCCGACAGGCCCCCGATAGATCTACCGCGTGGCGGGAGCCCGAAAGGGGTCCCGCCACGCGGTGTTTCACCAGCTCCCACAGCCCTAGGCGCCTTGCTCTCGTCGCGGCCTTCGAAACTCGTGGGCCACACTGCCCAGCGAATCCACTTCGGCAGTCCTGGCCTGGACCACCGAAACCGACCGTCTGACAGTTGCGGAGGAATCCTTGAAGGGAACCTGCACCACCTGGAGCACGTTGATGATTCCGTCGTACCGCCGGACGGCTTCGGTCAGCTCGATGCTATGGGCATAGCGGTGAAGGACCAGATCTCGTCCTTCTCCCAAGCGAGTTGGCCCGGGTTCCAGCCGGAGGGAACCGACCACGACACCGGCGATGAGTTCATGAAGGATCCGGTGACCACGGGAGAATCCCGTCTCGCGGATGATCAGCTCCGGCTGGTGGATCCCGGTCAGTCCCACGGTATAAGCGACCGGAACCCCGCGGCGTCCGATCGCGTGTTCAATGAACCATTCCCCCGGCAATGGCGCCAGCCGCCCCTCGAGCCGGCTGGACGTAATGCTGCAGCTCCTACACATGATGCCTCCTTAGGGCACCGGTCTCCCCGCCGGAGTCTCAGCGCCTAGCCACCAGCATCGAGCCGTGGTCGTGAACCGTGAGGGCGCAGCTTCCTGCTGTGCACAACGGGGGTGTGTGCACGCCTGTGGGTGTCGAGTCGACGGAGGTTATCCCACCAGGGCTTGTGGGTCGATGACGGTGGTGTGCTGGGCATAGGCCCGCAGCAGCGCCTGTTCAACGGCTTCCACGGTGGTTCCAGGAACCAGGTCCTCCGCGGCACCAGCCGTCGTCGGGTCGAAGTCCAATCCCATATCCGCGTAGACGGCCTCCAGAACCACGCGCAACGGGGCAGAGTCTTCGATGACGAACACACTGGCGAACAGCCAGGCACCGGAAACAACCCGTTGTGCGGTGCCCACAAGTTTCACCGGGGATGCGGTGCTGGAGCCGGGGCCGGGCCGGCCATGGACGCTGAATTCACCGGGACAGTACTCCCCGGGGATTTCACCCACCACGGCGTCGATGCCCAGGCTCTTCAGGGCCTCGGCATAGAGGCTGCCCAAAACCTTGAAGCGGTCCTGATGGCCAAGCATCGACTCACCTGCTGGTTCGACATGATCGACGATCAAGGTGCCCTGGTGGTAGGCAGCTGCCCGGCCGCCAGCTTTTCGGACCACGGGGTCGAAGCTCAGGCCACGAGCCGAGGCGGTGGCCTGTTCATAGCCGGGAAGCCTGATATCCCGTTGGCCGAAGGCCACAGTGGGTTCGGGGCGGTAGAGGCGCAGTGTCGGCCCGGACTTCCCGTCGCGAACCCGTTCAAGCAGCTCGATGCCTTCGAGCAGGTCAGCTTCCGGGTTTCCACTCGCCTCGGAACGCCACACGGTCAGGGGCTGATGCGTGGCGGAATTCCAGGAAGTCATGGTGACGATTCTAGTTGTGGGCGGTCCGCATGAATAATGGGGGTCGTGCCTGAACCAATCCTGACCTTGATCCTCCTGGGCGGTTCCTCCGGATCCGGAAAGTCCTATCTCGCCGAGCGCTACGGCCGCCCGCATGTCGAGCTGGATAACTTCTACCGTGAATTGGCCGAGGATTCCCCGCAGACCCCGCTGCCCCACACCGCCTACGGCGAGGTCGACTGGGACCATCCCGGAACCTGGAACTGTGATGCAGCGGTCAACTCCGTCCTGCACCTGCTACGCACCGGCAGCATGGAAGTCCCGCATTATTCGATTTCCACGTCGAGCTACTCCGGCTATTCGACCGTCACCATGGCCGGCGGTCCCGTCGTGGCCGAGGGAATCTTCGTGGATGAGATCCGGGCGCCACTCATCGCTCATGGGGTGGACGTCCGCGCCTATTACATAGACGTCTCCCCCATCACGACGGCGGTGCGTCGGTTGGTACGCGATATCAAGGAACGCCGGAAGCCGCTTCCGTTCTTGCTGCGTCGTGGCTGGGCCCTGTACCGGGCCGAGGGCTCAGTACGGCGCCGCTACGTGAACGCAGGCTTCATCCCTACTCCCAAGGCCAGGATCCGGTCCATGCTCGCGTCAGCCTCCACGGTGCCTGACCCGCGCTAGCGTGTGGGCATCGGACGGACGGTGAGGATCTGTTCGCTGCGCCCGAAGGGCCCCTCGGTGTCATGCAACACGGCAGAGGTCAGTCCGATCCCGTCCGAACCGTAGGTCTGCTGCGACTGAATGCCCAGCCATTGACCGACGGGACGGCGGTACATGTGAATCTGCAGGTCGACGTTCGGGAACATCCAGGATTCCGGTCCCGGAGCCACCCTCGGTGCTACCCCGTTGGCCGTATCGACCATCCCCAACAGCCGGACCATATCAGGGGTGTCGAAGCCATCGACCATCTGCTGCGGGTTGCGCAGCCACACCACGCCCTTGCCCAAACGGTGTCCGGGTTCGACCCGTAGTTCCAGCTGCTCGATGTAGCCGCCGGGCCACATCTCCATTCCGTCCCAGACGGGTAGGTCTTCGGGGTGGGTGACGTCAGCGTCCTCGACACCGGCGACGAGCTGTGAGTCGTGGGTCTTCAGCCTCCACCCGCGGGCCACGATGGCGGTCCGGCCCTGACAAACCATTTGCGCCTCAACCAGTTCGATGGTCTTGCCGGGCCTGATCATCTGCGTGGTGATCTGCACGTCGCCACCGTGGATGATCCCCAGGATATCCAGGCTGACTCGTGCCATGCGCATATCCTCGCGGGGCTCGAAAAGCTCGAGCTCGCGGACCAGGAGCCCGGTGGCCGGCGCCATATGTTGCTCGTGCTCGTTCCAGGCACCTTGGGTGTGGATGGTGGAACGGTAGCTGCCTTCCCCCAGTGGCACGTAGAAGCTGGAGGGGCGTGAGCCGTCGGGCAGCTCGAGGAGATGGGTTCCGGAAGCGTCCGGGCGGTCCTGGTGGCCGATGGTCGAGGCAGTCATGAAGGCATCCTTTCAGCGCCTCGGGGATCGGCGCTAACCGTTCCACCCTATCGGTCGTTCTTGGTCCCGCAGTACCTGATCCGCTGGTGTCGAAACGGGCAGCCTCAGGTGCCGCAGAAGGTGACGTATGGGCCGAATTCCGTAGGCGCACCCGTGCCATACCGCTCCAGGCCCGGACGCACATCATAGGGCGCAGAGACGGCTTCCAAAAGGTGGTTCAACGGTTCCAGGTCCCCTCCCGTGGCTGCCTCAAGGGCTTCTTCCACCAGATGGTTGCGCGGAACGTAGGCGGGGTTGATCCGGTCCAGCCCCGCAGGGTCGGGCCCCAGGGCCAGCCACCTTCCGGCCCAGTCCTCGAAGGGCGCAGGGTCGGCGAAAAGGGTACGGACGAATGCTCGCTCGCCCCGGGCCACATCCGCCAAGGCACGGAAGAACGAAGTGTAGTCGGCCCCGCTGGCAGCCAATAGAGCGGTCGTGGCTTCTACGAGGTCGTGGGCCGGCTGGTCGCGGCTCTCGACGCCGGTGGCTGGTGGCAGGCCCAATTTCTCGAACATACCCGCGGACCAGGCCTCGCTGTAGCGGGTCCTGAAGGTGCGCAACGATTCCATGGCCAATTCCACGGCCCGGTCCTCATCGTCGTCAAAGAGCGGCAGCATGGCCTCTGCCAGACGGGCCAGGTTCCATTCGGCCATCACCGGCTGATTCCGATAAGCATAACGTCCTTGCGCGTCAATGGAGCTGAAGACCGCGGCGGGATCGAAGGCGTCAATGAACGCGCAGGGCCCATAGTCGATGGTTTCCCCCGAAATGGTCATGTTGTCGGTGTTCATCACCCCGTGGACGAATCCGACCAACATCCATTGGGCAATCAAAGTAGCTTGGTCGGCGACAACCGCGTCGAACAGGGCCAGATGGGGTCGCTCGGCCTCACCTGCCTCCGGATGATGGCGGAGGATGGCGTAGTCAGCCAGACGGTGCAGCAGATCGGGGTCGTCCAGCGCGCGGGCATATTGGAATGAGCCCACCCTCAGATGGCTGGAAGCAACGCGAGTGAGCACGGCGCCGGGCAACCGGCTTTCACGTAATACTCCGTTTCCTGTGGCGGTAACCGCCAGCGAGAGCGTGGTCGGGATTCCCAGTGCGTGCAAAGATTCGCTCAGAATATACTCGCGCAGCATGGGCCCTACGGCGCCAAACCCGTCACCACCACGGGAGAAGGGCGTCCGTCCCGAACCCTTCAGGTGCAGGTCACGGAGGTTTCCATCAGCGCCGCGCAGCTCTCCCAAGAGCAGTGCCCGGCCGTCCCCGAGCCGCGGGGAGTACGAACCGAACTGGTGCCCTGCATACCCTTGGGCAACGGGTGTCGCCCCTTCGGGCGGGTGGGCCCCGGTCAACACGGAGATCCCCTCGGCGCTGCGAAGGTATTCGGGGTCCAGCCCGAGCTCCCGTGCCAATCGCTCATTCAGAACCAATAGTTCCGGTGCCGGGGGTTCTTCCGCTGCCCAGGAAATGGAGAGTTCGGGGAAATTCCGGGCGAACCCGTTCTCGAGAACAACGGATTGCTGTAGTGCTGGACTCATGCTTCGAGCCTACCGCCACCACGGCGGCGTTAGACTTCCTCCATGCCATCGCCCGGACTGACATCATTCCTCGGGTCACGTCGTTTCATTCTCTGCGTGGCAGCCGTTTCCGTCATCCCCGTGGGCCTGACAGCACGTTTCCTGCTGCCGGCTGGACTGGCTGATATTGCTGGCGGGGCGCTCTACACAGTGCTGATTTATCTGGTGGTCGGTTTGATCAAACCTGCCTGGCGTCCCTTCAGGGTGGCGATCTGGGCGTTCTGCGTCAGTACCTTGGTGGAGTTGCTGCAGCTGACAGCACTGCCCAGTGCCCTCTCCGCCGTCGTTCCACCGATCCGTCTGGTCTTGGGTACGACCTTTTCCCTCACCGATCTACCCGCTTATGCGCTAGGGGCCTTTCTGGTCCTCTCATTGGACTGCTTGCTGATGCGTCAGAGGCAACGGCAACGGAGATCCCGGCAGACCGCTTCGACTTCGCTACGGCAAGCGCGCGATGGTTCCCACTCAGAGTAGGTGAGCGGGCAACCGAGGCGACGGTGAACAGCCGGCGACAGCTCAGCCCGACGCCGGCAGCGGAGGACTGGTGTCAAGCGCGTGGACTCCGGCCGCTGTCTCGCCGAGCACTTCCAGTGCCGAAGCCAGCAGTGGTTGGGACCGGCTCCCTCGACGGACCACAGTGCGGATATGCCGTGACGGTGCGGGATCCCCGCGCAAGGGAACGCGGGTTGTGGCATACCCTGCCGGCATCCGGGCGAGCCGCGGAACCAGCGATACCCCGAACCCTGCGGCCACCAAGGCCGCCCCGGTGTCCCACTCGACGGCTTCATGTGCGACGGTCGGGGTGAAGCCTGCCTCTGCGCATGAAGTGAAGACCAATTGGCGGTGCGGACGGTTCGGCCGATCCACGATCCACGACTCCTCGGCGGTCTCACGCAGGGTAATCCAGGCACGTTGCGCAAATGGATGCCCGTCGGGGACCAGCAGGTCAAGAGGATCATCAAGAAGGAACTGCTGGTCAAAGCGGCCATCGGCCGTCGCTGGCACGGTGTCGGTGGCGACGATCACTGCTAGGTCCGCTTCCTCGGCCAGCAGGAGGTCGAAGCACTCCAACGGGTCGGCCTCGATGATCCGCACTTCAAGCTCCGGACGCCACGAGCGCAGAGCGGTGACCACCGGGGGCAAGAGGGCCGCCGCTGCGGTTGAAAAACCGCAGAGTCTTAACTCACCAGCGTGCTCGCCCGACTCGGAAGTGATCAGTGCCTTGATGGTCTCCCAGCGGGCGAAAAGGTCGTCGGCCTGGCTCAGGAGGATTCGGGCCGCAGGGGTCAGGCGAACCCCGCGTCCCTGGGGGATCAGCAGCACGACTCCGAGATCCTCGGCCAACCCCCTCAATTGATGTGAAACGGCCGAAGGAGTGTAGTGCAGCGCCCGCGCCGTCGCCGTCACCGTGCCGTGGGCGGCCAACATCCGCAGGACGTGAAGTCGGCTATCAATCATGCAATAACTGTACACGGTACTGTGACGAATCTTTCGCTTTTCTTCAGCATTCGCGAACACCACACTAAAGGTATCAGGTGGCCACGACAGCGCATCTGGACACCGGGAGGAATCATCCCCATGCACGCGACAGACCCACTGCTCCAACCCTTTACGCTGAAGAACCTGACATTGCGCAACAGGATCGTCAGCACCTCCCACGAACCGGCGTACGCGGAAGGTGGCATGCCCACCGATCGCTACCGTGCCTACCACGTGGAACGGGCCCGCGGCGGAACCGGCCTGCTGATGATCGGTGGATCCGCCGTCGTCTCCCCCGACAGCCCCCCGGCCTTCGGCAACCTGCTGCTCTACCGGGACGAAGTCTCCGGATGGATCCGCAAGCTCACCGACGAAGTGCACGACGCCGGCGCGGCGGTCATGTGCCAAATCACCCATCTGGGGCGGCGGACCAGTAACTACACCGGCGATTGGCTGCCGGTCCTCTACCCCTCCCATCAGCGGGAGCCCGCCCACCGCGCCTTCCCCAAGGTGGCAGAGCCCTGGGATCTGCGCCGGGTGGTGTCCGATTACGCAGGGGCAGCCCTGCGTTGCCAGGAGGCCGGATTGGACGGCATCGAAATCCAGTCCTACGGACACTTCCTGGACGCCTTCCTCTCTCCGGCAACCAACGACCGCCAGGACGTGTGGGGTGGAAGCCACGAACACCGCATGGCCTTCCCTCGGGCGGTCATCCAAGCCGTCCGTGCCGCGGTCGGGCCAGATTTCATTGTTGGTATCCGCATGTCCATGGATGAGGATCGAGCCGATGGCCTCCGGCAGGACGAGGCCCTCGAGGCGCTGCAGCACTACATCGCCGATGGAATCGATTTCCTCAGCGTGATCAAAGGCACCATCGATAGCGACGCCACGCTCTCGCGGGTGATTCCTTCCATGGGGACCCCCTCGGCCCCGTTCCTTGATTTCGCCGGTGCCATCAAACGCGAGATCGACATCCCGGTAATGCACGCCTCGCGGATCGCCGACGTCTCCACCGCCCGGCACGCCATCGGTGCCGGCCTGTTGGACCTGGTCGGTATGACCCGCGCACAGATCGCCGACCCACAGCTCGTGGCCAAGCTGGCGGCCGGGCAGGAGGACAGGATCCGCCCCTGCGTCGGCGCGAACTACTGTCTGGACTCCATCTACGCATCGGGCGACGCCAAATGCATCCACAACCCCGCCACGGGACGTGAACTCCAGTTGCCACACACCATCGTGTCCGGTGGTGCAGCACGAAAGAAGGCAATGGTGATCGGGGCGGGGCCGGCGGGGTTGGAATGCGCCCGTGTTTTGGCCGAGCGCGGTCACGCCGTCGTGCTCTTCGAAGCGGGCGATGCCCCCGGGGGCCAGGTGCTCATCGCCGCCTCTTCACCGCGCCGACGCGATCTGATCGGGATCATCGATTGGCGGGTCAGTGAGGCCAAGCTGGCAGGCGCTGACCTCCGGTACGGTGTCTACGCCGATCGGGAGATGGTGTTGGCAGAGAACCCCGACGTCGTCGTGGTCGCGACCGGTGGCACCCCGAACCGATCGTTCCTGGCCGCCGGTGAGGATCTGGTAGCCGATAGCTGGGACGTACTAGGACAACTATCGAAGATGCCGTCCACGGCGCTGGTCTACGACGACAACGGGGCCGAGCCTGGAATGGATGCCACCGAACGACTGGCACTGGCCGGCACCCGCGTTGAACTCGTCACCCCGGAGCGCACCGTGGCCCCCGATGTGGGCAGCATGAACTCCCCGGGCTACCTGCGTGCCTTCTCCGAGCACGACGTCACCATCACCTTGGCCCACCGACTCGTCTCGGTCATGCCGGCAGCCCACGGGCAATTCAGTGCTGAACTTCGCAGCGACTATTCCGGCCAGGTGATGACGCGAACCGTGGACCTCGTCGTCGTCGAACACGGGAATCTGCCCAACGCCGAACTGTACTTCGAGCTGCTGGCGGACTCGGCCAACGCAGGGGAAGTCGACTACCAGGCACTGCTGGCCGGAGAACCACAACCCGTGGATCCCGAGGCCTCCGGGAAGTTCCAACTCTTCCGCGTCGGCGATGCAGTGGCCAGCCGGAACATCCACGCAGCCATCTACGACGCCTTCCGGCTGTGCCTGCCGATGTGAAACAGATCGAGCCGCGTCGGCCGGCCACGCCATCAGCATCCACCACGGCACCCCGGAGGAAGACCATGAACACCACACCCGTCAGCACCGAAACAACCGGGCGAGCCCAACCGATCCCGGCCCGCCTGACCCAGCTGGTGCACCAGCGGGTTGAAGGATTGAGCCTTGATTCCGAGTTCTACACATCCGCGTTGGTCCATGATCTGGACATCGCCGCAATCTTCGCCAAACACTGGATCTATGTGGCGGCCGACGCCGAACTGCCCGAGCCCGGGGACTACGTCACCATCACCGTCGGCCCCTACTCGGTGATCCTGGTGCGCGACGACGACGATCAGGTCAGCGCCCTGCACAACGTCTGCCGACACCGGGGCGCACGAATCCTCAACGACGCCAGCGGTTCGGTCGGGAACCTGGTGTGCGGATACCACCACTGGACCTACGGGACGGACGGCTCGCTGCTGCACGCCGACTCGCAGCCCGCCGATTTCGACCGCAGCTGCTTCGCTCTGAAAAAGGTCGCGGTCAGGAGCATCGCTGGTCTGATCTTCATTTGCCTCTCTGCGGAGCCGCCGGAGGATTTCGATTCGGTGGCCCAGCGAATCGAATCCTATCTGACCCCGCATCAACTGATGCGTACCAAGGTCGCAGCGCAAGAGGACCTCGTCGAAGAGGGTAACTGGAAGCTCGTGATGGAGAACAACCGAGAGTGCTATCACTGCGACGGGCACCCGGAACTCTCTTGCTCGCTGTTTCCCACCTACGGCTATGAACCCGACGGTCTGCCGGCGCGGCTGCGGCCGGCCTACGACCGCTACCTGCGTGCCGAAGCGGATCTGCGGCGCGTCAGCGCCGATAACGGGTTGCCGTTCGAGCGAATCCAGGAACTCGAGACTCCCGTGACCGGGTTCCGCATCCAGCGGGAACCGCTCGACGGGGCCGGCGAGTCCTTCAGCCCGGATGGGCGGATCGTCTCGAACAAGCTACTCGGCGATTTGACTGAGCCCCGGCTGGGCCGGCTCTCGATGCATTGGCAGCCCAATGCATGGTTCCACTTCCTCAGCGACCACGCCGTCACGTTCTCGGTGGTGCCGCTGGCTGCCGACCGGACCCTGCTGCGCACCACCTGGCTCGTCCACGAGGACGCGGTGGAAGGTCACGACTACGATCTACAGGAGCTCAAGCGAGTCTGGAAGCAGACGAACGCACAAGATGGGGTCTTCGTGCAACGCGCCCAGCGCGGCGTGTCCAGCCCCGCCTACCAACCGGGACCCTACGCACCGAACGAATACCAGGTGGAGGCCTTCTGCTCCTGGTACATCAACCGGTTACGAGCCCACGTCGAAGCGGAATCCTGGAACGGATCCTCTGCGGCTCTGGACGACGCAGCCGGTGGCGACGGATTGGAAGTGTTCCCATGACCCAGATGGCCGAGCACACTCGGGCCGTGCACACACCAGTATCTCCGGCCGACCCGGCTGCCCCCGATGCCTACGTCCTGCGCTGCGTCGATGTCCGTGACGAGACAGCCGATGTCAAGACCTTCGTCTTTGAGCCCGAAGGGGAGGAAGGATTCGGATGGGTGGCGGGCCAGTTCCTGACCCTGAGCCAGGAGATCGACGGCGCCGGGGCCAGCCGGTGCTACTCCATCAGTTCGGCACCGTCGGGTAGCCGGCGGCTGGAGATCACCGTCAAACGCATCGCGGGTGGGCCATTCTCCAACTGGCTGCACGAGAACTTGCGCCCGGGCCGAGCAATCAGCGCGCACGGGCCGGTGGGCGGTTTCACACCGACCGAGCTCCAGCTAACGCAACCTTTCGAGCTGGACTACGAGGCGAGGGCGCAAAGGCAGCGCTATCTTTTCCTTGCAGCAGGCTCCGGCATCACGCCGATCATGGCCATCCTGCGCACGCTGCTGGTCAAGGGCAACCCGATCGATGCCGTTCTGGTCAACAGCCTCCACGGTCCGGACGACGTCATCTTCCGTCGGGATCTGGAAACCTTCTCCGTCCGGCGCGGGCTGCGTGTGGAACTGGTCAGCAGTACGCTCGTCACTGCCGACCAAAGGCGCGGGACGAAGCTACCTGCAGGTATCGGAATCTCCCCCGGACGGCTTGATACGGAACTGCTGCGCAGCCTTGTTCCCGATCTCGTGGACCGTGAGATCTTCTCCTGTGGTCCCGCAGGATATCTGGACGGAGTTCGGACCATGCTCGATGCCGCGGGATGCGCCACAGATCGCCGGCACGAGGAGAGCTTCGACATCGGAGTCCACCAAGATGCGGCATCCGCCGGAATCCCCAGTACCACCAAGGCTGGTGCGTTCACCGTGACCTTCGCGCGCAGTGGGCGAAGCATCGACTGCCCGGCAGGCTCCTTCGTCCTCGACGCGGCCCTCGCCGATGGCGTGCCGGTCCCCTCGTCCTGTGGTTTGGGGATGTGCGGTACTTGTAAGAGCGGTCTGTTGGAAGGCGCGGTCGAAATGAATCATGCTGGCGGCATCCGGCCACGCGAAATAGCCGAGGGCAAGATCCTGCTGTGCTGTTCGCGACCGACGGAAGACCTGGTGATTGATGCCTAGGTTCGCTGCATCGGCGGTCTGCCGCCACAGCTCAAACGTCGGAGGGCTCCGGCACTGATGCGCCGGAGCCCTTCGAACGGTTCGTGCAGAACCTGCTGGGTTTGCTAGAAGTCCCAGTCCTCGTCTTCGGTGTTCACGGCCTTGCCGATCACATAGGAGGAGCCGGAGCCGGAGAAGAAGTCGTGGTTCTCGTCGGCATTCGGGCTCAGAGCCGAGAGAATGGCGGGGTTCACGTCCGTCACCGAGGACGGGAACATCGCCTCGTAACCCAGATTCATCAGCGCCTTATTGGCGTTGTAGTGCAGGAACTTCTTGACGTCCTCGCTCAGGCCCACACTGTCGTACAGGTCGTGGGTGTACTGCACCTCGTTCTCATACAGTTCGTAGAGCAGTTCGAAGGTGTAGTCCTTCAACTCGGTCTTGCGCTCCTCGCTGAGACCTTCCAGACCCTTCTGGAACTTATAGCCGATGTAGTAGCCGTGTACGGCCTCATCGCGGATGATCAGGCGGATCAGATCAGCAGTATTGGTCAGTTTGGCGCGTGAGGACCAGTACATCGGCAGGTAGAAGCCGGAGTAGAACAGGAAGGATTCCAGCAGGGTTGAGGCGATCTTGCGCTTGAGCGGATCCTCGCCGTAGTAGTAGGACTCGATGATCGAGGCCTTCTTCTGGAGGTTCACGTTCTCCGTGGACCAGCGGAATGCCTCGTCGATGTCCTTGGTGGAGGCCAGCGTGGAGAAGATCGAGGAGTAGCTCTTCGCGTGCACGGATTCCATGAACGCGATGTTCGTGTAAACGGCCTCTTCATGCGGGGTGATGGCATCGGGGATCAAGGAGACAGCCCCGACGGTGCCCTGCAGTGTGTCCAACAGGGTGAGCCCCGTAAAAACGCGCATGGTGAGGAGCTTCTCGTCCTCGGTGAGCGTGTTCCATGACTGGACGTCGTTAGACAGCGGGATCTTCTCCGGGAGCCAGAAGTTGTTGACGAGGCGGTTCCACACCTCGACGTCCTTCTCGTCCTGGATGCGGTTCCAGTTGATGGCCTCGACATGATGCTGCAGCTTGACCTGATCGGTCATTTCATCCCCTGACTTTGACTTTCTAATGCGGGTTGCCTGTGTATTCCGTGAGCGGGACGACGGCGGGAAGATTCCCGCCGTCGTCCCGGTCCGGTGTCCTGGATGCCGGCTGTCGGCGTCCAGGTGGAAGGACGAGGTTTATTCAGCGCCTGCGACTCCTAGAGTGCGCAGGAAACGCAGCCCTCAACCTCCGTGCCTTCCAGCGCGAGCTGGCGGAGGCGGATGTAGTAAAGCGTCTTGATGCCCTTGCGCCATGCGTAGATCTGCGCCCGGTTGATGTCACGGGTCGTGGCGGTGTCCTTGAAGAACAACGTCAGCGACAGGCCCTGGTCAACGTGCTGGGTTGCGGCTGCGTACGTGTCGACGATCTTTTCGTAGCCGATTTCGTAGGCATCCTGGTAGTACTCCAGGTTCTCGTTGGTCAGGTACGGAGCCGGGTAGTAGACACGGCCCAATTTTCCTTCTTTACGGATCTCGATCTTCGCGGCCACCGGGTGGATCGAAGAGGTCGAGTTGTTGATGTAGGAGATCGAGCCCGTCGGAGGGACGGCCTGCAGGTTCTGGTTGTAGATACCGTGCTCCATGATCGAAGCCTTCAGTTCCTCCCAGTCCTGCTGGGTCGGGATGTGCACATTGGCGAAAAGCTCGCGGACCCTTTCGGTCTGCGGAACCCATTCAGCCTGAGTGTACTTATCGAAGAACTCCCCCGAGGCGTACTTCGAATCCTCAAACCCATCGAAGGTTTCGCCCGTTTCCATGGCCAACTTATTCGAAGACTTCAGGGCGTGGAAGAGCACGGTGTAGAAGTAAATGTTCGTGAAGTCCAGGCCTTCTTCGGAGCCGTAGTGGACGTGTTCACGTGCCAGGTAGCCGTGCAGGTTCATTTGACCCAGACCGATGGCGTGCGACTGCTTATTGCCCTCAGCAATCGAAGGAACCGAACCGATGTAGGACATATCCGACACTGCGGAGAGCGCGCGAATCGCTGTCTCCACCGTGGCGCCGAGGTCAGGGGAATCCATCGCCTTGGCGATGTTCAGCGAGCCGAGGTTGCAAGAGATATCCTTGCCGATCTCCTCGTAGCCCAGGTCTTCCTTGTACACCGACGGTGAGGACACCTGCAGGATCTCCGAGCAGAGGTTGCTCATGATGACCTTGCCCTTGATGGGGTTGGCCCGGTTCACCGTGTCTTCGAACATCACATACGGGTAGCCCGATTCGAACTGGATCTCCGCGAGGGTCTGGAAGAACTCGCGGGCGTTGATCTTGGTCTTCTTGATCCGCGAATCATCGACCATTTCGTAGTACTTCTCCGTGACGGAGACGTCGGAGAAGGGGATGCCGTAGACGCGTTCGACGTCGTAGGGCGAGAAGAGGTACATATCCTCGTTCGTCTGGGCCAGCTGGAAGGTGATGTCGGGGACGACCACGCCCAATGAGAGGGTCTTGATGCGGATTTTCTCGTCCGCGTTCTCCCGCTTGGTATCGAGGAAGCGGTAGATATCCGGGTGGTGGGCGTGCAGGTAGACGGCTCCTGCACCCTGGCGGGCACCGAGCTGGTTCGCATAGGAGAAGCTGTCTTCAAGAAGCTTCATCACGGGGATGACGCCGGAGGACTGGTTCTCGATCTGCTTGATCGGGGCACCGTGTTCGCGGATGTTCGTCAGCGACAGGGCAACACCGCCACCGCGCTTGGAAAGCTGAAGCGAGGAGTTGATGCCACGGGCGATGGACTCCATGTTGTCTTCGACGCGCAGCAGGAAGCAGGAAACCAGCTCGCCGCGCTGGGCCTTGCCGGCGTTGAGGAAGGTGGGGGTGGCTGGCTGGAAGCGACCATCGATGATCTCGTCGACCAGTTGCGTGGCCAGCTCTTCGTTGCCACGGGCCAGGTGCAGGGCGACCATGCACACGCGGTCCTCGTAGCGTTCCAGGAAGCGCTTTCCGTCGAAGGTCTTCAGCGTGTAGGAGGTGTAGAACTTGAAGGCGCCCAGAAAGGTTTCGAAGCGGAACTTCTTCTTATAGGCATGTGCGTAGAGGCCGCGGACGAAGTTCATCGTGTACTGGTCGATGGTTTCGCGTTCGTAGTACTCGTGCTTCACGAGGTACTCGAGCTTCTCGTCGAGGTCGTGGAAGAAGACCGTGTTGTTGTTCACATGCTGCAGGAAGTACTGCCGTGCCGCCGCACGATCTGCGGCGAACTGGATCTTCCCCTCCTTATCGTAAAGGTTGAGCATGGCGTTGAGCTCGTGGTATCCCAAGCCCTGAAAGGCCTCAGGGACTTCCTTGGTGTCGGTCTTCACGGTTGGCTCTGCGACGGTGGTGTCCAAAACTCTTCCAATCCTTGGCGTACACGGGTGACGTCTTCCGACGTCCCCATGAGTTCGAAACGATATAGCACGGGAACCGAGCATTTGGCGGAGATCTTGTCTGCCGCCAAGCAGTAGGTGGTTCCAAAGTTGGTGTTGCCGGCGCCGATGACGCCGCGCAGCAGCTGTCGGTTTCCCTCGTTGTTGAGGAACCGGATCACCTGCGGGAGGATCGACCGCGCCCCTTTCTCCCCACCATAGGTGGGCAGAACGAGGACATACGGCTGAGAAGCCAGCAGTTCTGGTTCGCTGGCATAGAGGGGGATCTGCGCCGCTTCAAGCCCCAGTTTCTCCATGAACCATTTCGTGTAGCCGGAAACGGAGGAGAAGTAGATCAGGGAACTCTCAGTGGTGTTTGCGGTGGCCGGACGCGTGGTCCGCTCCTCCACCGCGATGTCGCCAGACATGAGACCGGCCTCCAACTGCTGGTGATGGGTGTTGTTGCCTAGGCTACGTTCGAGGCGGCCATGGCCAGTTCCTCGATCTTGTCCGGGCGGAAGCCTGACCAGTGGTCGGCTTCGGTCATGACGACGGGGGCCTGCATGTAGCCGAGGGCCCGAACGCGCTCGAGGGCATCCGCATCCTGGGAGATGTCGACCTTCTGGTAGGCAATGCCCTTCTTGTCCAGCGCTCGGTAAGTGGCGTTGCACTGCACGCATGCTGGCTTGGTGTAAACCGTGACGGTCATGGCGTTGATCCCCTCGTACAAAATATGTGGTCTTCTTCGTGGTGTGTTCCCGGATTCCCGGGGGTCCGAAAGCGGGCCATCCGAGCGTTGGCGGGAGTAGAAACTGTTCCCGCCCCGTGGGGCGCTTCCTGAGATTTCAATACTACATGTAGTACAAGGTTCAGCAAGCAACCCCTATATGTTGTCTTACAAGTATGTCATTCCCCACGGCGTTAGTCCACAGCGGGTGTGGAGAAACGCATCCCTAATTGCCGCACGAATCCGGGGTTCAGGCAGCTCCATCCACAGGCTGTGCATGGAAGATGCCCACAAGCCAACAGCTGGTGTGTCGCTCCGCGACGGCGTGTCGCCACCTCCTCGGAAAAGCGAGGGTCGAAGGCTCAGCGGTAGGCTGGATTCAACCTCAGCGGAAGGAACTCTAACTGATATGACTACGGTCTCAGAACACATGATCGCCACCCTTCGGGCCAACGGCGTCCAACGAATCCATGGCGTCCCCGGAGACTCGCTCAATGGGATCACCGACGCGCTGCGCAAGGACGGGACGATTTCCTGGTCCAATGTCCGCCATGAAGAGGCCGCCGCGTTTGCTGCCGGGGCCGAGGCAACGATGACCGGGAACCTGGGCGTCTGTGCCGGCAGCTGTGGTCCGGGCAACCTGCACCTGATCAACGGGCTCTACGAGGCCAATAGATCGCGTGTACCGGTTCTCGCCATTGCCGCACATATCCCCAGCGCGGAGATTGGCAGCAACTACTTCCAAGAGACACATCCTCAAGACCTCTTCAGCGAATGCTCGGTCTTCACGGAAATGGTCTCCACCCCAGATCAGATGCCGCGCTTGCTGGAAATTGCGATGCGGACCGCGATCGAAAAGCGTGGCGTTGCCGTGCTGGTTATCCCTGGCGACGTGGCACTGGCTCCGGCAACCAATGAGCGGATCACCCACATCCGCCGCTCCCACCCGGTCGTGGTGCCCTCGAGGGAAGAACTCGAAGAAGCTGCAGGCATTCTTAATGCTGGCTCCAAGGTCACGATCCTTGCTGGCGCGGGCGTGGCAGGTGCCCATGATGCCGTGGTGGGGCTGGCGGACACTCTCGGTGCACCTATCGTCCACGCCCTCGGCGGCAAAGAGCATATCGAATACGACAATGAGTTCGACGTCGGCATGACCGGGCTGCTCGGTTTCGCCTCGGGCTACCGGGCCATGGAAGACGCCGATACCTTGCTCATGCTGGGCACCGACTTCCCGTACCAGCAATTTTTCCCCTCCAAGGCCCGTATTATCCAGGTTGACCTTCGTGGCGAACAGCTCGGCCGTCGTGCTCCGGTGGACCTCGGGCTGGTGGGCACGGTGGCCGACACCGCCGAAGCCCTCCAGCCGATGCTCAAGCGCAAGTCCCGCAGATCACATCTGAAGGATGCGCAGAAGCACTACCGCAAGACCCGCGAGAAGCTCGACGATCTGGCCACGAAGACGCGCAAGGGCAAACCGTTGCACCCGCAATTCGTTGCTCGGAGTCTGGATCGTCATGCCTCGGATGACGCTGTGTTCATTCCCGATGTGGGATCCCCGGTCATGTGGGCCTCCCGTTACCTGACCATGAACGGCCGGCGCCGTCTGTTCGGATCCTTTGCCCACGGGTCCATGGCCAACGCGCTCCCCCAAGCCATCGGAGCACAGTCAGCGGCACCGGGCCGTCAGATCGTTGCCATGTGTGGTGACGGCGGTTTGTCGATGCTCATGGGCGAGTTGCTCACCGTGGTCCAGTCGAAGCTGCCGGTAAAGATGGTGGTCTTCAACAACTCCTCACTGAACTTTGTGGAGCTGGAGATGAAGGCGGCAGGATTCGTGAATTATGCCACCGACTTGGAGAACCCGAACTTTGCCGAGGTGGCCAACGCGGTCGGGGTTCTCGGTATCCGGGCGGAAAGCTCTGCCGATCTGGATGCGGCCCTGAAGAAGGCCCTGGCCCATGACGGACCAGCACTCGTTGATATCGTCACGGCGCGTCAGGAACTGACCATGCCACCGAACGTCACCGCTGAACAGGCCAAGGGGTTCGCCCTGTATGCCGTACGAACGGTCATGTCCGGCAGAGGCGACGAGCTATTGGACCTCGCGGCGACGAACTGGCGTCAACTCTTCTAGTGCCGGGTCTGGTCTGCGTGGAGCTCGGAAAACGGAGCTCCACGCGGGCCGGCCTCTCTATTCCAGCTGGGCCCTGACCTCGTTCTTACGTATCTTTCCGGTGACCGTCTTCGGAAGCTCCGCAAAGACCCGCACCATCTTGGGCACCTGGAAACGCGCAAGGTGCTGCGTGGCGTGGGAGACGACTCGTTCCTCCAGTTCTCCGGCTATCGAGGAGGCGTTCTCACCACCGGACGTGATGATCTCCTTCAGCCGGTCGGAGAACCAGAGGACGGCATCTTCGATGACTCCTTGGCCTGCGGGTTCTTCCAGTATCCGGAGCAGACATTCGGGGACCTGTAGGCAATCTCAACAACTTCACCGGCAGAGAGTCCCCTTCCAGTCGGGTCCATCATGCCGACCAGCATGGGTGGCGTTTGAATTCCCCAAAAGTTTGAGGCGTTCTGTAGATGGGCCGGCCACTGCATGGCGGTGACCGGCAATACTTCCGTCTGTCCGGAGCCGGGGATGACTGCTGCCGGCGGATACATCGCGTCCACGCGTTCGAGTAGTTCCGTGACATCGGCAATATCATCATGTGGGTCAACGGAGGATTGGAACCCCGGTTCTCGCGAACGGCACTCGAATTGCTCAGCGAGGCAATGGTCACCGACAGATGGCTGGTTAGCGTCTCTTTCGGGCGCACAGTCGTCCCTCACATGTAAAGGCACTGGACACTGTCCCGGCCGTCGATGAGTACGTGCATCGGATCAGGTGTGGCGCCTTCCACCAGGTCATCCCAACCCTTGGGTCGCTCTTTTGGTCACCGCCGATGGGTCTTGACCGCCCACACGTCGCGGACTCGTTCCGCAGTTTTCTTCGACACCGAAGCAGGACCGCAGCCGCATCACTCGGCAGCGATTGCTCGAGGCGATCCTCGTCTGCCTGGCCGATGAAGGGGTGGCAGCCGGCAACCGACAGCACCACGTCCTCACCCGGGAGGATCTGATCCTTGCGGCACTGGACGACATGGTCGAACGCCGTAGGGCCCTCGCCGATGACGCTCCCCCTATCGGGGGATGGGAGCGGAACAGATCGAGGCCATCGTGAATTTTTTTGCCGATCCGTATACCGGAACCCTGTGTCGCGCCGCGCTCCACGTGTGGACGGTCGCCGCCGCGGATCAGACTCTCCGTGGGCGGATCATCCCCTTGGAACGGCAAGCTGGTCGCGATATGTACCGGATGGCGCTGCAACTGCTCGATGTTGACGACAGCGACCCCGTGATGTCCGCAGGGTCAAACCAGCTGGACGTGGCTCTCGGTCAAGCACGAGGGCGCTTCCCCGCTCCTCACGACGAGAGGGCCTGGCCTCTCCTCCCCGGGCTCAACTACCCGGGTCGGCGCTACCGGGTTAGCATGGACTCGCCGCGTATTACTACCGGGTAGCCCGCACGCCTTCTTCCTGCCGTAGGGAGAACACGCCCGTTGCAGAGCGGAACAGTCTTCGCCATTGTTCCGACGCGAAGGAGTACTGATTGACTGACGCAGAAGAGCCCCCCGAGGGTTCAGCCGAACGACCTCACCCCAGGATCGACCGCAGCCGTTTCGGCATCGCAGGCCGCCGCAGGGAGCCCGACGCTCAACACATGCGTCCCCCCATTTCCAGCAGCGAACTGAGCAAGGGACCCGTCGAGCTCTCCGAGCACCGCGGGCCCCGGGTCAATTGGCGCGTCTTCATCACCTCTTCGGCGATCATTTTGGGTTTCTCGGTCTGGGCGATGCTCTTACCGGATCAGGCGTCGGCGACCATGCAAGCTGCCGTGACGTGGATCTCGACCAACCTGGGGTGGTTCTACGTCGTAACGATCACCCTGGTCATCCTCTTCGTCCTCTGGGTGGCGCTCTCCAAGGAAGGCGGTGTCCGGCTGGGGCCGGACCGTTCTCGCCCGCAGTACAACCTCTTCACCTGGGTAGCCATGCTGTTCGCAGCCGGGGTCGGCATCGACATGCTCTTCTACTCGGTCACCGGCCCCATCACCCAGTTCATCACCCCACCCTCGGCCACTCCCGAATCGGCTGAAGCCCTCCAGGACTCGGTAATTTGGACGATGTTCCACTATGGAGTCGCCGGTTGGTCGATGTACGCCCTGCTGGGCATGGCCATGGGCTACTTTGCCTATCGGTGGGGCATGCCCCTGTCGATTCGTGCGGTGCTATATCCGCTCTTGGGCAAACGCGTACGGGGGGCCGCAGGGGATGTCATCGATATCTTCGCTCTGGTGGGGACCGTCTTCGGTGTGGCCACGTCCATGGGGATCGGGGTCGTGCTCCTCAACGTCGGTTTTTCCTGGCTCTTGGGTATTCCCGAGGGGCTGGCATTGCAGATCGCCTTGGTGCTCGTCGCCGTCATCATGACCGTGGCCGCCTGCGCCTCGGGGGTGGATAAGGGGATCCGGCTCATCTCCGAGCTCAACCTCTGGGCCGCCGGCGCCATGATGCTCTACATCTTGATTACCGGCAAGACCGCTTTCCTACTCAACGCGATGGTCGAAAATATCGGCAGGTTTGTCCTCACCTTGCCCGAGCGCACCCTAAAAACCTTCGCCTACACCGATGGTGGCAGTGAATGGATGGGAAGTTGGACGCTCTTCTTCTGGGCCTTCTGGCTCGCCTGGGGGCCCTTCGTCGGGCTCTTCCTGGCACGGATCTCCCGAGGCCGAACCCTCCGTGAATTCGTGATTGCTGCGATCACCGCGCCGGTCCTCTGCGATTTCTTCATCGTCACGATCTTCGGCAATAGTGCCCTCCGTCAGGTGCTGGAGGGAAACACCGACTTCGCCGAGCTGGCCATGGATAGTCCCGAACATGGCTGGTATGCCCTCTTGGAGATGTTTCCCGGCGCCCCCTTCCTGATCGGTTTGGCCACACTTTCCGGGATGCTGTTCTACCTGACCAGCGCGAATTCTGGTGCCATGGTCATGGCAAATTTCTCCTCCTCGATTCCAGATCCTTCAGTGGACGGGGCGAAATGGTTGCGGATCTTCTGGGCGGTACTCACCGCGGTGCTCACGGTTTCGATGATCGTTGCCGGAGGGGTGACAACCATGGAACACGCGACGCTGATCTTCGCGTTGCCGGTGACCATCATCAGTTATTTGGTCATGGCCTCCTTTTCCAAGGTCCTGCGGATGGAACGGGCCGAACGAGAGGGGCAGGTGCGGCGCCGGCGCTCGATGGCCATCCATGGCGGCCAGACCCCAGAGAAGACCTGGCGTCAGCGCCTGGCCCAGCTGCGTTCGTACCCGTCCAAGAAGGCCGTGGCACAGTTCGCTGACCGTGTGGTGGAACCTGCGTTGCAGGAAGTGCTCAACGAATTCAATGGTTTGGGCTACGACGCCGAACTGACGAGCGAACCCAATCTCGAAACGGGCATCAGCGAGCACACCCTGCTGGTCAACATGGAAGACCACCGGAATTTCCACTACCAGGTAGCTGCCGTCGAAGCGCCGGCACCGATGTTCGGCGGGCGCAGCATGTCGCGACAGATCGACGTCTACTACCGGCTGGAGGTCTTCACCCAGACGGGAACCGAGGGCTATGACCTGATGGGTCTGACGGAGCAGCAGATCATCAATGATGTCCTGGACCGGTACGAGGCACATCTGGGATTCCTCCACTACTCCAACGAGCATGACTACGCTTCGGTCCTCACCCCGGTCATGCCGACCACGACGGGAACCATTCCACGGATTCCAGCATCGGCCGATGACGTTGAACCTCTTGAAGAAGATCGACCCCAGCACTAATCCGGGTCGACGCGGCAGGCAGCTCAATGACCCCGGACAGAGAAGGAGCCCCATCCGCAGATGGGGCTCCTTCTTCGATGTCTCAATTTCGGTGGAGGTAAGGGTGTGCGTACCGGACACATC
>NZ_NRGU01000024.1:0-1438 GCF_002332245.1 Glutamicibacter sp. BW78
CACAAAACCATACGGCCGCAATCCTGCCGGACAAGCCACCAGAGCAGTAAGCACAACAGAAGGAGCCGAATCATGCCCACTGAGACGAACCATACGGCCGCACAAGTCAACTCCCTGAGCCATCGGACTCAACATCCTGACCTGGCTCGAGACCGCGCTATTTATACTCGCCCTCTACCGGTCTTCCGGTCGTCGCTAGGCACGATGCATCCCTATTGCTGCGACGAAGTACTACCTAGCTGAAGTTGGGTCGGTAGGTGTGTTCGAGTCACGGAAGTAGATCTCAATCGGCGGTGTACCCCCTGGCTCGACAGGCTCACCCACCACGATTTTCTCCAGCCCTGGTTCTGCGGCCAGAGCTAGTACGGCTTCTCGCAAGGCCCTCGCCCACGTTCCGGGTACGGGCTGCCCTTCCTCTTGAACGTTCACACTCATTGAACTCTCTTTCACAGTCGCCGCCGGCCCCGCCCTAGGAGGCACCGGGATCACCTCTATGAGCTCACTTGGATTGCTAAACTCCACGCCTCCAAACCCCTCAGCTTTTTCAGGCAGGGCAGGTAGTTTGTGACGCATGCTGCCCGGCGCCGCAACAACTGTTCCAGCAATCACCCCTCGCATCTGCCGCAT
The DNA here is from genome assembly GCF_002332245.1 of Glutamicibacter sp. BW78. Taxonomy (NCBI): domain Bacteria; kingdom Bacillati; phylum Actinomycetota; class Actinomycetes; order Micrococcales; family Micrococcaceae; genus Glutamicibacter; species Glutamicibacter sp. BW78. The sequence goes on from NZ_NRGU01000024.1 coordinate 628, forward strand.
GTCCAGCGACAAGCTTGTGGTGCTCGCTCTGTGCTCCTGCAAGGTCCGCTCACCCCACCGCGGCATGGCTGACTTTGAAGAGCTAGTCATGCCTTCCCTGCTTTCTTTCCCCTGACTGTCGAGGAACTTCGACAGGTCCTCGATTTCTTTCCCCTGACTGTCAAGGAACTTCGGCAGGGCCTCTCTTTGTGCGGTTGCGAAGGCTTGGTTGCTCGCCTGCCTCTCAGCCACCCGCCTCCTAGATTCTCTCTTCATAGCCACCGCTAGAGCTTGATAGGAATCTTGTTTCTGAGCCGCGTCCTCGGCTTGCTTGGCCACGAACTCGTCGCCGTGTGTCACCCGGGCCGCGTCAGCTTGCCTAGTTGCCGCCGTTTCTGCTGCAACCTCTCTTATGCGCTCTGGCGCCCGCAGGAAAAGTGAATTGGCCAGCACATCGCTGAAGCTAATACGTGGTCCGTTGGTTTTCTTGGCCATATCAAGCCACCTCGCCAACTTCGCCACCGGGCGCGCTAGCTTCGCCCGCCCCACGGGCCCGAGTACCCTTCCCTGCTCTAGTCGAAGGAACGACACTTCCGAGAAAGAGGGCCACGAGCCCAAGCGCGGTAAGTCCAGAGAAGAAGGCCCCGGTCAATGGGTCCCGAGCGAGGAAGTAGGCGACTACACCGCCAACAATTGCGAATACGAGCGCACAGGCTAGAGTCCCCCCGTATACAGCTCCCATGGTTTCAATTTTCTCGGCCGCTGCAATTCGCAACGAACGGAACGCGTGCGCCAATCCCAATAGGGTTCCACCGCAAACTCCAGCGAAGAA
>NZ_NRGU01000024.1:1470-2914 GCF_002332245.1 Glutamicibacter sp. BW78
ATCCAAAAATAATCCCACCGACCGAACCCTCCGCTCGTAGGACTCGGAGATGAGCTCCAGCCCGTATTCTGCTCAGCTTACGTCTTGAGCGGGGTCATCTCACCGGTTGGTGTCTGCCGTTCCCACGCTGGTGCCCAATTGGTTGAACGCGTGCAACCCGACAATCGGCGGCAAAATACATCATCTCGAGCAGCTGCCATTGGCAGCACTCCACGTTGTCTTTTGGCCTGTTGACGATTCAGCCACATCCCCAACTCACGTTCGCGGCTGGTGGTCGCTTGCTGGTAATCCGGTGCCCGTCCGGTCCCTTCGGCGAATTGAAGGCAGACCTCCAGATCCTGCTCCTATACGACGCCGCGGTGCCCGGCTGGACCCAGCTTCGCCCAGGCTGGGGTTATTCGGTTTCCGGGCGACTCCTGGGTTGGGTGCCCCGGAAGGTGTGGGTGGTGCGTGTTTGCAGGAATGCTTCTACCTCGCCGCGCGCCCACTCCTTGCCAATGCTCACCGGTTCGGGGAATTGGCCTTTCCAACGGGTCCTGGCGACCCGGGAGGATTCGAGGGTCACGTTCATGTACTCGGCAATCCAGGTTTCATCCACCATGGCGGAGACCAGGTCATCAACGATCTCGGCGAGCTGCTTCCTGGTTGTGGCGTCATCGACGTCAGCGTAGGTGGTACGTCCCCAGTGGTTGGCCAGGATGTCCAGGTAGATCTTCCTGATACGGACTTGGTCGGTGCTCATCCACTTTTCCTTCTACGATGCCGGCGGTTGCCGTCGGGGACGTTGTCGACGATGCGGTGTCCCCTTGGATCACGGTTTCTCCGGCGGGTGCCGGCCTGGTCTTCCATCTTGCGTTCGTCCTTGGAGCGGTGCGCGTTGTAGGTAGTCATGGTGACCTTGACCATGGAGTGGTCCGTGGTGTCGAAGTCCTTGTACCTGTCTTTGGTCTGGTGCGTGACCCAGTCGTCGAAGTCCCCTCCGTGGAGGGTGCGGACATCGGAGAGGATGTCGGATGCGTGGTATCCGGATTTGGAGCCGAGTTCGGTGACGCGTCCGCGACCGTCTCCGGTTTCGAAGACGACCTCGATCTTCACTCGTTTGTCGTTGGCGCGCTGGCTCTTGGCGACCCCGCGGATCTTGGTCATGAGGTCTTGCAGGCCTGCTTTCCGGCCCTTGGCGGTCTTGGTCTTGGGCATCGCCACGACGTCTTGTCGTCCACCTTCGGCCAGGAAGTAGGTTTCGGCCTTGAACGCACCGCGCTTGGGCACCTTTTCGAAGGTGCCTGATTGGTCTTGGGGGACGAATACCTTGGCTGGTGCCCCGCGTTTGGCGCGCACGGGAACGATTTTTCCGTCTTTGCCGCGGCGTCTGGCCGGTATGTGTTCGACGTGGCCCTGGTCGTGGAGTTCGGTGAGTGCCTGGCGGTATGACTCGCCGCTGGAT
>NZ_NRGU01000025.1:0-811 GCF_002332245.1 Glutamicibacter sp. BW78
TGACGGCCCCGCTGGCGGAGCTTGATCCCGAGGTCGCTTCGCGGATCGATGCCGAGCTGGCCCGCCAGCAGGACGGTCTGGAAATGATCGCCTCGGAAAACCACACGGCCCAAGCGGTCATGGAAGCCCAGGGCTCGGTGCTGACTAATAAATACGCCGAGGGCTACCCCGGGCGCCGGTACTACGGCGGCTGCGAGCATGTCGACGTGATCGAGTCCTTGGCGATCGAGCGGGTCAAGGCCCTCTTCGGTGCCGGCTACGCGAACGTCCAGCCACACTCCGGTGCCCAGGCCAATGCCTCGGTGATGCACGCACTGATCCGTCCCGGGGACACGGTCATGGGCCTGAACCTGGCCCATGGTGGTCACTTGACCCACGGGATGAAGATCAACTTCTCAGGACGGCTCTACAACATCGTCCCGTACTCGGTCTCCGAGTCCGATCTGCGGATCGACATGGACGAGGTCGAGGCCCTGGCGATCGAGCACCAGCCCAAGATGATCGTCGCCGGCTGGTCGGCCTACCCCCGCCAGTTGGACTTCGAACGGTTCCGGGCGATCGCCGACAAGGTCGGGGCGTACCTGTTCGTGGACATGGCCCATTTCGCTGGGCTGGTCGCTGCCGGGTTGCACCCCTCCCCGGTGCCGCATGCCCATGTGGTCACCTCCACCACGCATAAGACGTTGGCCGGCCCGCGGGGCGGGATCATCTTGTCCAATGACGCCGATATTGCCAAGAAGATCAATTCGGCGGTGTTCCCCGGTCAGCAGGGCGGGCCGTTGGAGCATGTGATCGCCGGTAAGGCGGTCGC
>NZ_NRGU01000025.1:884-1214 GCF_002332245.1 Glutamicibacter sp. BW78
GGCACCGATGTGCATTTGGTGCTGGTTGATCTGCGGGACTCGGTGCTCAATGGCCAGGAAGGTGAAGACCTGCTGGCGAAGATCGAGATCACGGTGAACCGTAATGCTGTCCCGTTTGATCCGCGTCCGCCGATGGTGACCTCGGGGCTACGGATCGGGACTCCGGCGTTGGCGACGCGTGGTTTCTCCGAGGAGGCCTTTACCGAGGTCGCTGACATCATCGCGGCCGCGTTGATTGCCGGGACCGCCGACGGCGGTGCCGACGCCGGTGTCCTTGAAGGGTTGAAGGCCCGGGTGACCGCCCTGGCTACCGCCCACCCGCTCTACCCG
>NZ_NRGU01000026.1:0-1766 GCF_002332245.1 Glutamicibacter sp. BW78
TACAGAAGGCAAGCACGGTTACTTGGGCGCAGCTGGAAGATCAGTTCGGCGCAGATTATGCGCAACGGAGACAGTTCAAAGCAAAGTTTCTCCAGCACCTGCGCGCAGTGCAGATCTTCTTCCCCGAAAACGCACTCAAGGTCCTGCCTGGCGGGGTACGCCTGAACAGGACCTTGAGTGAGAAGCAGTTGCCGAACTAAAGCCCAGGAATATCCAGCTTCAGATACAGCGCATAGACCGTTGCGACCAGGACGCTGCGATTTGGTGCTCCAGCAGTCGTCTTCATTTCATCGAGCCAAGCTAGCTGCTCGGGAGTCAATCTCAGCTGCATTTGGGTGCTTCCACCGCCGTAGCGGCGCCGCCTCGTTGTGGGCATCGGCATGCCGCCGCTCTTGGTTGGTCCCGTGGAACTGAGTTTTGCCTGCAGGGATTTGAGGGGAACATCGGCGAAGGCCCTGACGAGCAGCTCCGTGTTGCTGATTCGTTCCTCGACTGAACGACTGCGGACTTCGTTGAAGACCGCCGGCGGCAGCGATACAGATGTGTTGGCCGTTGTTGGTACGTCCAGCACCACCTCGCTGGGGGTGTGGGCGACTGTGGGCTCCGGGGCAACTGCACGAGGTGCCGCTGCGGCAGGCTTCTTAGGAAGGTGCGTGGTCACTCGTGGCGGCGCGTTGCCGTCCTTCTTCGGGGCAGCCGATTTGGCAAACATTACACCGACGTTCCGTTGTGGTTCCTTCTCACTCATTTTGTCCCGCCTCCAGTTCCAAGATGCGTTCCAGAAGTTCTTCGGCCAAGAAGGAATAGTCGCTGAGGAGGCCACTGACGTTGGATGCGTGGTAGGAACCCTCGGGTTTCCTCCCCTCCTTCAGTGCTTGAAGGCGAGATCGTGCTGCCTCGGAAACCGAACCTTCCAGCTCGTGGATAAGTTGGCCGTTCTTTCGAGCGTCCTTGGCGGCAGCGAGCTGGTGCCGGACGCTAGTACGAAACACGGGGGCCACTCCCCCAAGCTTTCCCTCGATGACTTCACGCGTTTCACGTGCGATCCGTCGCGTTGTGTCCCCGACACCGAATATCACTGCTCCTGCCAGTTCCAGATCAGGGTTCAGAGCACGGGCAGCAACGAACCTCTCTGCCGTTCCATCCAGGCCGTCGAAGGAAGCATCATCGCTGCCGGTGATGATCAACAGGGCAAACGACACAGCCAAGGCGGCTTCCACCAACCATGGATCCCCCGGAGCGGTGTCGATGAGAATCAGGTCGTAGGGTTCCGCAACAGCCGACAGAGACGCATAGAGCATCGACGGAAGAATATGGTCCTGCCCGCCCTTGGCGAAGATGATGCCCTGGAGGACCCGAATCTCCCGGCCTCCGGCAACAACGTCCAGATTGGGCCGCACGTTCTCCAAGATGGGCATGGGAGTGCCGTTCTGCAGCGCGTAAAGCAGATCGGAACCATCGGACTTGGCATAGCCAAAGTCACGATTCAGGTTTGCCTGGGGATCGAGGTCGATAACCAGTACGCGGTGCCCTGCATCGGCGATAAGTGCGGCTACATTCGCTACGAAAGATGTCTTTCCGACGCCACCCTTGTCATTGCTGACGGTGATGGTTCGAAGAATTTGGCCAACTGTGGCCGGCTGGATCTCTGTCCGGCTAAAGCGGGACGGGCTCATGGTGCCTCCTCTGAAGGGTGATCTGACGCTGGCCACACTACCTCAATTCTACGTATGCAGTCCATATGGGAGACAGATCTGTTTACGTCC
>NZ_NRGU01000027.1:0-7293 GCF_002332245.1 Glutamicibacter sp. BW78
GGGGTCGATGTTCGGGCTGGCCAACCAGATCGTGATGTTCCTTCTCGGATCTGCCATCGCCACCCTGGTGGTCCTGGGTTACCGGATGTGGTGGAAACGCCGCCCGACCAGAACCAGGGGGCTAGCCAAGGCCCCCGAACGCGGGTCCCTGGCAACAGCGCCCTGGTGGGGTCTACTCCTTGTCGTGTCCGTGGCCGGCATTGTAGGTATCTTCCTGCCCCTATTGGGCATCACATTGGCAGGGTTCGTCCTCGTTGACGTGCTGCTCGGGTTCCGTTCCCGCTACCAGGGCCGTGCGCGCCTGGTTTCCAGAAAGGAGGGTTGAGCGCATGCGGGAACACCGACAGCACCCTCCAACCCGGCGTAGGTCCCAATACGGCAGGCCTTCGTGGCAGGCGGCGGTTGCCATGGCGTTGGCCTTGCTGGCTGCCGCGCTTTTCTTCGGCACTGCCCCGGCTTCGGCGCACGATGACTTGATCTCCTCCAACCCGGCCACCGGCCAGGTCATCCAGACCGCCCCCGAAGAAGCCGACCTCCAATACTCGGGCCAGATCATGGATATGGGCGCCCTCGTGCGTGTCGTGGACAGCGATGGCACCGACTGGGCCACCGGGAAAACCACCATCAAAGGCCGCGGCATCGACGTGTCCCTGAAACCGGGCATGCCCGATGGCCAATACGAGATACGGTGGCGGGTCGTCTCCGAGGACGGGCACCCCATCAGCGGACTCATCCCGTTCGCCGTGGGAAACGTGGCTGCCCCCACGGCCCCCCTGGGCTCCGGCCGCAAATCCATCGGGGAAGAGCCAGCGGCTGCCACATCGGATCAAGTGTCACCGGCCATGGCCCGCGGCCTGCTCATCGCCGGCATCGGCGTCGCAGCCGCTGGCATCACCTTTATCGCCCTGCTGTTCTTCAAGCGCGCCAACCCCACGAAACGATAGGAACAAAATTCCATGAACAAGCTCAAGAAGACCATGATCACCCTCGCGGCCGGCACCACCCTGCTGGCCCTGGCCGCTTGCGGCGGCACAGGCACCCAGCAGGCCGGGCAACCGCAAGCCGAATCGGTGCAGATCCACGACACCTGGGTCAAGGCGGCTCCGAAAGGCATGAGCGCGGCCTTCGGAACCCTGGAGAACACCTCCGATTCCCCGGTGACCATCACCTCGGTCACCACCCCGGCATCGAAGGAAGTCCAGCTGCACGAGACCGTGGAAAACGAATCCGGTCAGATGGTCATGCGGGAAAAAGACGGCGGGTTCACCATCGAACCTGGAAAATCCCTGGACCTGAAGCCGGGCGCGGACCACATCATGCTCATGGACCTGGGCAAGCCCATTGTCTCGGGGGACAACGTGGATTTCGTGGTCACCTTCACCGATGACAGCACCCAGAAGTTCACCGCCCCGGCCAAGGACTACTCCGGAGCCAACGAAAACTACTCCGGCGACGACAACAGCAGCAGCATGGACCACGGGGATATGGACATGGATATGGGCGATGGCGCCTCGATGTCCGGGACCATGGATGAGGGCCATGGTAAGTAACCAGCCCACATCCGATACACGTGACGGGCGACCGGCACGGCTTTCCCGACGCAACATCCTGTTGGGCAGTGCAGCCATGGGCGTTGGTGGAATAGCTTCCGCCGGCGCCGCGGTCCTGACCAAGCCACCCGAGGCCCGGGGGTCCCAAGACCTGAACGGCACCAAGGTCATCGCCTTCCACGGAGCGCATCAGGCCGGGATCGCGATCACACCGCAAAGCCACTCGAGCTTTTTCTCCTTGGATCTGAAACCCGGAACTGGTCGGGAAGAACTGATCCGGCTCATGCAGCTACTCAGCGGCGACGCAGCACGGCTGACGCGAGGTGAGCCTGCCCTGGCTGATTCCGAACCCGAACTCGGCCAGATTCCCGCCCGGCTCACGGTGACCTTCGGTTTCGGGCCGGGGTTCGTCGATGCCGCTGGCGGCCGTAAGCCCGATTGGCTGCGGCCGCTGCCTGCTTTCGGCATTGACCGATTGACCGGGGACTATGACCACGGCGACCTGCTCATCGAGGTGGCCGCCGATGACCCTATTGCGGTTGCCCATACGGCCCGGATGCTCCTGAAGGACAGTCGGCGTTTCACCGCTCTGCGGTGGGTCCAGACTGGTTTTCGCAGGGCCCATGGCTCCGTGAAGCCTGGGACGACAATGCGGAATCTGTTCGGGCAGGTCGATGGCACCGTGAATCCCCAACCCGGGACCGCGGAATTCGATGAGTTGGTGTGGTCGTCGGACTCCTGGTTGGCCGGGGGGACCAGCATGGTCATTCGCCGGATCAGCATGGACCTGGATAAATGGGATCACCTGGACCGTCCCGGGAGAGAGCAATCAGTGGGTCGGAAACTCTCCAACGGGGCACCCCTGACCGGTGCGCAGGAAGCCGATGAGCCTGATTTCAAGGCGCTCTCCCCAGTGGGCTTCCCAGTGATCCCCGAGTTCTCCCACATCAGGCGCGCCCGATCCGAGAATCCGAAGGAGAAGATCGTCCGCAGGGCGTTCAACTACGACGACCCGCCCAGCGGGTCCCGGATCTCGAATGCGGGTCTGATCTTCACCTCGTTCCAGGCAGACGTCGACAAGCAGTTCATCCCCTTGCAAAAACGACTGGATAAGTTGGATCTGCTCAACGAATGGACCACACCAGTTGGTTCGGCGGTATTCGCCATTCCACCGGGATGCAAGGAAGGCGGCTACATCGGGGAAACCCTCCTGGAAGCGAATAGGGCCTCGTAGGCCGCCGATGGGCATGCCTGGGCAGCACCATGTCCCGGACATGCCCATCAACCGGCACGTTTGCCGATTTCGAATGTCTCGATAAACGTTCCTTCAACGGTCCATATTTCGGCAAGCCAACCTCAGAGACTATCTCTGGCTGAAAGCGACACCTTCAAAGTCCTACACTGAAGCCAAAGTGAAACTTCGAATCAAGGAGCTGAATATGGGCGGCCAATCGTTAGCTGAGATAGCCTTCTGGGACATTTTTTCTGCAGCCCTACTACCTGCGCTGCTTCCGACCCTGGCGATCGTCGTTTTTGGGATGTTAATTCTTCGACGTCTCCCTAAGCGGTCACAAGTGGGAACGAAGCAGAATACGACCATCAGATAGCTTCCCGCGCATCCTTCCCCAGCGGACAGGCTCATCGGCCCCTTTTACCGTTGCCGCAAAGGGCCCCCACGCCGTCCGCCAAAAGGACCGGCTAACGAGCGCTATTCGGGGTCTATGCGAAGTTCGCAAGAACCCCGGCACGATAACCGTCTGCCTTACGCGAGAACCACCGGGTCTACGCCCGTCGCCGCGCACATGCGCACGAAGTGCTCATTGTCGACTGCTCTCAAGAATTCCATACACCTCCTGATTTGCCCGTGAACTGCGCGCGCATCTAGAACCTCGATGCTCTCTTGTCCTTCACCGTGAGAAAACCGGTTGCAGAAGTCGTACACGTCGCGGAAAGCGCCACCATTGCCCGAGTCGACAAGCACTTCTAGCTGCTGTCGGAAGTCCGTTCGATGGGGAGCCTTGTAGCTCGCGAAGACTTCGAGAACACGGCGAGCTGCGTTGGGAAGGAGGAATAGACGCTCATGATCTTCGGCATCGGCGATACCAGCCATGACCATCGAGAACAAATAGGCGTATTCGGAAGTGCTCTTAAGCAGCAAACTCGGGAGGTTGCCCAATCGTGTTCGGCGTTCACCGTCAACTACTGCGGTGAACATTTCCAGGAAAGCTACCTTCGGGAATTGGATCTCGTCCGCTTTGCCTTGCTCAATATTCTTTAACGACTTCCCCCAGGCGTTATTGTGCGACTTGAGGAACAGCCGGAGAAGACTGAAATCATGGGTAAGAATGACGTACTGGCCGAAGTCTTTCAAGGTGTCTATGAGCCACTGGTGGGTGGCGAACAGGGCCTCCCGGTCCAGGGAACTCGAGGGATCGTCGATAACGACAATTCGCTGCCCACGATCAACACCCGGTATTTGTTCGTCTTCAAGGTTACGAAGGAAATACAGCAACGAAAGAGTCGTCCTTTCGCCTTCGCTGAGAGCGGTGCCCGGCTTGTCGCCGCGCCGACAGGTGTAAGTCTTCCCGTCGCCAGTGATGGCGATGTTGAGATGGTCTTTCCCATAGACGCGTGCAAGGTCGCGGGTGAGCGTATCTGCCATGTCCTTTGTGGTGAACCGTGTCTGACGCAGAGCTTCAAGCTCTCGCTCCGCTATTTCCGCATCTCGACTACAGGCCAGACTCCTCAAGGCGGTATTTTTGGACTGCTCTTCAAGGTCCCGGAACGCCCGACTATTCGCGCCTAGTAGGTGATCGAGAACGACCTTTGTCCTCTCCGCCGTAAATTCCTCCTGGCGTTGTGCCTGATCATTGTGCGCGTCGACGGATCGCTTCAGCGCCGTGATCGACAACCCAGGAGTGATTGCGGACCAATCGGGTGTATCTGTGATGACGCTCGGATCTGCGATCTTTGAATCGAGAGCGTCCTTCACCGCTTGGAGCGCCGCTAAGCGCTCGGCCACGTCGGCTAACGCCTGGTCCCTCGCGTATTCATAGGCAGCCCGAAGCTCGCCTGACAGCTGCACGGGGTTAGGTAGAGCCGTACGCCAAGCTGTTAGGGCAGACATTTGGCAAGTAGCTGCAGCAAGCGTTTCCTGGGCCCTGGCCCGCAACTGCAGCCAACTCTCGTCGAAGTAGCGGGCCAGCCGATCGCGTCGTTCTCTTCCGATTTCGCTATCGCAGAACAGACAATTGTCTAGGTCCTCATGAAGTTCGAGTCCTTGCTCGACCCACTGTTGTGCGGGCGGGGATCCTTCGAGCGCAGCAATTGCCATGCGGGTAGGCGTCTCTGCGAGAAGGGCAGACATTTTTGCGAGGGGGATGGCGAACTCAGCCGGCGGCGCAGGAATGTCGGGGATCGGTCTAGGCGCGCCTTCTCCAAGGCGTTTTAAGGCCTCCGCATGCGAGTTGACGTCGGGGAACTCTGCGGCGTATCCGCGCATCCCATCCTGAACTTTTGGGATGGAGTAGCGATTCTTCGTGAAATGGTTGTAATCGAATTCCTTCAGCTCAGAAACGATCCGGTTCTGAACTTCTCGAGCCAGCTCGTCAACCTTCTGCGCCGCAGCTCCGCTTTCATCCTCTGCCGCACTGGCTTCGTCACGGAGCTGCTCAATCTGCGCACCTAATCGCTCTTCCTCTTCTTTGGCGGTGATGGCTTCGCGGCCAAGTGTCACAATGGCGGAGGCACTTTTGCCATCCAGGAAGGCGGAGAGGTTTTCTTTTACCCATTTGCGGGTGAATACGGCCATGGACGGTGATGGGCTCACTCCGCCAGCGCGGACAGTGACCTTCTCTCCATCATCACTCTCCCAGATCACGTCAGTCGCACACTGCTCCTCTGTGAGGCTGAGGAGAAGTTCGGACAAGGTGGATTTGCCACTTCCGTTATGTCCGTAAACCACTGTCCGGCGTCCCAGAGGGCGATCATTGGGCCAGAATCCTGCACTGAAGGACCTCCAATGGTCCTTGAGATCAATTCGACGAAGCATGCACAGAATCTAGCTGATATTCCAGCCAGCTGCGCCGGTGCCAGCCAGGACAGGGTCTCCCCATGTGCAGCAGCATGGGTTGCAAGCGAAATGTCGTTACGAGTATCGGGCCTCACATCCGGGCACAGAAACTCGGACCACCGGGTGGGGCGACGGCCGGTTGAGGCCGGTACCCTTTGTGACAAGAATGAATGTGTCGTTGCCTGGACGCGCAAGACGGCAACATCAGGTGCTCCAGAAGACTTTGTGAACGACCTAGCCGCCGCCTACCGGCGGTACGGTACAGATGACGAACGTATGCAAAAGGCCAAGATTCCCACCTCTGATCACAGTGCAAACGACTCGAGCATTCCGGACAGCTGGTTTGGAGAACTATGACAGTCGCGGATGCCATCCCGGCAGAGGTTCCACATACGGCGTGATGTGGATGGCGCTCTCGCCGTGTTTGGATAAACCATGAGAACTTCCAGAAAGACCCGGTACGCGACATTGGGAATCGTGCTCACTCTCGTAGGAGTAGCAGGCGGTTTTTTGATGTTCTTACAGCCCTGGAGGAGCTGCCCTGAGATTGACGACAGCTCTGCTGGCTGCCCAGCCACCGGAAGCGATCAAGGCCTACTTGCTGTTGCTGTTCTTGTTCTAATGGTTGGGATCGTGCTTCTGGCAATGTCTGTCTCCACTAAACGAGAGCAGGTTCAGGCCGGAACCGCCGGACCCTTCGAGTGATTCACCTAAGTGTCCTTAGGAGCAATCCACGCAATCTCATGGCGCTCTTATGGATACCTTGCACTGCGCCGTAGAGCGTTCCTCCGGCGGGCACAGGGATGTTGTGAAGACGACTTTGGACATTCCGTGCAGTCGTCTTGGAAAACGCCAGGACCACGGCTGAGGGCTGGCCATCCCGTATGTTGTCCACGCGCTCCCTCGTCTCCCGGCTCAAAAATATGCGCCAAGGCAACGGCATCAGGTCGCACTATCGGGTCGCCCGCCGCCCATCGCGAGGATCCGCTTGAACCATGCATGGGACGTGCCTTCTACACGCATGCTCGGCCGTAAGTGGCCAATTACCCATCGTCGTACCGCGAGAGCTGGTCACGAATGACTCGGAGTTGTAAAGCCAGGAGCGGGATCTGGTCGGCGGCAACACCGATACGCTCCGGGGCGTTGATTGCGCTGACTTGCGGACGGACTCGGGCGAGGCGTTCACGGCCGGAGGTGGTGATGCTGATCCCGGCCGCTCTGCCACGGCGAGGCGGACCATCGCGCTCGACGACCTCCTGGGAAAGGAGGTCCTCGATGAGCGGATCCATACTCTGTGGTCGGACCATCAGCGCTCGGGCCAGTTGTGCCTTGGTGAAGTCATCGCCGTCCGCCAGGCAAGCCAAGACACCGAACTGGGTCGGTGTCAGCCCGACGGTGGCGAACAGCTCTCGGAAGGCCCGCGCCGCGAGACTGGCTGTCTGGACCAGCTCCCACAACACCAAGTCCTCATCCGGGGTTCGGTCGGCGGGTAGCGGCATGCCGTGCACATCCTCGGTCATCTTCGCCTCCGTCGTGTCAGGGCGCGCGCCACGGTCGCGCCAACGGCGGCCACCGGGGTCATGGCACGCAGGGCGAGGGTTCCCGAGGGGCTGGCTGCGGCCTTTATCCAGGCTACGGGTTGCAGGGACTCACGCACCGCAGGAGCCGCTC
>NZ_NRGU01000028.1:0-1353 GCF_002332245.1 Glutamicibacter sp. BW78
TGTGATCTCTGGGGACATCGTTTACAGATGTCTCGGGAGATCGTTGACACCCCGGTCTTCGGACCGGGGTGTTTTTCTTTTGGTTTGGTAGTCCTTGGCGGGGTCGATGTCGTATTCACCCAGGATTTCGCCGCTGCCATGTTCCACGACGGTGAGTTCGTTGTCACTAATGAGCATGATGATGATTTTCCCGCGATGCCGGGCACCGATGCCTAAATGTTTGAGGGATCCGTTATATCGGACGGTGGCCTTGCCGAAGCGGTCGACCTTGTCCATGCGCAGCCGGTACTCGGTTCGCTGGGTATTGCCGGCGGGGTGGGCCTTGGGCAGTGCGAGGTAGGCCTCCATCGGAGTCATCTTCCCCCTTGCGGTGTGGGGTCGTTCCTCGTTGTAGACCTGTTGGAAGAGTGCCAGGAGCTGGTTGAGTTCGGCCAATGTTCCCTGTGTTGGGTGTTTGTCGAGCCATTTCTCCTGAGTGCGGTGGAAGCGTTCGACCTTGCCCTGGGTCTGGGGGTGGTTCCCGGCCCCGTTCTTTTGCCGGATGCCGAGGCTCGATAAGGTCTTCTCGAAACCATTGATGCTGCCATCGCGCAGCAGTCTGGTGGTGTAAACGAGCCCGTTGTCTGTCAGGGTCGAGGCCGGTGTGCCGTATTGATTGCACGCTGCCAGGAACTGCTCGACCACGATGGGCCCCGAGATGGCCCTATGGGCGGTGCAGGAGAGCAGCGCGCGGGAATGGTCATCGAGGAAGTTGATCACCTCGATCCCGGTCCCGTCGGCGAGGTGCCAGTGGATGAAATCCGATTGCCAGGTCTCGTTGGGTTGGCTGGCTTCGAAGCGTCGCCAAGACGACCTGGGGCGTTTGCGGGGCTGATCGGTGATAAGGCCCGCGGCGCGGAGGACTTGGTGGATGGTCGAGCGTGCCGGTGGGCGGTGTCCTTGACGTTCAAGGTGCCAGGAAATGGTGGCCGCGCCCGCGTCTAGTCCCTGCTCGTCAAGGCTTTTGCGTAGTTCGACGATGCGGTTGCGTAGCTGCGGTTCCACCGAGCGGGGGCTGCTGTGTGGGCGCTTGGATTGGGGTTGGACTGCTTCCCAACCCCCGGCGCGGTAGCGAGCGACGAGGATGTGGACCCATTGTCGGGAGACTTTGAATTGTGTGGCGACGTCCTGGGCGGAGCGGCCCGTTTCCACGACGCAGGCGACGATGAGGCGGTTCTTGTTCGCGGTTTTCTTGGGCATGGCCGTAGTCTCCTCGGCCATGTTGGGCTGTCAACGGTGTCTCCGGACACCCGTCAACTGTGTCTGTCGTCGATGTCTTCGGACATATGTCAACGATGTGTCCGGTACGCACAC
>NZ_NRGU01000029.1:0-151660 GCF_002332245.1 Glutamicibacter sp. BW78
GCCGACCGCCGTCGGACGTCAGTTGTCTGTGGCCCCGGGACCTAGTCGCCGTCGGGCCTCGGCGGGTTGGCCGGCTGGCCTTCGGCCGCCTGGGCCTTGGTCCGCCACGGGCCGACCTTCTCTCGGAAGGGTGCCTGGTTCCTGCTGCCTTCCAGCAGCTGGCCGGCGTCGGCGATGTCCCCAACCCGGTGGATCCGCAGCGAATTCGTGGAACCTGCCTGCCCGGGAGGTGAGCCGGCTGCGATCACGACCATGTCGTTGACCTCGGCCAGCCCCTCGGCCTGCAGCGACTGGTCGACCTGGGCCGTCATCTTGTCCGTGTGGTCGGCGTAGTCGACGAGGCGTGGCTGCACGCCCCAGACCAGCGTCAGGATGTTGTACGTATGCTTCAACGGGGTAAACCCAAGCACTGGCTTCGAGGGGCGCAGACGCGATAGGCGGCGTGCCGAATCACCTGATTGGGTGAAGGCGACGATGAACTTGGCATCGAGCTGGTCGGCGATTTCCACGGCGGCGCGGGTGATGGCCCCACCCCGGGTGCGTGGCAGGGTGCCGAGCGCCGGGATGCGTTCCAGGCCGTGGTCCTCGGTGGCAGAGATGATCCGGGCCATCGTCTCGATGGTCTCGATCGGGTACTGCCCTACCGAGGTTTCCCCCGAGAGCATGACGGCATCCGCCCCGTCCAGAACAGCGTTGGCACAGTCCGAAGCCTCGGCGCGAGTCGGTGTGGGTGACTCGATCATCGATTCGAGCACCTGGGTAGCAACGATCACCGGCTTGGCCCAGCGGCGGGCCAATTCCACGGCACGCTTCTGTACCAGCGGAACCTGTTCCAGCGGCAGTTCCACCCCCAGGTCGCCACGGGCCACCATGATCGAGTCGAAGGCGTCAATGATCTCTTCGAGGGCATCCACGGCCTGCGGCTTTTCGATCTTGGCGATCACCGGCAGACGGCGGCCTTCCTCGTCCATGATTTCGTGGACGCGTTCGATATCCGAGGCGTTGCGGACGAACGACAAGGCGATCATGTCCACGCCGGCCCGCAGGGCCCAGCGCAGGTCGTCTTCGTCCTTCTCGCTCAAAGCAGGGACGTTGACCGCGACGCCGGGGAGGTTGATGCCCTTGTTATTGGACACCTCTCCCCCGGTGATGACCTCGGTGACGACCTTGCGGTCATCGACCTCGACCGCACGCAGCGCGACCTTCCCGTCATTGACCAACAGGCGGTCCCCGACTTCAACATCCTGGGGCAGGCCCTTGAACGTCGTGGAGCAGATGTCCTTCGTGCCCTCGATGTCATCAATGGTGACGGTGAAACGGTCACCAACTTCCAACATATGCGGGCCATTGGAGAACCGGCCGAGCCGAATCTTCGGGCCCTGGAGGTCAGCGAACACGCCGACCGGGCGACCGAGTTTCTCCGAAGCCTGACGGACATTGGCCAGGTTCTCGGCGTGAGTTGAATACTCGCCGTGGCTCATGTTCAGCCGGGCCACATCCACTCCGGCCTGGATCGCCTGGAGCGTCTTCTCGAAGGTTCCTATGGCCGGCCCGAAAGTGGCCACAATCTTTGCGCGTCTCATACCGAAAGCCTATCCGCCTTAAAGTCGTCCGAAAACGGGGAAGCGGACGAATCCGCGACCCTCACATCATGTCGATGGGTCGATCGCTCGGTGCCACGGGGGCGGGCAACCGCGTCTCACCCATCAGGTACTTGTCCACTGCGGCGGCACAAGAGCGCCCTTCCGCAATGGCCCACACGATCAGCGACTGTCCGCGTCCGGCGTCACCGGCAGCAAACACGCCTGGCGTGTTGGTCATGTAGTAACCGTCTCGGGCGACATTGCCCCGGTCATCAAAATCGATCCCGGCCTGCTCATTCAGACCGGCGGGTTCCGGCCCGGTGAAGCCCAAGGCCAGAATCACGAGGTCGGCGGGAATCACATGTTGTGTTCCGGCCTTTGGCCGTCGGGCGCCGTCGATGTATTCCGTTTCCGAAACCATGACGCCGGTCACACGACCGTCCTCTCCTACGAACTCTACCGTAGATGCCAGATAGGTCCGGTCACCGCCTTCCTCATGTGACGAAGCCACTTCGAAAAGAGTCGGGCTCATCGGCCAGGGCTGGTGGGGCGAGCGTTCCCGCGGAGGCTGACGGCCGATGGCCAACGAGGTGACCGAGACGGCCCCCTGGCGATGCGTGGTGCCGATACAGTCGGATCCAGTATCGCCACCCCCGAGGACCACCACGCGCAGCCCTTCGGCGCTCATCGGCCGTGGCTCCGGGTGCCCGGCCACCCAACGGTTGGAGGGAACCAAGTAGTCCATCGCGAATTCGACCCCGTCCAATTCCCGACCAGGCAGGGGCAGATCTCGCGGTACGGTGGCCCCAGTGGCGACCACGACGGCGTCGTATCGTCGACGTAATTCGTCCCAAGTAATGTCATGTCCCACCTCGATATTGCACCGAAAGCGGGTGCCCTCGGCCCGCATCTGTTCAACGCGTCGTTCCAGCACCCGTTTTTCCATCTTGAAGTCCGGGATCCCGTACCGCAACAAACCACCGATGTCGTCGTCACGTTCATAGACCGCCACCGTATGACCGGCACGGGTCAACTGTTGCGCCACAGCCAGACCGGTGGGCCCGGAGCCGACCACGGCAATCGTCTGGTCGGTATGGCGTTCGGCCATGACCGGGACGATGGACCCATCCTCGAAGGCCTGCTCGGCGATCGATACCTCGATCTCTTTGATGGTCACCGCCGGTTGGTTGATACCCAAAACGCAGGAACTCTCGCACGGTGCCGGGCAGAGCCGCCCGGTGAACTCCGGGAAGTTGTTCGTCTCATGAAGCCGCTCGCTTGCTTCGGCACGACGTCCCTGCCAGGTCAAGTCATTCCATTCCGGGATCAGGTTGCCCAGCGGGCAACCCTGATGGCAAAACGGAATACCGCAATCCATGCAGCGCGAGGCTTGTTCACGCAGCACACCCTCCTCCTGGCGTTCGTGGACCTCCCGATAATCCATGATGCGCACCCGCACGGGGCGGCTCGGCGCGGGAACCCGTTCGGTGACGGTCAGGAATCCGCGGGGATCAGCCATGATTAGCCTCCAAAATTCGGGTCCAGACAGTGACGCCGTCGGGGTCGAGTCCTTCACGTTCGGCCTGGCGCAGGGTGGCCGTGACTGCCGCGTAGTTCCGGGGAACGACGGCGGTGATACGTGCCGCGGTTGCCGGGAAATCGAAGAGCAGCCCTGCGGCGAGCGTGGAGCCGGTTTCCTCGGCATGACGGGTCAATAACGCCTTCACGAGGTCGCGTTCCGCGGTTTCCAGCGGACGCAACACCAATTCCCCCGTCTCGATCGCCTGCCGGTTGAAGACTCCCCGGTCGGCATCGAGGAGATAGGCGATGCCGCCCGACATGCCAGCCCCGAAATTCCTTCCCGTCCGGCCCAGGACCAGGGCGGTGCCACCGGTCATGTATTCGCAGCCGTGGTCCCCGATGCCTTCGGCCACCGCCGTGGCGCCGGAGTTGCGGACCAGGAAGCGTTCGCCGGCCAGCCCGCGCAGGAACATCTCACCACTGGTGGCCCCGTAGCCAACGACATTTCCGGCAATGACGTTCCGTTCGGCCACCAGGGTGCTGCCGCGACCGGGACGGAGAATGATCCGTCCGCCGGAAAGACCCTTGCCGACATAGTCGTTGGCGTCACCCAACAGCCGCAGGGTGATGCCCGCCGGGAGGAAGGCCCCCAGCGACTGTCCGGCAGGCCCCGTCAGGGTCACGTCGATGGTGTCGATGGCCAGTTCTTCGATGCCGAACCGCCGGGTCACCTCGTGGCCAAGCAGGGTGCCCACCGAACGATCGGTGTTCGCCACGTCCAGCGCAATGCGCACCGGCTCCCGGGTCTCGAACGCCTCCGCGCTCAGTTCGATGAGCTGGTTGTCGAAATGTCGCTCGAGCTGGTGGTCCTGGCCGATGAGGTTGCGCACCGGCGAGTCCCCGCCGACCGCATCATCCAGCACGGGACGCAGGTCCAGGCCCTCGGTCTTCCAATGCCGAACCGCCTCGCTGGTGTCCAGCAACCCGGCCTGCCCGATGGCCTCCTCCAGGCTGCGCAATCCGAGTTCGGCCAGCAGTTCGCGGACCTCCTGGGCCAAAAATTCGAAGAAGTTCACCACGAATTCGGGTTTTCCGGTGAAACGCGACCGCAGCAGCGGGTTCTGGGTCGCCACCCCCACGGGGCAGGTATCCAGATGGCAGACCCGCATCATCACACAACCCGAGACCACGAGAGGGGCCGTCGCGAAGCCGAACTCCTCGGCGCCCAGCAGGGCGGCGATGACGACGTCCCGACCTGTTTTGAGCTGACCGTCCACCTGCACCACCACGCGCTCACGCAGCCCGTTCAGTCGCAACGTCTGTTGCGCCTCGGCCAGGCCGAGCTCCCACGGGGCGCCAGCATGTTTGAGGGAGTTCAACGGCGAGGCCCCCGTTCCGCCGTCGTGCCCTGAAATGAGTACGACGTCGGCGCGTGCCTTGGTCACCCCGGCGGCCACGGTGCCAATACCAATGCCCGAGACCAGTTTGACGTGGATCCTGGCCCGAGGATTGGCCCGTTTGGCGTCGTGAATCAGTTGCGCGAGATCTTCGATGGAGTAGATGTCGTGGTGTGGTGGAGGGGATATCAGGCCCACCCCCGGGGTGGAGTGCCGGGTCCGGGCGATCCACGGGTAGACCTTCTGGCTCATCAGCTGCCCGCCCTCACCGGGTTTCGCGCCCTGGGCCATCTTGATCTGGATATCCTCTGCCTGCGTCAGGTACAGGCTGGTTACCCCGAAACGACCCGAGGCGATCTGCTTCACCGCCGAACGCCGTTCGGGATCCAGCAGCCGGTCGATATCTTCGCCCCCCTCACCGGTGTTGGATTTGCCGCCGAGCCGGTTCATCGCGATCGCCAACGTCTCATGGGCTTCCTGTGAGATGGAGCCGTAGCTCATCGCCCCGGTAGCGAAACGCTTGACGATCTCCGACACGGGTTCCACATCGTCGATCGGGACCGGTTGCCGGTCCCCGGTTTTGAACCGCAGCAGGCCGCGTAGGGTCATCAGCTCCCGCGACTGGTCGTCAATGCCCCGGGTATAGGCCTTGAAGATGTCGTAGCGGCGCTCCCGGGTGGAATGTTGCAGCCGGAACACCGTTTCGGGGTTGAACAGGTGGGGCGGACCGCCGCGACGGTATTGGTATTCGCCGCCGGTCTGCAATCGCTTATGGGGTTCCTCGACGCCGTCGGGCAGGTAGGCGAAGGCATGCCGGGACGCCGTTTCGGCGGCGATGACGTCCAGGCCGACACCGCCCAACGGGGAATGCGTGCCAGTGAAGTACTGGTCAATGAACTGCGCGGAGAGCCCGAGCGCATCGAAGGTCTGGGCGCCGCAGTAGGAGGCCACCGTCGAGATCCCCATCTTGGACATGATCTTCAGCACCCCCTTGCCCAGCGCCTTGATCAGGTGGTGGTGGGCGGTCGCAACCGCCACGTCGCCCAAATGTCCGGCGTCGGACATCTCCTCCACGGTCTCCAAGGCCAGATACGGGTTGATCGCCGAGGCCCCGAAACCGATCAGCACGGCCACATGATGGACCTCGCGGACGTCGCCGGCCTCGATCACCAGTGAGGTCTTGGTGCGGTTCGCGCTGCGCAGCAGGTGGTGGTGCACCGCCGAGGTCAGCAGCAGGGAGGGGATCGGAGCCCACTGGGCGTTGGAGTCGCGGTCCGAGAGCACCACGTACTTCACCCCGCGGTTGAGTCCTGCGGACACTTGCTCGCAAATCTCCTGCAACCGGTTTTTCAGTTCGCCCGCTCCCCCGCCGACCCGGTACAGGCCGCGCACCTTCAACGAGGACTTCCCCCCGGTTTCATCGCGGATATTGGCGATCTTGGCCAGCTCGTCGTTGGTGATGACCGGGAAATCCAAGGACACATGGCGGGTTCCCACCTGCGCCGGATCCAGCAAGTTGCCGTCGGGGCCGATCGAGGTGGTCATGCTGGTCACCACTTCTTCCCGGATCGAATCCAACGGCGGGTTGGTGACCTGGGCGAAGGACTGCACAAAATAGTCGAACAGCAGCCTCGGGCGCTCGGAGAGGACGGCGATCGGGGTATCGCTGCCCATCGCGCCCAGCGGTTCGGCGCCGTTGCGGGCCATCGGAGCCAAGAGGATGCGTTTTTCCTCTTCGGTGTAGCCGAAGGTGCGCTGCCGCAATTGGACCGAGGCCGGGTTATGCGAAACGTGTTCGCGGTCGGGCAGATCGTCCAGGGACATCAGGTTCTCCCCCACCCATTCACGCCACGGCTGGGCGGCGGCGACGTCGGCCTTGATTTCCTCGTCTTCGATGATCCGCCCGGCCTCGGTGTCAATCAGGAACATCCGGCCCGGGGCGACGCGCCCCTTGCGCACGATACGATCCTCCGGGATGTCCAGCACACCGACCTCGGAGGCCAACACGACCAAGCCCTCGTCGCTGACCCAGTAGCGGGCCGGGCGCAGGCCATTGCGGTCCAGCACGGCGCCGACCAGGCTTCCATCGGTGAAGGCGACCGCCGCCGGTCCGTCCCACGGTTCCATGAGCATGGAATGATACTGGTAGAAAGCCCGCAGGTCCTCGCCCATCTCGGTGTGGTTTTCCCACGCTTCAGGGATCATCATCATGATGGCGTGGGTGATGGGCCGACCCGAGAGCATCAGGAGTTCGGCCACCTCGTCGAAGGAGGCCGAATCGGAGGCCCCCGGCGTGCAGATCGGGAACAGGTCATCCGGGTCCTCCCCCAACAGGGGTGAGGCGAGCTGGGACTGGCGGGCCCGCATCCAGTTGCGGTTCCCGCGCACCGTGTTGATCTCGCCATTATGGGCGATGGCGCGGAACGGCTGGGCTAGAGGCCAGGACGGGAACGTGTTGGTGGAGAACCGCGAATGGACGATGGCCAGCACGCTGGTATAGCGCGGATCCGATAGATCCGGGTAGAACGGTTCGAGTTGTGCGGTGGTCAGCATCCCCTTGTAGACCAGGGTGCGCGAGGAGAGCGAGGGGAAGTAGACTCCATATTTGTTTTGCGCACGTTTGCGCAGACGGAAGGCGCGGCCATCCAGCCGCAGCGGATCGCAGGCCTCGCCCGGGTCGGCTTCGACGATGAAGAGCTGGACCATTCGGGGCATGCACGAGCGGGCCAGGGCCCCGATCAAGGACATCGCTGTCGGAACCCTGCGCCAGCCCAGGACCTGCAGGTCCTCGCCGACCGCCAGTTCCTCGATCCCGGCCCGGGCCGCGGCTTCGCCGGCGTCGTCATCGGGGAGGAAGGCCATTCCGGCGGCGTAGCGGCCGGGGGCGGGCAGCTCGAAGTCGACGACTTCCCGGAAGAATTCATCGGGCAGCTGGGTGAGAATTCCGGCTCCGTCTCCAGACCCCTCGTCGGCGCCGACGGCGCCGCGGTGTTCGAGGTTACGCAGGGCTCGAAGTGCGTTGTCCACGATCTGATGAGTGGGTTTTCCGTGCAGATTGGCGACCATCGCCAGGCCGCAGGCGTCTTTTTCCTGGTCGGGCTGGTAGAGCCCCTGGGCCCGGGGTAGAACTGAGAAGCGGGTGAAGGGCGAGGACGTGTCCTCGCCCTGGCCCCGGGGGGCATTTTGCTGGTCTCCGGTCAGGTTCATGGTGTTCCTCTCGTGCCGACTCGGCGGGACCCGCCGTCAACACGACAGGCCTTACCGCAGGTACAGGTGTTCGAAGGACGGTGTACCGGGGGTGAGGGGCATCAGGGCCTTCGACCGAGCGTCGCAGAAAACCTGGGGATCCGGTTCGGCGTCGTATCGGTGGCTCACATCGTCGTGAAGTGTGGCCGCGTCGACTCGTGGTGACGGTGAGGCTGCATCCGCATCTTCTCCGCGAACGGGTGCTGGCCCGTCGGAGGAAAACCGTTTTTTTAGAGTAGCAGTAGTTCGGCTGACGGAGCAGGGGCCGACTGATTTTTTTTCGTAGGGCGCGTCCGGTCTCGGGAAGGCCGGGGCGCGGGACGACAGCTGGGCTCCGCCGTCGTCCCGCTCGTCAGGAATCCGCAGGAGCGGTGCGTCCACTCAATTCGGCGGCCAGCGCGGCCACGGCTTTGACCCCACCGTCGCGCAGGGCGGCTACCAGAGCGGTGCCGACGATGACGCCGTCTGCGTAGGCACCTATTTCACGGACATGCTCGGCTTTGGAGACCCCGAGTCCGACGCAAGCCCGTGGCGCTCCCGCCTCGTGCGCGGCATCAACGACGGCCTGGGCGGCGGAGGAGACCGAAGTCCGGGCTCCGGTGACCCCCATGATCGATACGCAGTAGACGAAGCCGCGACTGGCTTCCACCGTGGCGCGCATGCGTTCGGGCGTGGAACTCGGGGCAACGAGGAAGACCCGGTCGAGACCGTATTGATCGGAGGCCTCGAACCATTCGGAGGCTTCGTCGGGCACGAGGTCAGGGGTGATCAGTCCCGCACCACCTGCTTCTGCCAGACGTCGAGAGAACTCGTCAACACCGAGGCGTAGTACCGGGTTCCAATAGGTCATGACCATCACAGCGGCATCGCAACGCTCGGTAATACCGCGGACGATGTCGAAGACCTGGGCGACGCGGAATCCCTGGGCCAGCGATTGCACGGTGGCTGCCTGGATGACCGCCCCGTCCATGACCGGATCAGAGTAGGGGATGCCCACCTCGATGATGTCGGCGCCGTTTTCGGCGACGGCTACCGCTGCGTCGATGGTGGTCTGGATATCGGGGAAGCCGGCGGGCAGGTAGGCAATCAGTGCCGGACGGCCCTGGCTGCGGGCCCGCTCAATGGCTGCTTCTGAAGTCATACGGGTCATTCTGCTGCCCCTTCGTCCGTGTCGATGAGGTGGAACCATTCGGCAGCGGTCCCCACATCCTTATCACCGCGGCCCGAAAGGTTCACGATGATCGTCTTTTCCTGTGGGTCTCCCCCGGCCTCAGCCAGTTTTCGGCCGACGCGCAGAGCCCCGGCCAGAGCATGCGCCGACTCGATGGCCGGGATGATGCCTTCGGTCCGTGAGAGCAAGCTGAAAGCATCCATGGCCTCGGTATCGGTCACCGGTTCGTAGGTGACCCGTCCGATGTCGTGCAGGTAGGAGTGTTCAGGGCCGACGCCCGGGTAGTCGAGCCCCGCTGAGATGGAGTGCGATTCGATGGTTTGCCCATCCTCGTCCTGCATGAGATAGCTCCGTGCCCCGTGCAGCACCCCGGGCCGTCCCAAGGTGATGGTGGCGGCATGGCGGTCGGTGTCGACGCCGTCGCCTCCTGCTTCGAAACCGTAGATGGCCACGGAGGGGTCGTCGAGGAAACCGTGGAAGATCCCGATGGCATTGGAGCCTCCGCCGATGCAGGCGCAGACGGCGTCGGGCAATCGGCCGGTCTGGGCCAGGATCTGTTCGCGGGCCTCCTCGCCAATGACCTCGTGGAAGTAGCGGACCATGGCCGGGAACGGGTGGGCACCGGCAGCGGTCCCCAGCAGGTAGTGGGTGTTGTCGACATTGGCGACCCAATCTCGCAAGGCCTCGTTGATCGCGTCCTTCAAGGTTTGCGATCCGGCGGTGACCGGGATGACCTCGGCACCCAGCAGACGCATTCGGGCCACGTTCAGTGATTGCCGACGCGTGTCTTCGGCTCCCATGTACACCACGCATTCCATGCCCATGAGTGCTGCAGCGGTCGCACTGGCGACTCCGTGCTGTCCGGCTCCCGTTTCGGCGATGATGCGGGACTTTCCCATACGTTTGGCCAACAGCGCCTGGCCGATGACGTTGTTGATCTTATGGCTTCCGGTGTGGTTGAGATCTTCGCGTTTGAGGAAAACCCGGACACCCCCGGCATGCTCGGAAAAACGTTTAGCCTCGGTCAGCAGCGAGGGACGCCCGGAATAGTTGCGGTTGAGTTCTTTGACTTCGTCGATGAAGTCCGGGTCGGCTTTGGCTTTTTCGAACGTGTCATTGAGTTCGTCCAAGGCGGCAATCAGCGACTCAGGCATCCATCGGCCACCGAATTCACCGAAATACGGGCCCGGGGCGTGGCGCAGGCTCCTGCCTTCGGCCAGGAACGCGTCGGCGGGGTGTTCTGCGGAAACCGCGGGATCTTCTGGTATCTGGCTCATGCGGGGCCTTCCTTCGTTCGGGCGTGGTGGAGGGCTGTCAGTAAGGGGTCAGCGTCCACGCGGGGGCTTGGCCGCACTGCCGGCCTCGATGAACGAGCGCAGGGCGGTGAGTGGATCGTTGTCCTTGACGAGTGCTTCGCCGACCAGCACCGCGTCTGCACCCTGAGAGCCGTAGAGTCCGACGTCTTCGCTGCTGCGGATGCCCGACTCGGCGACCATGACCACGGAGTCCGGAATGTTCCCGGACAGCCGGGCGAAAGTCTCCCGGTCCACATCAAGGGTTTTGAGGTTGCGGACGTTAACCCCGATGATCCGGGCGCCGACGCGCAGGGCACGCTCGACTTCCCCGGGGGTATGGGTCTCCACGAGGGCGTTCATCCCCAGATCGTGGGTGAGGTCCAAGAACGAACCCAACTGCTCATCGTCCAAAGCGGCGACAATGAGCAGGACAAGATCGGCTCCGTGAGCACGGGCTTCGTAGATCTGGTAAGGATCAACGGTAAAATCCTTGCGCAGCAGCGGGGTTTCCACTGCTGCACGCACGGCGTCGAAATCTGCCAGAGACCCGCCGAAGCGGCGCTGCTCGGTGAGCACGGAGATCACCGATGCTCCCCCATCGCGGTATTGGCGAGCCAGGACCGCGGGTTCGGGAATATCGGCCAGAGCCCCCTTCGAGGGGCTGCGCCGTTTGACCTCGGAGATCACATGGAGCACCTGATCGCGTTGGGCCTGATCGTTGTGGCCGCCCAGGGCGGCGAAGGCGTCACGGGCTGGTGGGGCCGCCTGCGCCCGAGCCCGGATGGCTGCATCGCCGACCCGCAGCCGACGTTCGTGCAGGTCCTCGCGAACTCCGGAAATGATGTCCTCGAGAACGCTCACGATTAGTGTCCGTCGTTATTCGACCGGTGTCCTCCGACGCCGAAGCCAATCATGCGCATGACGAAGCCGGCGATGAGCCCGAGGATGATGATGACGATGCCGATGTAGACGCCGACTTCGGCGTGCAGGGCGAAGGAGATGCAGCCGACGAGGAAGCCCAGGAAGATGATGCCGACGCCCGTCCAGGCAGCGATGCTGTTTCCGTGTCCGACGGGCTCGGTGAGTACCGGGTCCGGGCCGTGCTCGGTCTGGACGGTCGCGTTGCTTGCCATGATCTGATCTACTCCTCAGTGCCTCAAGTATCCCCGGTCTTATTCGGGGCCAAACTGTGTTCTATTCTGCCATTCTTTTGGTGGCCGTGAGGCCATGTTGCGCCCGAGACAGCCGGGCGTGGCTAACCCGTGGGGTCTTCACCGCGGGACAAGCTGTCCCAACCGTCAATTTCGTCCATCGAATCCTCGCCCTCGGGGGCCGCCGGCGTGACGGCCAGGCCCGCCGACGCTGGCCCCGGTTCCGTCGCCGCTGCGTCGTCAGTGCTCGAGGGGTCCGCCCCCGGGGCCGGGGCGCTCTGGACGGCAGGTGCCGGGGTGTACTTCCGGCTGGCCTTCCAGCGGTGGCCGGCCACGGCCAACCACACGGCAGTGGCCATGATCCAGATGCCGATGACCACTGTCAGCCACGGCCAGAACGTCACGTCATAGTCTCCCTGGACCTTCAGGGTTCCCGCGGCCTCTCCCACCGTCGAAACTGCTGCTGAGACCGGGTCGGACAGCGCGCTGATCGCCGAGGCGGTGATACCCAACCCCGACAGGAGGATCAGCACGGCAATGACCCACCGCGCCAGCCGCCCGGCGATCGCGGCGGCGACCGATCCGGCCAGTACGACGACGGCTAGGGCCGCCACAGCGGTGGCTGCATCGTCACCGGATACGGTGAAGGGTTGCACGTTGATGGCCCCGCTGGAAGGAATGACATGGATCCAGGTCCTGGTGCTCATCGTCAGGGCGGCGATGGCGCCGATCACTCCGGCGGAGACAACCATGCGTTTGGACATCCAGCGCCCCCCGGCCTGTCGTTCAGGGGTCTTGTCGTTGGCGGGGTCGGTGGTCGGACTCATACGTCCTCCTTGGGTGCGGCCGGACGCAGGGTCCGTGCCGCCCAGACGGCCCGCAGCGGTGCTGCGGCCTTGTTGATGCTTTCCAATGATTCGGCGTCGGGGTCGGAATCTGCGACGATCCCGCCACCGGCTTGCACGTAGGCCCTGCCGTCTTTCAACAGGGCCGAGCGGATCGCGATGGCCAGGTCCATGTCTCCGGCAAAATCCAGGTACCCCACCACGCCGCCGTAGACGCCGCGACGGTGCGGCTCAAACTCATCGAGCAGCCGAAGGGCACGAGGCTTCGGGGCCCCCGAAAGGGTTCCTGCCGGGAAAGTTGCTGCCAGCACGTCGTAGGCGGTGGCCTGTGATTCCAAACGTCCGACGACGTTGGAAACCAAGTGCATGATGTGGCTGAAGCGTTCGACCTCCATGAACTGGGTGACCTCGACGCTTCCTGGTTCGCAGACCTTCGAGAGATCATTGCGGCTCAGATCGACCAACATGAGGTGTTCGGCCCGCTCCTTCTCATCGGAGAGCAAGTCCTTCTCATGCAGGGCATCGTCTTCGTAGGTTTCCCCGCGGGGCCGTGAGCCGGCGATGGGGTGGGTGACGACGTGGCGTTCGTTGACGGTGACCAGCGCTTCGGGTGAGGAACCGACGACGGCGTAGGTGGCGCCGTCAGCGTCTTCGAGGTTGTACAGGTACATATACGGGCTCGGGTTGGTCGTGCGCAGAATCCGATAGACATCCAACGGGTCGGCGGTGCATTCGAGTTCGAACCGTCGGGAGACCACGACTTGGAAGACTTCTCCATCGACGATGGCTTCCTTGCCACGCAGGATCGCCTGGCGATAGCCAGCTTCATCCCAGCTTTCCGTGACTGCCGCCATGAGCTCGCTGGTGGGGATCTGCGTCCCGGAGAAGACGGAGGCCGTCCCCGGGGTGGTTTCGGTCAGTGACTTCAGCATGACGTGCAGGCGGGACACGGCGTCGGCATAGGCCTCATCAACCCCCGTGTCGGCGCCATCCTGGTTGAGCGCATTGGCAATCAGCGTGACCGTGGAATCACGGTTATCCAGTACCGCCATGTCCCCCACGAGGTTCATGGCCAACTCGGGCAGACCGAGGTCGTCTCGTGGGGGGTTGGGCAGTTTCTCCCAGTGACGCACACTGTCCCAACCGATGAAGCCGACCATGCCTGAGGTAAATGGGGGCAGACCGTCAAGGGGTTCGGTGCGCAACCGGGCCACCGTATCGCGCAGGACCTCCACCGGTGTGCCCTGGGTCGGTACTCCTGCCGGTGGTGTCCCGATCCAGTGGGCCTTGCCGTCCCGTGTGGTCAGCGTCGCCGAGGATCCGCAGCCGATGAAGGAATAGCGGCTCCAGACGCCACCCGCCGCGGCACTTTCCATCAGGAAGGTTCCCGGGCGGCCTCCCGCGAGTCGTTCGTAGACGGCAATGGGTGTCACGGTGTCGGCCAGAACGCGCAGGTTCACGGGGATGACACTGCGGCTCCGCGCCAGTTCACGGAATTCCTCGAGAGTGGGGGAAACGACCCCGAATTCATGCATGTTGTACTGGTTTTCCTTGCGTTGTTGGAAGCTCTATGCGTCGGCCGGAGCCGGTCCTTCGACGACGGGAAGAGCCCGACCGTCGAAGCAGGTCCGTGTGCCGGTATGGCAGGCGGCCCCCACCTGGTGGACCTGGATCAGTAGCGCATCCCCGTCACAATCCCGTGCGGCCGAACGCACCAGTTGCTGGTGGCCCGAGGTGTCCCCCTTGCGCCAGTAGGTCTGACGTGACCTGGACCAGAAGGTGACCCTGCCGCTGGTGAGAGTCCGTCGCAGGGCCTCATCGTCCATCCACCCGAGCATCAGCACCTCACCGGTGTCATGCTGTTGGATGATGGCGGCCACCAGTCCATCGGCATCGCGTTTAAGTCCCGCAGCGATCTCTGGGTCGAGTGCGGTGTCCGGACGCTGGGGGGCTGGGTTGTGCGGCATCGTCTCTAGTCTACTGGCCTCGGACACGCGCCACGCAGTCGGTGACTCGGGTACCGGGCCGTAGGCCCCAGAACGTGCTAGCTTCAGGGGAATGCGATACGTACACCCGTCACGTGAAGTCCTCGCCGAGGTCCTGCTGGCAGCCGGGCCCGGCGAGCCGACCTTGTGCGCCGGTTGGAAGACCCAGCACTTGGCGGCACATCTGGTCCTCCGCGAGCACAGTCTTTGGGCCGCGGGGATCGCCGTTGGGGCGCTTCGCTCCCCCATGGAACGGCGGTTGCAGCAGGCGGCGCGTCGGGCCGAGGACCCCGGACACTATGCCGAGCTGGTGGACCGCTTTCTTCGAGGGCCTTCTGCCCTGTCACCGTTTTCTCTTCCTGCCGTGGGCCATGCCGCGAATCTCGTCGAATTTTTTGTTCATACCGAAGACGTCCGCAGGGCGGTGGATCGGTGGGCACCGCGCGTCCTGGACACGGACTATGCGGATGTTCTGTGGGCTGCCTTGATCCGTCAAGCTGCAGTTTTCTACCGGGGTACCGACGTGGGCATCATCCTGCGCCGTCCAGAGGGCCAACGCCATGTGGTCCGCAAGGCCTCCACTTCGGTGGCCATCACCGGGGATCCCGGAGAACTGCTGATGCACGCGCTCGGACGGCGCAATCATGCACTGGTGACGTTTGAAGGCTCCCCCGACGCCCTGGCCTTGTTCTCGAGCTCCGAAGGGTAGCTTCTAGGATTCTTCGAGAATCTTCGCCAGAACAGCGGCCTGGCTGTGATCGATATCCTTGGTTGCGGATAACAACGTCAGCCGTTTGCCGCGCACGCAATCCTTGAGTTTCTGCAGCGCAGCCCGACCGGTTTCGGTGTCGAGTTCCGAACGGTATTTTTTGGCGAATTCCTCGAACTTTTCCGGATCGTGGCCATACCATTGACGTAATTCGGTCGACGGAGCCACGTCTTTATTCCAGTCGTCGAGCGCAGCATCGGTCTTCTTGATTCCCCGCGGCCAGATCCTGTCCACGAGGACCCGTGTTCCGTCATTGTGGCTGGGCTCTTCTTGGACTCGCCGGACCCACACATTCAACGACATTGCCCCTCCTCGGATGGCTTTTCTCGGAGCATACCCCGGGTGAAGCCCGGGGCGAATGCCCGTCACCGTAACGCTGATGCTTCGGAGTCCCACCACTGAAGTACCCGGAGGCCCCACAAGGTGAGCCATTTCGACGGTTCACCGGGCGGAACATCGACGTCAAACCACGTCTGCCCCGGCAGCCGCGCCTGCTGCTGCCACGTGCCGTCTGGGGCCCGGGCTGCACGGATCATCCCAATCGCCGCTGACAGTCGGGCATCTGGCGGAGTGCCCTCCAGGAGCGCAGCATCCCGAAAATGTTCCAGTGCGGCGAGGGCACTGTATCGGTGGCGATTCGGGTAGACGAGTTGCCAGGCGAACTCTCCGACGAGTTCTCCGGTCGTCTGCCGGTAGAGCAGTCGTCGTTTCAATAGGTATTCTTCACCGCCGTGGCGGGCAACACGTAGTGAGGTATCGCCGGTGATCTGCTCATAGGAGAGCATGCCGCGAACCGCGTTGAGGGTCGAGTGGAATGACGAACGCTTCGAGTCCCCTTCTTCGGCTTCACAATTCCATCCTCCGTCGGCCAGTCGATGGGCTGGAAACCAGTCGATGAGTCGTGAGACATCCGCGCCGAGCCACGCCCCGGTCGCCAGCGTGAAAGAGTTGATGCAGACATCGACTTCTCCACCCCAATACGGCAGGTCTTCGTACTCCCACGTACTGTTGCTGGCGAGTTTTTCGGCTGTTCCTGCCAGCGCCTCAGCATTAAGACCCCATTCACGCAGGTCCTTCAGGACCCAGGTGGTTGCCGTCCACGGCTGGCCCGGTTGATCGGCTTCAGCGCTACCAAAGAATCCTGCAGGAAAGAAAGCCCCACCGGCCCACTGCCCGTCGACTCCCTGCCGGGAGAGCAGATCGGCGCCGTAGCCAGTCGTCGCAACCTGCGCTCTCGTTGTCTTCCACACCGCAGGCTTCGCCTCGGCAAGATCCCTCTCGACTTGCCAACGCAAGGCAGGATCCGAGTCCAGAAGCCAATCGAGCGTCTCCGGTCTAGTTGCCATTCCTGCAGGCTACCGTCGAGGCCACCGAGGGGGAAGATCATTCGGAGGGCAGCCTGTGCTCCGTGCTGCCGTGACGCCACTGCGGCGGCTCACACGGCAGGAGGTCCAGCGCGGCCGGCCGGTCCTTGGAGATTCCACATCCAGGGGGAAGCGTGGTGGAGGACTTCTCGGAGCCTCTGCCTGAGCGCCGTGTGGTATTGGACACGAAGCGTGTGGCCTTCGTAGGTCATCTGTTCGCCCACCAGCAGGGCAACCACGCGCAGGGTCCGGATCGAGTTTGAGACGAAGGCGGGTACGGGGCCCGGTTCTCCCCGCAGGAATGCCTTTTCGACGGGTTCCACCCATTCGAGGGCGTCGGCTGGGTTCAGGTGCCGATTAGCCAGCGTGATGGCGATGGAAAATCCCAGCCGGTCATCTTCCTGATCACGCCAGATCCCCGGCCCCTGATGCAGCATCCTGCGGACCGCAAGGTCAAGGACGGGTCGTGGCGATTCCGTGGCCTTCCAACCGATGGCGCCGAGAACGTCGGCTCCGTGTGCCACGGCGTGGAGCCATCCACGGGTCATATCGTAGCCGGTGATGTCTGCTTCGCTGGCATACCAGCTCGCGAAGTGCGGGAACCAACCTGGTGAACAGACATCGCGGAGAATCAGCGGGACGAGTGCCAGCGCCGCGAAACTTCTGGCTTCCACGCGGTCGTGGGACAGCCTTTCCACCAACGTCGCCCCCAGGAAAGCCAACTGTGCTTCGGAAACGTGACCTCTATCCACCAGCTCGCAGAGCCTGCCCAGCGATTCGCCGTCCCTCACGGTTGGATCGGGTGAGCTCAGATCTTCGAGCAGCTCGATGATCTCCACATCTGAAACATTCTCTCTCGACGGTGGCATTCCCTGAAACTAGCACGGAGCCGAGGGGCGGCCACTTACATCGCCCCGGACCCCAACGCCTGTCTGGCGTTCACAGGTCCCGAGCTGCGGGAACGGTGGTTGGCCATCGTGCGTGCGGATGGACCGAAAGGTACAACGAATCGTTGCCCCGATACAGCAGTCGGGTGGCTTAGAGCGCGCGCGTCCGGTAGTGGTAGGTGGATGCGGTGCTGAAGCCCAAGGCGTTGTAGAGCACGATCGCCCCCACATTGGACTCCCGAACCTGTAACCAGACGCCCGCCAATTCGCGGCGGTGGGCCTCGTGCAAGACCGCTTCCATCACCAGACGTGAGTAGCCCTGACGGCGGGCCTCAGGACGGGTGGTCACGCAGTAGATGCCCGCGTACTCCTCCACCGTGGCCAGACGCGCGATCGACTCGATCCGCCCATCCACCCGCAACGAGACATAGCTGGCCGGTGTGCCCGTCAGGATGCGCCGCGAAACGTCCCGATCATCCTCTGCAGCAGGTCCATCCTGATACCAAAACAGTTCGAGCCAGTCCTGCGGGGGCTCATCGGTAAATTCGATGCGGGTGTCGGGGACGATCTCGGCGAAGCGGTCCAGTTCCCAGCCGTCCATCACCTGAACCAGGGTGGGTGTTCCGACGGTGTAACCGCGGGCCGCCAAATAGGCGTCGAGGTCAGCGGGTTGTGCCGCCGGGGAAATCTGGAAGGTCGAGTTCAGCCAACGCGCGGCACTGCGCGTTTCGACTTCCTCGAGCGCGGCGTCGAGATCATTGGGTGCGCCAACCGGGAGCACGGAGTTGGCGCGCTGGCTGATTCCGGCCGAGAAACGTAAGGTCCACCCTCCGACGGCACTCTTTTCAAGAGCAGGCCACGCGGCATCCATCAGCCGGTCTAGCTCTTCTGGTTCAGCGAACAGGATAACCTGCCTCCTTAATGGCGTGTTTGACCCGGGCAATCATGTCGACCGGACCGAAGTGAAAGATCGAAGCCGCCAGAACCGCGTCGGCTCCAGCAGCGACTGCCGCCGGGAAGTCCCCGGGCGAGCCGGCACCGCCGGAAGCGATGATCGGCACGTTCACGGCAGCACGGACGGCAGAAATCATTTCCAGATCGAAGCCGTTCTTGGTCCCGTCCGCGTCGATCGAGTTCAGCAGGATCTCCCCGACCCCGCCGTCGGCGGCCTCACGGGCCCAGACCACGGCATCGATCCCGGTCCCGGTGCGTCCACCATGAGTGGTGACTTCGAATCCCGAGGGGAGGGAGGGGTCGCTGCTGCGTTTGGCGTCCACCGATAAGACCAGCACCTGGGAACCGAAGCGTTGGGTGATCTCCCGGATCACCTCGGGGCGCTTCACGGCAGCCGTGTTGATCGAGGCCTTATCGGCTCCGGCCCGCAGCAGGCGGTCGACATCCTCGACCGAGCGCACCCCACCGCCAACGGTCAAGGGGATGAAGACTTCTTCGGCCGTGGTGCGGACGACGTCGAACGTCGTTTCCCGGTCCCCGGAGGTGGCGGTCACGTCCAAGAACGTTAGTTCGTCGGCTCCTGCCGCGTTATAACGTTTGGCTAGTTCCACGGGGTCGCCGGCATCGCGCAGGCCTTCAAAGTTCACTCCCTTAACAACGCGTCCCGCATCGACGTCAAGACAGGGAATGACACGGATGGCTACAGTCACGGGTTGGGTCCCCTAAATACGAATGGCGTGGATGTTGGTCACGAGGATGGCGCGGGCGCCCAGCTCATAGAGTTCGTCCATGATCTTATTGGCTTGGGCCTGCTTCACCATCGAACGCACGGCCACCCAGTCGCCGTCGTGCAATGGTGAGACCGTGGGCGATTCCAATCCCGGGGTCAGTGCGCAGGCCTGGGCCACGAGATCCTTGCGGATGTCGTAGTCCAGCATCGCGTAGCGACGGGCCACCAGGACGCCTTGGAGGCGACGGGTGAGGATTTCCAGTCCATGCGGGTGTTCACCGGTACGCCCAATGAGCACGGCTTCGGATTCCAGGATGGCTTCGCCAAAGGTTTCCATCCCGGCCGCGCGCAGGGTGCTGCCCGTCTCGACAACGTCGGCGATCGCGTCGGCCACACCCAGACGAACCGAGGATTCAACGGCGCCATCCAGGCGGACCACCGCCGCGTTGATCCCCTGCTCTTCGAGGTAGCTCTTGAGCAGGACGTCGTAACTGGTCGCTACCCGCTTGCCTTCGAGCTGTTCAACGCCGGAGAAATCTCCCACGGGTCCGGCGAAGCGGAAGGTCGAGGCGCCCAGTCCCAGTGGCAGGAGCTCTTCGGCATCGCCGTTGACTCCGGCGTCGATGAACAGATCACGTCCGGTGATCCCCACGTCGAGGATGCCCCGTCCGACGTAGACGGCAATGTCGCGTGGTCGGAGGTAGAAGAACTCGATGTCGTTATCCGGGTCGACCATCACCAGTTCGCGGTTGTCGCGCCGCTGGCGGTACCCGGATTCGTTGAGCATGGCGGTGGCGGCCTCCGAGAGGGCGCCCTTATTTGGTACGGCTACTCGCAACATGGCGGTGCTCTTTTCTGTGCTGCTGTTCGGTGGTCTGCGCTCTCCTGGCCGCCGACCCCACCCTGGGCGGGGTTGGGCGGCTAGAGATGCTTATAGACGTCTTCCAGCGACAGTCCCTTGGCCAGCATCATGACCTGCAGGTGGTACAGCAGCTGCGAGATTTCTTCGGCTGCTTCCTCGTCGGTCTCGTATTCGGCGGCCATCCAGACTTCGGCTGCTTCTTCCACGATCTTCTTACCAATGCCGTGGACACCCGAATCTAGCTCCGCGATGGTGCGGGAACCCGCGGGACGGGTTTGTGCCTTTTCGGCCAGTTCGGCAAAGAGGGTGTCAAAGGTTTTCACCCTTCAAGCCTAGCCGTTGGCCACGCGCCGCCCCGACTCCGAGGTTTCAATGTGACGAAACCGACGATTCGGAGCGGCTGCGTGGACCGCTACGTTCCGGAGAGGGCCACGGCCGTCAGCAGCGCTGCCGACATGGCTTCGTGCCCTTTATCTTCCACCGACCCGGCCAGCCCGGCCCGGTCGAGGGCCTGCTGTTCGGTGTCACAGGTCAGCACGCCGAAGCCCACCGGAACCCCGGTATTGATCGAGACATTGGTCAGACCGGCCGTCGCCCCCTGACAGACGAAGTCAAAATGCGGTGTTCCACCGCGAATGACGACGCCCAGGGCGACAACGACGTCATAGTCCGGAGCGAGGCGGGCCGCGGCGACGGGCAGTTCGAAGGTGCCGGGAACCCTCACGAGTCGAGGGGCGGCAATGCCGGCCTCGGTCGCGGCGCGCAAGGCACCGTCAACCAGTCCGTCCATCACCTGCTGGTGCCAGCTGGCGGCAATGACGACAGCACGTAGTCCTGCTGTTCCTGCTGCCTTGAGTTCCTCGGTTCCGGTCTCGGGTGCTCCGTGTCCGCTCATCAGTGGTGCTCCTTGGTCGTGGGTGTGTTCGGTGCCGCAGGATCCGTCGAGGCGAAGGCCTCGGCCAAGATGCGGTGGGACATGCGTTCGCGTTTGGTCTGGAGGTACCGCGTGTTTTCGGGGCGAGCGACGATCGTGCTGGGGATCAACTCGGCGACGTCAACACCTGAATCGCGCAGCCATTGGGCTTTGAGGGGGTTGTTCGTGATCAGCCTGACCCGCTCCACGCCCATACTATGCAGGATCGCGGCGGCCGCATCGTAACGGCGGGCGTCCACGGGCAGCCCCAGCTGCTCGTTGGCTTGAACGGTATCCGCCCCTCCGTCCTGCAGCGAGTAGGCGCGGATCTTATTGGCCAGACCGATCCCGCGGCCCTCATGACCGCGTAGATAGACAATGGTTCCGCCGTCAACGGCGATGGCTGCCAAGGCGGCGTCGAGCTGCTCACCGCAATCACAGCGATAGGAGCCGAAAACATCACCGGTCAGGCACTCCGAATGTAGCCGCACCAGCGGGATATCGGTGCTGGCATGCTGTGGGGTCGGTGCCGTCAACGTCAGATGTTCCAGCCCCGTCTGTCGTTCGGTCCAGGCCTGGGCGGCGAAGGTTCCGTGCTCGGTGGGAACGGCAACAACCGGTCCCCCGAGCACCGCGGAAGGGGTGGACGGTTCCGGTTCGGCGTCCTGCTGTTCTGAGAGACGGGCGGCAAGATCCTCGATACTAATCAGCGGGATCGAGAATTCATCGGCAAAGACACGGAGGGCCGGTAGACGCATCATCGAACCGTCGTCGTGGATCAGCTCAGCGATCACGCCTACCGGCTGCACCCCTGCCAATCGGCACAGGTCAACGCTGGCTTCGGTGTGTCCACGTCGTTTCAGGACACCGCCGTCGACGGCCCGTAGCGGGAACATATGTCCGGGACGGTTGATCATTGACCCGTCACTGGCAGGATCGGCCAGCAGACGGGCGGTCAAGGCACGATCCGCACCGCTAATACCGGTGGTGATTCCCGCAGCAGCGTCACAGGAGACCGTGTAGGCGGTGCCTTTGGCATCCTGGTTGTCCTCCACCATCGGCGGCAACCCCAACTGGTCGGCCCGGCCCCCGGTCAGCGGGACACAGAGCACACCCGAAGAGTACCTGATGGTCCAGCCCAGGAGTTCGGGGGTGGCGAACTCCGCGGCGAAGATGATGTCGCCTTCGTTTTCGCGGTCCTCGTCATCGACCACGACGACGGGGCGCCCGGCAGCCATGGCCGCAACGGCGGCATCCACCGGGTCGAGCAGGGACTCCCCTGCCTCCCGGGGGCTCACCGTCGGCCTCCGTCGGAGAACGCGGCAAGCCGCTCGGCATATTTGGCCATCACGTCGACCTCCAGATTCACTGCGTCACCGGGTTGTCGCTGTCCCAGGACGGTTTCTCTCAGCGTGGTCGGGATGACCCCGACCTCGAAGTATTGTTCGTCTTCCGCGGCATCGGAAACGGTGGTCACGGTCAATGACACCCCGTCCACGGCAATCGACCCTTTACGGGCCACATAGCGGGCCAGCTCACGCTCCAACCCGAATCGTAGGCGCACCCAATTGCCTTCATCCTCGCGTTCCAGGACGGTTCCGGTGCCATCGACGTGGCCTTGGACCACATGCCCATCGAGACGACCGCCGGCGGGAACGCAGCGTTCCAGATTGACCTTCTGCCCGACGGCCAGCCCACCGGTGGTGGTCAGCCGGAGGGATTCGCCCATCACATCCAGGTCCACCTCGTCGCCGTTGATGGCCGTGGCCGTCAGGCAGACGCCGTTCACGGCCAGCGACCCGCCGATGCCCAGATCGGCGGCATGTCCTGGGGCGCTGATGCGCAGGATCGCTGCGTCCTGTCCCGAGACCTCGGACATTTCTTCAACATGACCTAATCCGGTAATGATTCCCGTGAACATCAGCGGGTCCCTTCGTGTTCGGAGGCCCGGTAGGCGGGCCCTGGTTGTGGTTCGAGATGGAGGACGATGTCGGAGCCCAGCAATTGGTGTGCTGGACCTCCGGCTTCATCAAATCGCCAGTGTCCGGCGTCGGACAGGGTTCCGATCCCCAGTTCGCCCACGGCGTGCCGTCCGGCCCCCAAAATGATCGGCGCCTGGTACAACCAGATCTCGTCGACCAGGTCGGCGGCGAGGAAGGCCGTGGCGATGGAGGCACCGCCCTCGATCATGGCGTGGTCGATGCCCCGTGCCGCCAGCGTCTCCAGGACGGCCGCCGGATCGTGGGTGTGGATCTGTAGATAGTTGTCATCGGCGGCGACCGCCGCACCGGGGGGCAGGTCGCGGTGGCCCATGATGACGCGCAATGGTTGGTGGGCGGGCCTCTGGCCGGCTGGATTCCTGGCGGTGAGCCGAGGATCATCGGCGATGATCGTCCCCGTCCCGGCGATAATAGCTTCGCAACGCGCCCTGATCAGGTGGGAGTGCTCACGAGCGCCGGTACCGGTGATCCACTGGCTGGTTCCGTCGGCGGCGGCGATCCTGCCGTCGAGGCTTTGCGCCAGATGCAGACTGGTGAAGGGCCGATCCGCTGCCCGGGCGCTAAACCAGCGATGGTTCAATCTGCGGGCCTTCTGACCCAATAATCCGGAAGCGACATCGACACCGGCGGCGACTAGGATCCCTGCCCCGCCGCCTGCTCGTGCCGTACCGTCGCTGGCCGCGTACACGACCCGACCGATTCCGCTGCGAGTAATGGCCTCGGCACAAGATCCGGTCCGACCCCGATGGGAACACGGTTCCAAGGTCGCCAGCATCGTCAGGCGCGCGGCGTGCTCCGAATCAACGGGGCCGAGGTCGCTCAGTGCCGCGGCTTCGGCATGGGCGGTACCTGCGCCACGATGCCAGCCGCTGGCCACGAGGCGCCCGGATTCGTCCAGGATGACCGCACCGACCAGGGGATTCGCGCCGCGGACCCCCTGGGCGGCCAGGTCGAGGGCTCGTTCCATGCCCTCATGTTCCACCGGGTGGTTCAGGACTGGCTGAGTCTGCCCGCTCATGCCGAGGTCCTGGTGATGGGATCGGGCATGGCTGTCTCCACGAGTGCTTGTTCCCGGTTCCTGGCCCGCCACCAGATGAAGAAGCCGGCCAGGGTGAAGCCACCATAGAAGAGGTACATGAACGCACTGGCGTAGTATCCGGCGCTGAAGAGCAAGGGGACCCCGACCACGTCGACGATGACCCAGAGAAGCCAGAACTCGACCCATCCCTTGGCCATGCCCCAGGTGGCCAGAAGTGACCCGACGAAGGTCCAGGCATCGGCCCAGACCGGTTCGTAGGAACCCAGAATGCGGAACAGTGGGGTCAACGCGATCGTTCCCACGATCATGATCACCCCGAGTGTCCAGCGTTCGCGACCGGTGGCCCAGCGAGGAGAGACTGCGGTGCCCGTTCCATCACCGCTGGCTTGTTTCCAGCGGCGGTAGCCGTAGACCGAGACGGCGATGAACATGATCTGACGGCCTGCCTGGCCCAGGAGGTTGGCGGCGTGGCCGGTGTCGAAGACGCTGCCGACGAAGACCGTGAGCAGCAACAGGTTGCCCACGATGCCGACCGGCCAGGCCCAGACTTTGCGGCGCATGCCGCCGACGGCGCTGGCCAGACCGAAGATGTTGCCGACGACTTCCCTCACCAGAAGCGAGCTGTTGCCGACAGGAATATTGGCGTTGAAAATATCAATGAGCCACCGCAGGGATTCCATCATTCCTCCTTATGAGCCGCGGCGGCTCCGGGGGAACGACAGTTGAGGCATCGGCGGACGGCGCGTCGAGGACGCCACCGGTCACCAGACCAGCCCTGTACGTGCTTCTCCCATCCAGACTTTAACTGTCGGTACTGGAATTCCACCAGTTCAACCTCGGCGCCGTGAGGCACCTCGGGTCGCGGACTATAACCGCCGGTTCGGACTTACACCGACCCCGGAGCACGTGTGTTTAATTATGTTCCTAAACTATAGCCCCGACCCGGTGTGTTCGACGACATGTCGCAATACGTCGATGGCCTCGGCGGGTTCCTCGGTGCCGTAGACGCTCGAACCGGCCACGAAGACATCGGCTCCGGCTTCCGCGGCACGCAGGATGGTGTCGCGGGTGATCCCCCCATCGACCTGCAGCATCAACGGTAATCCGGCCCCCTCGATGGCGGCCCGCGCCCTACGGATCTTGGGCAGGATGATGTCCAGGAAGGATTGACCACCGAAGCCGGGTTCGACGGTCATCAGCAGTAACATATCCAGTTCCTCGAACATGTCCAGATACGGTTCCACCGCGGTGGCCGGGCGCAAGGCCATCGCGGCCTTCGATCCCCGGGCCCGCAGTTCCCTGGCCAGCCGGACCGGTGCCGCCGAGGCCTCGGCGTGGAAGGTCACCGACTCCACCCCGAGATCTGCGTAATCGGGAGCCCACCGGTCAGCGTTTTCGATCATCAGGTGCACGTCCACCGGGAGGCTGCTGACTTCTGCAATGCGTTTGACCACCGGCAGGCCGAGTGTCAGGTTCGGGACGAAGTGGTTGTCCATGACATCGACATGCACGGCATCGGCGGTTTCGATGCGGTGCAGTTCGGCTTCGAGGTTGGCGAAGTCGGCGGAGAGGATGCTGGGATGGATCCGGCAATGAGACATGGGTCAGCCTTTCGTCTGCTCGATCGGTTCGGCCTGCTCGGCGTCGGCGTCGAGGGTGATCAGTGCCAGGAACATGGCGTCGGTGGAGTGTAGATGCGGCCAGAGCTGCACGGTGTTTCCGCCCGAAGCGTGGTCGGTACCTTCGATGCCGCCCTCGAGCGAGACGGTGTTGACCGCGGCCGCGGTATCGAGGAGCCGTGCGTGCGGTGTGCGGCGTAGGGCGTCGTCGAGCACTGCCAGCGATTCGGCGGGATGGGGTGAGCAGGTCGCATAGGCCAGGACTCCGCCGGGGCGCAAGGCCTTGAGTGCCGCGTCGATCAGCTCATCCTGCAAGGTGGTCAGCTCGGCCACGTCGGCAGGGGTTTTACGCCAGCGGGCTTCGGGGCGGCGCCGTAATGCTCCCAGCCCGCTGCACGGTGCATCAACGATGATCCGGTCGAAACGCTGATCTGCGGGGATCCCCAGATAGCGCCGTCCATCACCGACCACGACGTTCCAGGCGTCCCGATCCACCGGACGCAGCGCCTTGCGCACCAACTCGGCACGGTGTTCGGCAGGTTCATTAGCGGTCAATTCGGCGCCGCGCTGCGCGGCCAGGCTGGCCAGGAGGGCTGCTTTCCCGCCCGGGCCGGCACAAAGATCCAGCCAGTCGGTATCGCGTCCTTCGATTTCCACGGTGGCCAGGGCGCGGGCCAATAATTGTGAACCAGCATCTTGGACCCGCGTGGTTCCCTTGTGGATGGAGGAGAGCTTGGAGAGGTCTCCCCCACTGTAGTACGCCGAATCGGGGGACAATTCTCCCGGCGTCGCACCATGTTCCAGGGCTTCATCGAGGGATCCGATCCCCGGAAGGGCAACGAGGTTGACGACCGGCGCCAGGTTATCTGCCGCGAGCAGCTCGGTGATTTCGGCGGCATCCCGCCCGTGGGCAACCAGTCCCTGGCGCAGAGCCCTGACGACCCATTCGGGGTGGCTGTATTCCAGGCCCAGCCGGGAGACCTCGTTTTCGACACCGTCCAGGACCAGCGCCGTCCAGGCTTCGGCGTCGTTCCGTGAGACCTTCCGCAAGACGGCATTGACGAGTCCGGAGGGGCCGGCGCCGATGACGGCACGGGCCAGGCCAACGGTTTCATCCAGTGCCGCATGGTGGGGTACACGCATGGCCAGTAGCTGGTGGGCGCCCAATCGGAGGGCATCCAAAATGGCCGGATCTAGTTTTCCCAGTGGACGGTCCACACAGCGGGAGAGGACGGCATCGTAGAATCCCCGTCCGCGGAGGGCGCCGTAGGCCAGTTCGGTGGCGAATCCTGCGTCACGACCGCTGAGCCCGTGTTCACGGAGACGTCCGGGCAGGACGAGGTTGGCGTAGGCGTCCTGCTCGGCGACGGCACGCAGGACCTCGTAGGCGACCAGCCGGGCAGGGTCGGCGATACGGCGGCGTTGGGAGGGGGCAGAGGCGCTGAAGTTCCGTTGCCCCGAACCGCCGCGGTTGCGTTGGCGTCCGGCGTCGTTGCGGCGTTCACCGCGTGAGTCGTTGCTCATGAAAAGGAGACCTGCTTCCCTGTTGCGCCTTGTTCGTCGATATCCAGCCCGCGGGCCCAGTCGGAGGCCTTCATCATCTTCTTGCCGGCTGGCTGGACTTCATGCAGTTCCAGGGCATGTGAGCCGGTTCCCACCAGAACGCGGGGTGCGCGGCCAGGGAGGACGCGCAGCACTGCTGGTTCCAGCTCCGTCACCGACGGTTCCAGGGCGACGGCACCGAGTTTGAAACGCTTGCCGTCCAACACGGTCCAGGGCCCGGGTTCGGGGGTGGTGCCGTTGATGCGCCGCCGGATCGCCAGGGCCGGTTCCGTCCAGTCGATATGGCCGTCCTCGATCCCGAGTTTGGGGGCCAGGGTCACCGGTCCGCTCTGGGGTATCGGCGATAAGCGGCCGGCGTCGATGCCGTGCAGGGTTTGCGACAGCAGGACGGCACCACTTTCGGAGAGCCTGCCCAGGAGGGCTCCCGCGGTATCGTCCGGGGCGATGTCCTCAGTCAGTGTCCCGTACACCGGGCCGGTGTCGAGGCCTTCCTCGAGCCGGAAGGTCACCGCACCGGTGACGTCGTCACCGTGAATGATCGAGTGCTGGACTGGTGCAGCCCCACGCCAGGCCGGCAGCAGTGAAAAGTGCAGGTTGACCCAGCCGTGCCGGGGTACTTCGAGAGCTTCTGGTGGCACCAGGCCCCCGTAGGCGACGATGGCCGCGATGTCGGCTTCGGTCGCGGAAAGAGCTGACACGACGTCGTCGTCGATCTGATTGGCCTTGATCACCGGCACACCCAATTCGACGGCACGTGCGGCGACGGGCGAGGGCGTGAGGACGCGTTTTCGTCCGAGCGGGGCATCTTCTCGAGTGAGCACGGCTACCACGTCCAAACCATCGGAGAACAGTCGGTCCAGGCAGGGCACAGCGATCTGCGGCGTGCCGGCGAAGATGACTCTCATCGGGCTGCTCCGAACGTTCCGCCGCCGAAGCTTGAGCCCACCTCAGTGGCGCGGCTTCCGCGGACTCCGGCAGCGACGTCTTCGTAGCCGGCGTCCCGGATCCGGGCGAGGGCATCCTTTTTGTCGGCTCCGCGCAGCCGGTCGACGTAGAGGCGGCCGTTGAGGTGGTCGGTTTCGTGTTGCAGGCAGCGGGCAAGGACACCCTCGCCCTCGACGACGAGTGGTGCCCCGGTCATATCGCTTCCGCTCACGCGGGCCCAGCTGGGCCGGGGCAGTCGGTATCCCAGTCCGGGGACCGACAGGCAGCCCTCGGTGGCTTCGGCTTCTTCGACGCCACCGATTTCCAGGACCGGGTTGACGACATGGCCAACTTGGTCGTCGACACGGTAGGTGAAGACCCGCAATCCGACGCCGATTTGGGGTGCTGCAAGCCCGACACCGGAGACCGCGTCCATGGTTTCGGTCATATCTTGTACCAGTCGGGCCAGCTCGGGGCCGAACTCGGATACCTCGTCCGCGGGGGTTCGCAGGACGGGATCCCCCACGATGCGGATTTCCAGAATCGTCATGACTGCATGCTCCTGACGCCGAGTGCCCGGCAATGTGCTGTGGAAAGTCGTCCGGTCGGCCCGGTGGGCGGCGGTGCCGGTACGCATGGACCAGTCTACTGGGCCGGGGGCGGGCCCACGGCCCGCAAGGCGGTTCCAGCTTCGGAGACCTTGACACCGGATTCCCAGACTCTCCGTAGTGCGAAGAACCGACTCCAATACGCCGGCAGGACTTCGGGAGGGGCCATGAGTGTGCGCACTTCGGTCTCTCCCACGGCAACCCCGAACAGCATCGGGTCCTCCCCATACGGCCAGGGTTCCCACGTTCCGGCAGCCGCGTCGACGACAACCTCCTCGGCCTTATAGCCGGCGGCCAATTGCATGACGACCTTGGGATCCAACGCTTTGACGCGCCCGTCCCGGTCGGTGCCCTTGGTCTTATAGTCAATCAAGCACAGTCGTCCACCGATCCGCGCCACCAGGTCCAGCGTTCCCGCATAGCCCACAGTATGGTTCCAGACGGTGACCTCGGCAGCGATCGGCTCGACACGGTATTCGTCCCACCAGTCATCAAAGCGGGAAGCGAATCCCCCTTCTCCCTTTTCCAGAAGAACCTCCCGCGCTTCGGCGGCGACGTGCGGGCGGCCCAGCGCCCGCAGAGCCACCTGCTCGCAATAGTTGTGGACGCGATCTCCGCGGGCGGCGGCCTCATTGCGGTAGGTCTCTGCGGCATTGGAGGCGTCCCGCGCGACGGTGCGCAACTTGGCTTTATTGCCCACGGCTGCGCTCAACCGATCGTCTTGGGTGACCGCCGTGGCGGCCATATGCCCGATCCAGCCGTCCAGGGACATGGAGGCCTGGCCGATCACCGTGGTGATGGAGGGGACCTCCGGCAGCCCGTTGATCTTGCGGGAGTACATGCGGCCATACGTGGTCTGGTGGGCCAGGGCAGGTGAAGTCATGACCACGATTCTGGCATGCCAACCCGACGTATTGGGTGTCGCGCTGACGCTCCGAGGCCAGTAGGTTCACCGCGATTCCGCAGTTCGACTCCCGGGTGACGGAGACGATTTGGAACTTCGGTGAATCGTCGTATAGAGTTTTTACTCGTTGGAACGCACCGCTTCGGAAAGCTCAAAGCGACCGAAACGGAGCAGTTCTCTGACATGCGGACATAGCTCAGTTGGCTAGAGCGCCACCTTGCCAAGGTGGAGGTCGCGAGTTCGAATCTCGTTGTCCGCTCGCAAGTCACTGTAAGGATCGATTCGTCGATCTAGCCGGGGCTGGGAAACCAGTTCAGGACACGGTGGGGTGGCCGAGTGGCTAGGCAGCGGCCTGCAAAGCCGTATACGCGGGTTCGAATCCCGTCCCCACCTCGCATACGGTAATGTTGCACCCTGAAGAGGGCGATTAGCGCAGCGGTAGCGCGCTTCCCTGACACGGAAGAGGTCACTGGTTCGATCCCAGTATCGCCCACTGAAAAGGCTCCGCCACGGCGGAGCTTTTTTATGCGGACATAGCTCAGTTGGCTAGAGCGCCACCTTGCCAAGGTGGAGGTCGCGAGTTCGAATCTCGTTGTCCGCTCCACGAACCGCCGGACGGCTCCCCTGCCGATCAGGCGGTTTTTTCATGCCCGGCACGTGAAGCGGCACGAACCAGGGCCGCCTATTTCACCCAGAGCGCAGAAAACCAGGGGCCCTTCCTCTCGAATTCCCTCAAGCCACCCCACTATGATGGTCATCACACGGAGGCTTGGAAGGCTTCCCGGAGGAGAGGAGGTGTCGCTTGGCTTTTTTTGACGAGCTCAAGGGCAAGGCC
Organism: Glutamicibacter sp. BW78; assembly: GCF_002332245.1. Lineage (NCBI taxonomy): Bacteria > Bacillati > Actinomycetota > Actinomycetes > Micrococcales > Micrococcaceae > Glutamicibacter > Glutamicibacter sp. BW78. The sequence continues at coordinate 30,166 of NZ_NRGU01000029.1, forward strand.
GAGGGACTCAAGGACAAGGCCACTGAAGTGGCCGGAAGCGGAGCCGAAAAGCTCCGTGGGACCGTAGACGGTGTCGGCAACTTTGTTGATGAGAAAACCGGTGGCAAGTATTCCGACAAGGTGGACAACCTTCAGGAATCTGCCAACAACCTTCTCGACAAGGCAGCTGGCAACGATTCGAATCCCCCCACCTAGAATTCCGCGCACCCCTCCGGGGACGCCTGCCGGCCCGCGAGCACGGCAAACAGGTGCCGGTACCGCCGTGAGGCGGGACCGGCACCTGCTCGTTAATGCAACATCGTCCCGCCGGTCGGCGGATTGATAATGGTCAACACACCCTCGGCCCCTGCTTCGGATGAGTAGACATGTCGACCAGAGGACTCCCAGGATAGGGCCTGCCCGGCACCGATTGCTCGGGCTTGACCTTCAGGCCCCACCAGGGCTTCCCCCTCGACCAGGACCAACTGCTCCGTCACACCCCGGCCATGGGCCGGGGAGACCCGACACCCCGGGCCGATCGAAAGCCAATACACTTCGATCAAGGACCCGTCGGTGATTCGACGGGCCTCTAGCAGCCTGGCTGACACCGGCCCTCCGCCGACAGAGATCTCCCCGCCCACGATGGTGCCCGCGACTCCCCCGACGCCAGCATGCTGCGGCTGCTGGTCCGCATCATCAGTGGAGACAAAGCCGGCCAACGGGACCCCGAGGACTCCGGCGACGGCGTAAAGAGTCTCCAGGGTTGGATTGCGTTGACCGTGCTCGAGTTCGGAGAGCGTCCCCTTGCCGATGCCCGCCGCCGTGGCCAGACCGGTCAGTGAAAGACCCGCTTCTTGCCGATGGGTGCGGATCCGGTTGCCGACGTGAAGCATGCGGGGATCGATTGCGGCGGACATGGACCCAGACTACGCTGAGAGGCGTTCCGTAAACAGAACCACCGTCAGTCGAGGTCATGCCGCATACCCCAGTTCCCACCGCCTCTCGAGATTTCGTGCGCCCCGTCACCGCTGGCCTGGTCACGGCTCTGGTGGGCTTCACTTCTTCCTTCACTGTCGTTTTGGCCGGCCTCAGCGCCGTAGGCGCCAGTCCGGGGCAGGCGGCCTCCGGTCTACTGGCGCTGACCATCGCCTTTTCCCTGTGCACGGTTGCCATCGCGGTGACCACCCGGCGTCCGGTGACCTTTGCCTGGTCGACCCCCGGTGCCGCCTTGCTAGCTGCCGCTGGAGGTCTGGGGCTGGGCTGGAACGAGGCTGTCGGCGGTTTCGTGATGTGTGCCCTGCTAATTTTTCTCACCGGCGCCGTACCGGCCATCGGCCGTCTGCTCGGAAGGCTTCCGGCACCGCTGGCTCAGGCGATGCTCGCCGGGGTCCTGTTCGAACTCTGCCTGGCCCCGTTCCATGCCCTGGCCAACGTCCCGCTCATGGCAGGCTCGATCATCCTGGTCTGGCTCGTGTGCATGCGCTGGGCACCACGTTGGGCCGTGCCGGCAGCCATGGCCGCCACCTTGCTGATCGTCATGCTCAACGCGACGCATGCCGGAACGGCCCTACCCAGCAACCTATGGCCTCGGCTGGAGTTCACGATGCCCGCCTTTACGTGGGCCGGGGCGACGGGCGTCGCGATACCGCTGTACATCGTGACCATGGCCTCGCAGAACATCCCCGGCATGGCCGTGCTGTCCGGCTTCGGCTATAGGACGCCCTGGACCGCTTCCATGCTCGGCACCGGGGCGGCTGGCCTCGGAGCAGCCTTCTTCGGCGGGCACGCCATCAACCTCGCTGCCATTTCGGCTGCCCTCGCGGCGGGTGAGGAAGCGGGTCCCGACCGTTCGCGGCGCTGGATCGCCGCAGTTTCTGCCGGCGGCTTCTACTTCCTCCTCGGCCTGGGAGCCACGGCTGTGGGGGCGGTGGCCGTCACGGCTCCCGAGGGGCTGCTCACCGCGGCTGCCGGCTTGGCGCTCTTCGGCACCTTGGGGGCCGCGGCGTCCTCGGCGCTGGAAGATCCCCGCTCCCGCTTCGGCGCCCTGACCACGTTCATGATTACCGCCTCCGGCGTCGCCTTCCTGGGGGTGGGCTCCGCTTTCTGGGGACTGGCCGGAGGGTTGCTGGTCAGATGGGCGGTCGAACGCCCGGGCCAGCATTAGGCTGGGCCCATGACGGATCTCTATGGCGACGAAGACCTCGTCGCCCTCTACGAAACCGATAACCCAGCCGGGCGGGATCACGAGTATTACCGGTCCCTTGCCGACAGGCTCGGTGCCGGAAAGATCATCGATCTGGGGTGCGGCACAGGGCTACTCACCCGAACCCTCACGGGCCCCGGTCGCGAGGTCATCGGTGTGGACCCGAGCCCCACGATGCTCGGATACGCCCGCCGACAGCCCGGGGCGGATGCGGTGCGATGGATCGACGGGGACGCCCACGTCCTGGATCCCTCGGCCCCTGCAGATCTGGTGCTCTGTACCGGGAACGCCTTCATGCACCTCGCGACAAAGGAGCTCGTCGCAACGCTCGACCATCTCCGCCGCAACCTCACACCGGGCGGAGTCCTGGCCTTCGAAACGCGCAACCCGGCTTACCGCGAATGGAAAAACTGGACTCCGGAAAAAACAACGAGTCACCGCTGGGCAGCGTTCGGGACCTTCACCGAATGGTTGGAGGTCACCTCGGTGAGCCGCGGCGTCGTCGTCTTTGACAGCCATAACCTCTTCGCTGACGGAAGCGACAGGATCTTCACCAGCACCCTGTACTTCCGTACCGAAACCGAGCTGATCGAAGCGTTGGACGCCGCGGGCTTCGAGAACGTCGAGCTCAAAGGTACGTGGGAGGGCGATCCGGTAGCTGCGGAGCACCGTTTGCTCATCGTGCTGGCCGCCACGGGGGCATCGGCTGCCCCCGTGAACCGCTGCTAGATCGACACTTCTGCCTGCTGCCCTTCACGCGCCAGAGCCGTCAGCCGCGACACCGCACGCGAGTACTTCTTCTGGTACCCACCTGCCATCATCTCCTCGGTGAAGAGCTCGTTGAACGGCTGGCCACTGGCCACGACGGGGACGTCCTTGTCGTAGAGCCGGTCGGCGAGGACGACGAAACGCAAGGCAAGCGACTGCTCGGTGATGGTCCGCACCTGGTGCAGGACCAGAATGTCGATATCCTCGACCAACTGCCGGTAGCGGCTCGGGTGAACCTTGGACAGATGCTTGACCAGTTCGCCGAAGTCATCGCTGGCCAGGACCTTATCTGCGTAGAGCTCGGTGGCGGTGGACTCGAGAACGTCGTCATCCACGGGCCGCGGTGCCTCGGGTAGGCCACGGTGGCGGAAGTCATCACCATCGATGCGCAGGACATCGAATTGGTCGGCCAACACTTGGATTTCGCGTTGGAAGTCCACGGCGGCAAAACGGCCCTCCCCCAAGGAACCAGGCAGGGTGTTCGAAGTCGCCGCGAGTTTCACCCCGGCATCGGATAATTCGCGCATCAACCGCGACATCAGCACCGTGTCACCGGGATCATCAAGTTCGAACTCGTCGATACACACCAGGTTGTAGCCGCTGAGGACCTCGACCGTTTTCCTGAACGACAGGGCACCGACCAGGTTGGTGTACTCGACGAACGTGCCAAAGGCCTTGGGGCCGGGAACCGCATGCCAGAGGGAAGCCAGCAAGTGGGTCTTGCCCACACCGAAGCCGCCGTCGAGGTAAATGCCGGCCTTGGCCTGTGGGCTCTTCGCTCCGAAAATCCGCCCAAGGAGGGACTTCTTCGAGTGACCGATCCCCTCGGCGAAGGCACGCAAAGCCTCCACCGCCTCGGTCTGCGATGGCTGCGCCGGGTCCGGACGGAAGGTGTCGAAGGACACGACGCCGAATCGGTACGACGGATGGAATCCGGCGAGCAGTTCGTCAGGTGAGACCTGGGGGATGCGTTCGGTCAGGTGTTCGATATGTGCCACGGGCGGGGTCAGTTCCTTTGTGCGGGGACGGGCCGGCGCGCGGGGCGCACCGCGTCCAACTTTACGCCCCGCGCGCAAAGGCACCCGCACGTGACCCCCGACCCAGCGGCCCGGCACCCAAAGACGTAGGCTGGAGGAAGATCCCTAGCCGCCGTGTGAAACGAGGAATCCCCATGGGCCTTGCCGCCGATACCAATACCAAGTTCTCCGCCTACGCCCATCCCGAACGCTTGGTCTCCACCGATTGGTTGGCCGAGCATCTTGAAGATGACGACCTGGTGGTCGTGGAATCCAACGAGGACATCCTGTTGTACTCCACCGGTCATATCCACGGTGCCGTGAACATCGACTGGCATACCGATCTCAACGACGAAGTCACTCGCGACTACGTTGACGGTGAGGCATTCGCCCGGCTCATGGCCGCCAAGGGCATCACCCGCGACACCACCGTGGTGATCTATGGGGATAAGAGCAACTGGTGGGCCGCCTACGCCCTCTGGGTTTTCACGCTGTTCGGCCACGAGGATGTCCGCCTGCTCGACGGCGGCCGCGATAAATGGCTGGCCGAAGGGCGCGCAACGACCCGGGAGAAGCCGAGCCCGGAAACCACCGACTACCCGGTGGTCCCGCGCAATGACGACCCCATTCGCGCCTTCCGCGAGGATGTCATCCCCCACTTCGGCAAACCGTTGATCGATGTCCGCTCCTTCGAGGAATACACCGGTGAGCGCACCCATATGCCTGACTACCCACAAGAAGGCACGTTGCGCGGCGGCCATATCCCCACCGCTGCGTCGGTCCCGTGGAGCAAGGCTGCCAATGAAGACGGCACCTTCCGGAGCCGGCCCGAACTGGAAGCCCTGTACCTGGACGAGGCGGGCCTCACCCCCGGGGATGACGTCATTGCCTACTGCCGCATCGGCGAGCGGTCCAGCCACACATGGTTCGTGCTCAAGCACCTGCTCGGTTTCGAATCCGTCCGCAACTACGATGGTTCATGGACCGAATGGGGCAATGCGGTCCGTGTTCCGATCGCCGTCGGCAGCGAACGCGGCGAAGCCCCGGCTTCCTCGGCCCGCAGCTAGGTACCCACCGTCCCCAAGGAGCATGCACCCATGAGTGATACCGCCATTCCCTCCGCCTTGGCGGAGATCATCGATGATTTCAACGCCGTCACCGAGCGTGAGCGCTTGGAATTGCTGTTGGAATTTTCCGACGAGTTACCCGCCCTGCCGGAGCGGTTCGCCGAACACCCAGAGCTCTTGGAACGGGTCGTGGAATGCCAGACCCCGCTGTTCCTGACCGTAGAGATCGCCGCTACCGACGCCCGGGAGGTCAGCTTGTTCTTTTCGGCGCCGCCGGAAGCACCCACCTCACGGGGTTTCGCGGGCGTCTTGGCGGAGGGGCTCGATGGCCTACCGGCCGCCGAGATCCTCGCTGTACCCAACGATATGCCCGAGCGACTCGGCCTCACCCGGGCGATCACCCCGCTACGCATGCGCGGTATGTCGTCGCTGCTGGGACGCATCAAGCGTAAAGTCGCCGAAGGCGTGGCCGCGTAGTCGGTTGCGATGATGTCCAGGAAGAAGGGCCCTCAGGACGCTGGTGGCACACCCGCCACCGTGCTGTTGGACGCCGACGGCGCCAGCTATACGACTCATACGTACGTTCATGATCCGCAGGCGGCATCCTACGGAACGGAGGCGGCGGAGGCCTTGGGGGTCGACCCGGCACGGGTCTTCAAGACCCTCATGGTCGATACCGGTCGCTCGGGTGGCGCGGCCCTGGCGGTGGCGATCGTCCCGGTGACCGGTTCTCTGGACCTCAAAGCAGCTGCCGTTGCCCTGCGGGTGAAGAAGGTCCAGCTGGCACAGGCCGATGACGCGCAACGCCGGACCGGCTACGTCTTGGGTGGGATCTCCCCACTGGGCCAACGCCACCATTCACCGACGGTGATTGAGGACTCTGCGACGACCTGGTCGACGATCTACGTCTCGGGTGGGCGGCGTGGCCTGGAGATCGAAGTGGCTCCGCAGGACCTGATCCGACTCACCGACGCGCACCCGGCAGCCGTGGCCGGACCGTAGCACCCGAGACTGCAGCGCTACCGACTGCGACGCCCTCCACCGGGTTTCGGTGCCACGATGATCCTCGCCAGCCAGCTGGTGACCACCTGCTCCCACCGTTCGGGATCAACATTCCATTCGCGCGTATGCGCTGCAACCGTGAAGCGTTCGAAGGTGACCATTTCGGGGTTCAGTTCCGCCAGCTGGGCGGAGGCACCCACCGGCACGAAATCGTCGTCCTCGCTATGCAAGATCAAGGTGGGTACCCGGAGCTGGTCTGCCTTGGCAATCCAGTTCAGTTCCTTCAAATCCAGCGGAGCCGCCAAACCGGTGATCGTCCGGCCGGCACGGTTGGACAGCATCCATTGCCCCAACCGACCGACGGCTTCGGGAATGCGGTTGACCTTGGCATGGTGACGGAGCACGTCAATCCAATTCACCACCGGGCCATCGAGCACGAGGGCCTGGATATGCCGCTTATATCGTGATTTATCGGCCACCTGAAGGCTGATGGCCCCACCCATGGACCACCCCATCAGAATCACGTTGTGCGCCCCGTTCTGAAGGGCGAAGTCGATGCCGGCTTCAACGTCTTCCCATTCGGTGCTGCCCAGCCCGTAGCGTTGATCCGAGGCAAACGGGGCCACCCCGTCATTGCGGTAGGACAGGAGCAACGAACTCATCCCCAGCCCGGCGGTGGTTGACAGCGCCCGCAGGCCCTCGGTGCGTGCGGCTCCCCGGCCGTGCACCATAATCGCCCACGTGTCGGCCCGATCCGTACCAGGAACCAGCCACGCAGGGGCAGCGCCCACCGCTGTCGGGATGTCCACGCTCTCGGCAGCGAATCCGGCGTCTTCAGGTGTTGCATAGACAGCTCCTGACCACCAGCCACGGACCGCCGTTTCCAGGTTGCCGGAATACACGCGCTCCACCCGGCGGGCAATGGTGCCCTCAGCAGGGGTGAAAGAGAGAATCTCGCCGATCCGAGCGTGACCTCGGCCGGCATCGAAGTACAACGAGTACGTACCGGGATCCGTGGTTTCGGCGGTCGCGGGAAGGATGACTTCCAGTCCCTCGTCTCCGCGCACGACGGCGAGGATCGCCAGGTCTTCGGTCTTGCGCACCGGAAGCACCACCTGCCGGGCAAAATATCCTGCCAGCGCCGAAGCACTGGCGGCCAGCAGTGAACCGGCGGCGACGCCGACTCCGGCTCCGAGGACGGCCCACCGCATCATGGGGGCCTGGGGGGTCGCAGGGTCGGCGGTCCGTGTGTACTCGCGCATGTACCCATCATGGCAAGTCAAGCCGGGTGCGCCAAGTCCCCGCAGGCTCCCTCGGTCACGATGGAGCGTGCCCGGCAGGCCGCGGGAATGGCTGGGCCTCCCCAGACGTTGGAGGCAGTGTGAGTACATTTTCTGATTCGAACGCCCAGTCCTTTCCTGTCACCAAGACCGACGAGCAGTGGAAGGAAGAACTCAGCACCGAGGAATTCCAGGTCCTTCGACAAGCAGGAACGGAACGCCCGTTCACCGGCGAGTACTGGGATAGCACCACCGAAGGTGTCTACGCCTGCCGTGCCTGTGGGGCCGAACTGTTCACCAGCAAGGAAAAATTCGGCTCGGATTGTGGCTGGCCCTCCTTCTTCGCCCCGTTGGCAGAGGGGTCCGTGCGCTATCTGCATGACAGGTCCCTGGGCATGGAGCGCATCGAGGTTCGTTGCGCCTCCTGTGATTCGCATCTGGGGCACGTGTTCGAGGGCGAGGGGCTAGATATCCCCACCGACCAACGCTTCTGCATCAACTCGGTTTCGTTGAGCCTGCGCCCCACCGACGCCTAGTCCCGTCGTCGCCAGCATGCCCCGCGCTGGGTCTGCGGAGGGTCATCTTGATCACATGCATGAGCACTTCTTAGCCTTAGGCTTTCTTCACGCCAGTGCTGCTTGATCTTTTCTAGGCTGGGATCACCACGGCAGCAGGCCGGCGCAACCAGCGCGGCCCCGGAGATGATTCGAGGTGCAGGACCGATGTCCCAGGCAACCATGACGCATGACACCACCAGCGGACACGGCGAGGATCTCGCTCAAGATCCCGTGTGGCTGGAATTGAAGGCTGCGGCGACCGCTTTCCAACAGTTGCAGGTCAAAGACGGTTCGGTCCCCGAAGCGACCGACCGGGTCCGCGCCGCCGAACTGACTACCACGATCACCGCTGCGGTGACGGAGTTGCGCCCTCTTTTTGAACACGACGGAAGCTATTTGGACCAGGTGGTCGCGGACTTCAAGTCCTGGGCGGCAGGAGGGTTCGGCGTCCCCGATTTCCTGGACTCCCTACAGGCGTTCCAGCCGCAACTGGACCGCGTCGACGGGCTACGCCACCTCGTGGTGTTCCCCATGTACACACAGAACGGTTCAACCAACCGTTTCGTTGAAGCGGTGCTCGTCGAGGTGATCTGGCCCGAGTTCATCGCCGAGCTGGAAGCCGGAGACTATTCGAACCGGCTGTTTGTTCCGCTGCGCTTTTTGGACTTCACCCCCGGCTATGACACCAATGCTGCGGTGCTCTTCCCTGAATCGGTCGCCATGCGCGAGACCCCGGCCTTTACCTGGGGTGCGATTTTCCAGGACCGGGAGGCCGCCCGTTACCGTCGAGTCGTTGCCGCCGCGGCCGAGATCACCAATCTCGATCTGCCGGCCGAGGCAGCCGAACTCCTCGCCGACCAGAAACTGACCGAAGAGACGTTCATCATGTGGGACATGATCCACGACCGCACCCACATGCGCGGGGACCTGCCGTTCGACCCCTTCATGATCAAGCAGCGGATGCCCTTCTTCCTGTACTCCCTGGAGGAACTACGCTGCGACCTCACCGCCTTCCGCGAATGCGTCAAGATTGCCGCCTCCACCGCTTCGGATCCCGAGACCGCCCGGCATGCCCGCCTGGTGCAGTACACGGTGATCTTCGACCGGATCTTCCGCTTTGCCATCACCGGAAGCCGCGTGCGTAACTACGACGGGCTCGGCGGACAGTTGCTCTTCGCCTGGATGCACCAGCACCACGTTTTGCACTGGACCGATACCAAACTGACCATCGACTGGGATGCCATCGCCCAGGTCGTCAGCGCCTTGGGTGATGCCATCGACGATCTCTACTGGCACTCCATCGATCGGCCGAAGTTGGCCCACTGGCTGGCCGCCTATGATTTGGTTTCCTCCACGGTCACCCCCCATCCGGCATCGGTCTGGGCGAAGGGCAAGGAAGCCCTACCGCTGATGGAGCCTCTGAAGGAAATGACGAATCAGGTCCTCGACGACGAATTCCCGCTGTCGATGTTCTACGAGGCGTTGAGCAAAAAAATGAAGCCGGTCATCGAATCCACGGTCGGCATCACCGCTGGCGATGTCCCGGCATCGGCCTAGACTGGCCACATGAGCACACCGCATATACCCACAGTCCTCATTGCCGGTGCCACCTCCTCCTCCGGGGTGGCTGCCGCGCGGGCGCTGCATGATTCCGGGGCGAGGGTCCTGGTGGTCGGCACCAACGCGGCACGACTGGAGGAACGTCTGGGGTTCGCCTCGGCGCGCTACGCCACCGATCTGTCTGACTACGCCGCCACGGCGGCCTTGGCGGAACGGATCCACACCGAGGTCGGGTCCATCGATGGACTGATCCATCTGGTCGGCGGTTGGCGGGGCGGCAAGGGGCTGGCCGGACAGTCGGATGAGGACTACGACTTCCTGCACCGCAACGTGGTGACCACCTTGCGCAATACCTCGCGAGTCTTCTACCCGGATATTGCCGACTCCCCCGTCGGACGGCTCGCGGTGGTCTCCTCCACGGCCGTCCAACGCCCCAGCGCTTCCGGCGCGAACTACATCTCCGTCAAGGCCGCTGCCGAGGCATGGACGATGGCTACGGCAGGGGGCCTCCGTGCCGCCCAATCTGGGCACCGGCAGAACCCTGTCCCCCAGCATTCCGCCGCCGTCGTCCTGGTCATCAAGGCCTTCGTCGACGCTGCGGCGCGCGAGCAGGAACCTGGCAAGGAATTTGTGGGATTCACCGACGTCGTTGATTTCGGCAGTGCGGTCGCCGGCCTGTTCGATGCCGATGCCGCAAGCTTGAACGGCACCCGCCTGTCCCTGGTGCCGCAGGCATAGACTAAAGACGACTTCCCACCAGCAACTTCTGAGGATAAACGTGAGCACTTCCCTGCACGACACCATGGTCCGCGGCTTCGCATCGGATAACTATTCGGGTGTTCATCCAGAGATCATCGAGGCACTGATCGCCGCCAACGGCGGCCACCAGATCGCCTACGGCGAAGATGAATACACCGAACGGCTCGGACACGTCATCCTGTCCCATTTCGGACCGGCCACCGAGGCTTTCCCGGTCTTCAACGGCACCGGCGCCAATGTGACGGCTTTGCAGTCGTTGCTGCCGCGCTGGGGCGCCGTGGTCTGTGCCGATACGGCGCATATCCACGTCGACGAGAATGGTGCCCCCGAGCGGACCGGCGGCATGAAACTGCTGACGGTACCGACCTCGGACGGCAAACTGACACCCGAATTGATCGATCGGGAGGCCTGGGGGTGGGGCGATGAGCACCGCGCCCAGCCGTTGGCGGTTTCCTTGACCCAGTCCACCGAGCTCGGCACCTTGTACACGATCAAGGAGCTCAAGGCGATCACCTCCCATGCCCACGAACTGGGGATGAAGGTTCATATGGATGGGGCCCGCCTCTCCAATGCCGCCGCTGCCTTGGACGCGCCTCTGCGAGCCTTCACCCGCGATGCAGGGATCGATATCCTGAGCATGGGTGGCACGAAGAACGGAATGATGTACGGCGAAGCCATCGTCGTCCTGGATCCGGAGGCCGCTACCGGGCTGAAGTACCTGCGGAAGATGAACATGCAGCTCGGTTCGAAGATGCGCTTCATTTCAGCCCAGCTGATCGCCCTGTACGAAGGTGACCTCTGGCAGCGTTCGGCTTCCCACGCCAACGCCATGGCTCAGCGCCTGCGCACTGCAGTTGAGGACATCGACGGTTTGGAAATCACTCAGCCGACCGAGTCCAACGCCGTGTTCGCGAAGCTGCCCGCCGCTGCCGCCGACCGGGTCCGCGAGGACTTCCGCTTCTATGACTGGGACGAAGCCACCGGCGAGGTTCGTTGGATGTGTGGCTTCGATACGACCGAGGACGACATCGACCGCTTCGCCGCGGCCATCCGGGCTGAGGTAGCCGCTGGCTAGCACCCACGGGAATTCCACCACGCTCGAGCAGCGTCTCGAGGCCGTGGCCCATCGCCTCATTAGCCGGTTTTCCGACAACAGGGCAACCAAGGTCCTGGTCGAATTCGCGGTCTTCACTGCCAAGCAGGCGTGGGCTTGCGTCTTCGGCGCGGCGATGCTGGCCGTCCTGTTGGCTACACGGCTGTGGTATCCCGATGACATGTCCTTGGCCCGTAACGACGCGGTGACGCTCGCGGCGGTTCTCATCCAGGTACTCATGGTCGTTTTCCGGTTGGAGACGTTGCGCGAACTTCGGGTCATCGTGTTGTTCCATATCGTGGGAACCGGCATGGAACTGTTCAAGACCAGTGTCGGGTCCTGGATCTACTCGGGCGAGGGACTCCTCCATCTGGGAAACGTGCCGCTCTACAGCGGGTTCATGTATGCGGCGGTCGGTTCCTATATGGTCCGCGTCTTCCGGCTCTTCGACCTGCGTTTCACCCACTATCCCCGCAGGTGGGCCACCGCCGTGCTGGCAGCTGCCATCTACCTGAACTTCTTCTCCCACCACTACATCCTTGACCTGCGCTGGTTCCTCTTGGCGGCGGTGCTCGTGGTCTTTGGCCGCAGTTGGATGCATTTCAGGGTCTTCCGGGTTCGGTTGCGGATGCCCTTGGTCCTCTCGTTCCTGCTGGTTGCCCTGTTCATCTGGTTCGCCGAAAACATCGCCACCTGGTCCAATGCCTGGGCCTATCCGGATCAGCTCGACGGCTGGCAATTCGTTTCCATCAATAAGCTCGGGTCCTGGCTGTTGCTCATGATCATCTCGGTCGTGTTGGTCACCTGGGTCTACCCGCCTGAAGGGCCAGAGCCGGTGCACACCCAGCCGGGTTCCTCCGACGGCGCCGGCCTAGAAGAGCAGCCAGGTGACCAGTCCCAGGATGGCCGAAACGATGGCCAGCAGCGCGAAAATCCGCGGCAGTACCCAACGGTTGACCGCTGATTCCGAGGCCTGAGGATCTGCTGAGGATTCCCCGAGGCCCTCACCTCCCGGGATGCCCACCGGGGTTGCCACGGCCAGCTCGTAGGCCAACAGCAGGCGTGAAGGAGCAGCCATGGTCGCCATCGAAGCAGTGACGTTGGTGGCTGCCACCATTTGCAGGACAGAACTGCCCAACTCCGTGGCCACCTGAGTCTGGGTGGCAGTCAGCATCGCGTTGGCTGCCGTATTCGAACCGGTGATGAATCCGGCGAGGGCATTCACCGCCGGGGCGATCGCCAAATAGCTTCCGCCCATGGCCGCCAAGGCGGTGCCCAGCTCGGCCCCCATTCCGGTCGCCGCCAGGACGGATCCCAGCACGGTGAAGCAGAACGTCACCACGCCCACCGGGAGCCATGTCCTCCAGGCCGAGACGGCCCGGTGCCCCAGCCGTGCCTCGGGCTGGTCGCTCGCCCAACGCTGCCCCGGCCCGAAATGGGCCACCAGGCAGGCGACGACGAGCCACGTGGCGGGGCTACTGATCGCCCGCAAGCTGAGTTGGGGTTCCCCATTGGACGTGACGGCGCGGGTAGCCAGAAGGCCGGCAGCCATCACGGCATAGGGCAAAGAGGCCCGCGCCACCACCCAGCCGGCGGCGATGAGGGAGCCGCGCCAGCGATACACCAGCAGGTGAGCCGCGGTCGGAACCAATGAGCCCATGACGCCAGCCAGGGGCGTTCCCAACAGGATGTTGGCTCCCAGGATTCCCGACCAGAGCAGCAAGGAACTAGCCACCGCACCGCCGAAAAGCCTGCCCACGGAACCGTCATGGCGCAGCAGGAAAGTCACCAGGAGGGCCACTCCGAGCATCACCGGAAGGGATAGAACCGCCGAACGGATCCCCACCTCCACTAACGAGGTGCCCGAGAGTTCCGAGGCCAGCAGCGTCCCGGGGCCGAGCGCACCCCAGGGAACGGCGAGCAGCCCGAGGAGCGAAAAGATCGTTGATCGCGGCACCGAATGCCCTATTAAGCGCAGGATCGGCACGCCCACGGTGACACCAATACCGAAGCCCGTGACGGATTCTGCGAAGGGGACGATTCCGAAGACCACCAGCAACGTTCCGGTGCGGCGTGAGGGGGCACTCGAACGCAGCCAGCCAGAAATCGAGGCCATCGCTCCGGTGTTGGACATGATCCTGCTCAGCAAGACCCCTGCGTAGAGGATCAACAGAATTTCGATGATCGTCGGGGCGAAGGCAGCCAATGAGCTCCCGACCACCAACCAAGGGGTCGGGAAAAAGATGAGAGCCATCACGATGCCGGCCGCCAAGGACCAGAGGGAAATCCGGGTGGCCTTGACGCCCAGGAAGAACAGCACGCCCGCGAGCAGGATCGGAACAGCAGCTGCGACTGCCAACATGATCCACCTCCTGGTTCCTTGAACGTCAACGGCCCGTGGTGCCGAACACATCACCCCGAACGACCGTAGTGCACCGAGCCCGGTCCTAGGCGTCGCCCCGCTGTCAGGGGCCACCCCGGTAGCATGGGCAGGCCACAGAGCGCACGACAACGGCGAGCCTTCCGGGTACCCCGGACCGATGACTCTAGACTCGGTTTCGTGACCGCTCTTGGCGACCTGGCACAGGTTCCCCCAGACTTCATGACGGCTCTCTCAGGACTCCGTCAGGCCGATTGCCGTGCCGAAATGCACTTGGCCGAGATCCCGGCCCCCGCACGGCTGGCCCCGTACGCAGTGGCGCTCTCCGCGGAGGTTCTAGAGTCCCCGCCCCGAGTTCGGAGTTCACTCCATGGGCCCGCGGCGGCCGCGCTAGCGGAGGCTCGCAGCCCGGAGGATGACAATGAATTAGCCACCGGACGGTTCATCCTGCTACACGACCCGGAGGGTTCTGACCTGTGGAACGGCACCTTCCGCATTGTCACCTACATCAGGGCCCAACTCGATGCCGAGATGGGCAACGACCAGATGCTCGGCTCCGTGGCGTGGACCTGGCTCCTCGACGCCCTCCACGAGAACAACGCGGTCTACGCCCACGCCGGGGGCACCGCGACCCGGATGCTTTCCCAGAGTTTTGGCAGCCTGGAAGAACGTCCCGAAACCATTGATATCGAATTGCGTGCTTCATGGACGCCGCAAGGTGCTGACCTCCAGTCCCATCTAGAGGCGTGGAGCGATATGGTCTGTACTTTTGCGGGTTTGCCGCCCTTGCCCGAGGGTGTCACAGCTCTGCCACGCCGCCGACGGAGTTGAATCCACTAGAATTGGTTTCATCATGACCACTTCGCGCACCGACAGCACACCCTCACCCACTGACGCCGAGGACTCGACGCCCCCGGCGCCTGAACCCACTCCGCTGACGGAGCCCCGCGAGGGAGTTCCCCCGGTCGTCAACACCGACGCCGGTTTACTGCGTGCCGCACGCACCCTGGCTGCCGGCAGCGGACCGGTGGCCGTGGACGCCGAACGGGCTTCGGGTTTCCGCTACGGTCAACGCGCCTTCCTGGTTCAGCTCCGCCGCCGCGGGGCTGGCACATGGTTGATCGACCCGGTCCCGTTCAACGACCTGCTCCCCATCAATGAGGCCCTGCACGGTGTGGAGTGGATTCTGCATGCTGCCACCCAGGACCTGCCATGTTTGGGCGAACTCGGCATGCACCCGGATGCCCTCTTCGATACGGAACTGGCTGGGCGCATCGCCGGCCTGCCCCGCGTCGGTCTCGGACCGGTCGTGGAGTCCCTGCTCGGACTGAGGTTGGCCAAGGAACATTCAGCAGCCGACTGGTCGACCCGGCCGCTGCCCGAGCCGTGGCTCAGGTATGCGGCCCTCGACGTCGAAGTTCTCGACGAGCTGCGTATTGCGTTGGCCGAACTGCTGCAGGAATCGGGCAAACTCGGCTTCGCCGCCGAGGAGTTCGAGGCCATCCGCACGGCTCCGACGCCCGCGCCCCGCGTCGACCCGTGGCGCCGCACCTCGGGACTGCATCAATTACGCGATCGCCGTCAACTCGCCGCCGTTCAGGCCCTGTGGTACGAGCGGGAATCGCTCGCGGAGAACCGAGATGTCGCCCCCGGGCGGCTGATTCCCGATGCCGCCCTGATCGCCGCGGCCAAGGCCATGCCGACCACCGTCCCGCAAATGCTCAAGACCCCCGGCTTCCACGGCCGGGCGGCGAGCAAGGAGGCGCCCCGTTGGCTGCGTTGCCTGCAGTCAGCCCGCCAGGCCGAGGAACTGCCTCCCATGCACATCCCCACATCGGCGCCGCCGCCGGCCCGCACCTGGCCGGAGAAGGACGAGGCCGCGGCCCGCCGGTTGAACACCGCCAAGCCCCGGGTCGCCCGGCGAGCCGAGCAGCTGCAGATGCCCACCGAGAACCTGCTCACCCCCGATACGCTGCGTCGAGTGGCCTGGCGTCCACCGGAAGAAGTCACCCCGGAAACCGTCGCGACCGCGCTGGCCGACCTCGGAGCCCGCCCCTGGCAGATCCGCGAAACCGCCCCGATCATCACGGTTGCGTTCCTGGACCCTGAACCGCTGCCTGAGAAGCGGACATCCAAGCCAGCGTGACCTGAGCGAGAGCTCTCCGACGATAGGTACCTCGCCCCGGCGACACAGCGGTCCCCCGACGTCTTGCACCTCTAGTTACTCACCGGTAACATATGGAGTGGATCACATTCATTCCACGCAAGGAGTCACCCCCAGTGAGCCCAACAACCGCACGCGCGCTGCCGCGCAACCGGCAGGTCCGCGACGTCGTGTTCGTCGACGGCGTCCGCACCCCCTTCGGCAAGGCCGGAGAGAAGGGTATTTACCACGGCACCCGCGCCGATGACTTGGTGGTCAAGTGCATCCGCGACCTTCTGCGCCGCAACCCCGAGGTTCCCGCGGAGCGTATCGACGAGGTCGCTATCGCCGCAACCACCCAGACCGGCGACCAGGGCCTCACCATCGGGCGCACCGCCGCCTTGCTGGCCGGGCTGCCGCAATCCGTGCCCGGCTTCGCCATCGACAGGATGTGTGCCGGTGCGATGACCGCGGTGACCACTACCGCTTCTTCCATCGCCTTCGGCGCCTATGACGTCGTCGTCGCCGGTGGTGTCGAACATATGGGCAACCACCCCATGGGCGCCGACGCCGACCCGAACCCCCGTTTCGTTTCCGAGCGCCTCGTGGACCCTGCGGCACTGAACATGGGCAACACGGCCGAGAATCTACACGACCGCTTCCCAGCCATCACCAAGGAGCGTGCCGACCGATACGCCCTGGCCAGCCAGACCAAACTGGCTGCCGCGTATGAAGCCGGAAACATCCAACCCGATCTGGTCCCCGTGGCCGCACGCCGTCCGGGTGAAGGCTGGGCCCTGAACACGACCGACGAACCACCGCGCCCCGGCACCACGCTCGAGGATCTCGAATCCCTGCGCACCCCCTTCCGCGCCCACGGTCACGTCACCGCAGGCAACGCAGCGGGACTGAACGACGGCGCCACCGCCGCCCTGCTGACCTCCTCCGAGGCAGCCGAGGAATTGGGGCTGGACCCCAAGATGCGCCTGGTTGGTTACGCCTTCGCCGGCGTCGAGCCGCAGGTGATGGGCATCGGCCCCGTGCCCGCCACGGAAAAGGCCCTGGCCCAGGCAGGTCTGTCCATCGAGGACATCGGACTCTTTGAGATCAATGAGGCCTTCGCCGTTCAGGTCCTGTCCTTCTTGGACCATTACGGCATCGCCGACGACGATCCCCGGGTCAACCGTTATGGTGGGGCCATCGCTGTCGGACACCCACTGGCTTCCTCGGGTGTTCGTCTGATGAACCAGCTCGCCCGGCAATTCGAGGCCGACCCTTCCGTGCGTTACGGCCTGACCACCATGTGCGTCGGGTTGGGCATGGGCGGCACCGTCATCTGGGAAAACCCCCACCACGCCGACTACGGGAAGGACGCCTAAGACATGGCTACCCAGGATTTTGACCGCTTCGAGGAACTTGCCGCGCAGGTCCCCGACGAAATCATCACCCACACCCTGGTCTCAGACGTCACGCTAGCGTCGGGAGCAAAACTCGCGCTGCTGACCCTGGACAACGGGCTGGACCACAGCAAACCGACCACGTTGGGCCCGAGTACCCTCATCGAATTCGGGCGCGAACTCAACCGCCAACACGAACGAGCCGCTGCCGGGCAGATCCAGGCCCTCGCCGTCACCGGCAAACCCCATTTCCTCGTCGCCGGCGCGGATCTGACGACGGTGAAAACCCTGAAGAAGTCCTCCAGCGGGGCGCTGATGGCCGAGCTCGGTCATGCCGCCTACGATCTGCTGGCCGATCTCGGGGTGCCGACCTTCGCCTTCATCAACGGCGTCGCCCTCGGCGGAGGCTTGGAAGTCGCGCTGGCCGCGAACTACCGCACCGTCTCCTCCGGTGCCAACGGCCTGGGTCTGCCGGAGGCCTTCATCGGTCTGGTCCCCGGCTGGGGCGGCGTCTACCGCCTGCCGCGTCTGATCGGCCCGGAAGCCGCCACGACGGTGATGATCGAGAACCCGTTGAACAACAACCGTTCGTTGGCCGGCCCCGCCGCCTTCAAGCTGGGCATCGCCGATGCCCTGTTCGAGCCGGCCGATTTCGTCGAGCAGTCCCTGGCCTGGGCGGATACCGTCCTGACAGGTGCCGAGGTTTCTCGGCCGAACGCCGTGGATCCGGCCACCGACCCGGCCGTGGCAGAACGTTGGGATGCTGCGGTCGCCAAGGGCCGAGCCTTCGTCGAAGCCAAGACCGCCGGTGCCGCCCCGGCGCCGGGCAAGGTCCTGGATGTCTTCGAGGCCGGCAAGACGATCAGCCAGGCCGAATCGGCACGACTCGAATGCGCTGCCCTCGTCGAACTGATGCAGACCCCGCAGTTCCACGACACCGTCTACTCCTTCTTGGATCTGGTGCAGAAACGGGCCAAACGCCCGGCAGGCGCCCCCGACCGCAAGCTCGCCCGCCCGGTCACCAAGATCGGTGTCGTTGGTGCCGGGCTCATGGCTGGACAGTTCGCGCTGCTCTTCGCCAGAATGCTGAAGGTCCCGGTCGTGATCACCGATATCGATCAGGGTCGGGTGGACAAGGGCCTGTCCTATATCCACGGCGAGGTCGATAAGCTGCTGGCCAAGAAGCGGATCTCCGCAGATGCGGCCAATCGCACGAAGGGTCTGGTCACCGGTTCGGTTTCCAAGGAGGCCTTCGCCGACGCCGATCTGGTCATCGAGGCCGTCTTCGAGGAGCTTCAGGTCAAGAAGCAGGTCTTCGCCGAGGTGGAGGCCGTCGTCTCCTCCGAATGCATCCTGGCCACCAACACCTCCTCCTTATCGGTGACGGAGATGGCGGCGGACCTGTTGCACCCCGAACGGGTGGTTGGCTTCCACTTCTTCAACCCGGTGGCAGCGATGCCGCTGATCGAGATCGTCAGGGCCCCCAAAACCGACGACGTCGTTCTGGCCACCGCCTTCGCCGTGGCCAAGGATCTGCGCAAGACGGCGGTCCTGGTCAAGGATGCGGCGGCCTTCGTGGTCAACCGCGTCCTGCTGCGTCTCATGGGCGAGGTCTCCAATGCTTTCGACGACGGCACCCCCGCCGAGGTCGCAGACAACGCGTTGCGCCCCCTGGGCCTGCCCATGAGCCCCTTCACGCTCCTGGCCATGGTCGGGATCCCCGTCGCCCAGCACGTCATGGAGTCCCTGCATGAGGCCTTCGGCGACCGATTCCGCGTCTCGGCAAACCAGCAGGCGCTGATCGACAACGGGCTGAAGTCGGTCTGGGTCCAGAACGAGGACGGAAGCCGGTCCATCCCGGAGTCGACTCTCGAGCTGCTCAGCTTCGGGTCGACGCCGAGCACCTCGCAGGAGTTGTTGGTGCGCACCCAGGACGCGCTGGCCGAAGAGATCGGTCTGATGCTCGACGAGGGCGTCGTTGCCGGCCCCGAGGATATCGACCTGTGCATGATCCTGGGTGCCGGATGGCCGATGCATCTGGGCGGCATCACCCCGTATCTGGACCGTGTCGGAGCCTCCGAACGGATGCGGGGCGCCCGCTTCCACGCGGAGTGATCCACCACTTCATGTGAGTTGCCCGACATGACGGCGATGCCCCCTTCCCGGGGCATCGCCGTCCTGCGTGGTCATGAAAGAATCACGGTATGAGCACCTCAGCACAACCGTGTCGCCGTCTGGTCCTGGGATCCACGCTTGCCCTCGGGGCGGGCACGACGCTCGCCGCCTGCGGGGACGGGTCCTCAGCGGCGCCCCAGAACACCTCACAGCCTGTGCCGGAACCTACCGGTACCCCACTGACGGTCGCTCCTGTCGCGGACCTTCCCGTGGGTGCCATGGTGAACGTCGATGCCGAAGCCACCGGCGAAACGTATCTGCTCTACCGCAAGGACGATGAGACGGTTCTGGCCTATACCGCCGTCTGCACACATGCCGGGTGCCGGGTGGGTCCGGGCGAGGCCGATTTCATCTGTCCCTGCCACGAATCGCATTTCAACCCAGATGACGGTACGGCCACCGGTGGCCCCGCCCGCGAGGCACTGACCCGTTATGCGGCAGAAATCACCGATGGAAAGATCGTGCTCTACCCCTAGTCCGCCCGGGGGTTTCCTGCCGATTCGCCCAGGTGCCACAATGGATTCATGGAACAGTTCACAGCGCAGACCACCGGACGTCGGACCGTTCTGGGAGGTTCATTGGTTCTGGGGACCGGCGCCGCCTTGGCGGCCTGCGGCGGCGGCTCCTCCGTTGAGGAAGTCCCCGAACCCAGCGGCGAAGCCACGAAAGCGACGACCACCGACGAGTTGGCCGTCGGCGAGAGCGCCTCGGTGGCCGTCAGCGGTGACACGTACTTGCTCTGGCGCAAGGACGAGACCACGGTTCTGGCCTATACGGCGGTTTGTACCCATCAGGGGTGCACGGTGGGCGTGACGAAAAAGGACTTCAAGTGCCCCTGCCATGGCTCGGAATTCTCCCATGATGACGGATCGGCAGTGGTCGGCCCCGCCTCTAAACCGCTGGCCCGTTTTGCCGCGGAGATCAAGGGCAAGGACGTCCTGATCTACCTCTAGTCCACCCCGGTCCCGTGGTCAGGGGCGGGTACCGTGGAGCAGGAAGCGGGCGGTGGATTCTTGTAGCCCGGCGATGGACTCCCAGGCCGCGGATCCGGCCTCATCCGCGACCCGAAGCGAATACGCTCCTCCCCATTCGCTGGCCAGAATCGCCCCGTCGACCAACCAATGGCTGGCCGCGCGTTGGTCATCGTCGAAACGGTCATACCGCAGCGTCGGTCCGCCGGTAAGAGGTGCCGATACGTATTCAGGTGGCTGCTGGTCCGCGACGGCCACCATCTTCGTTTGCTGCACCTGCCCGTCATCGTCGTGGATGCTCCGCCATGACGCCTCCAACAGGCCGCGTCCGATGAGGTTCTGCAAGACGAGGAACTCCCCGTACCCCGGGACCGTGCCCGCCGGGGCTTGCCGGCTCACTCCCGTGGGCAGTTCACGCCCGTCGAGGGCGGTCAGAGATTCTGCTGTGACCACCGGCAGGCTGCCGGTGTGGGTCCAGTTGGCCGGATTATGCAACAGGACCGGTTCATCCATCCCACTGGAATGGAACCAGCTCAGATCCCAGTCGGGGCCGGGCACGAAGCGGATCCGTGACTCGGCCAGATAGTCCCCCGATTCGTCCTCGATGGCGATGCGGGTCAACAGCACCGAATCTTGCCAGACGCGATGCAGGGCACCGACGCGTTGGCCGCCCACCCAGAACGTTTCCCAGCGCTCGAAGTCCGGCAGTGTGTTCAGTTCCTCTGCTGATTCGCTCATGAGGTCCCCTCCTAGAAGAGAGCGACTTTCGGCTCACGAGGGAAAATACGGTCCAGTTCGATCAGGTCGTCGGCGGTGGGCTTCCAGGCTGCTGCTGCGGCATTCTGGCGGACTTGTTCCACCCGGGTGGCTCCGGCAATGACGCTGGAAACCGGTGCCTGGGCTGCCAGCCAGGAGAAGGCCACCTGCACCGGTGTCAGGTGCCGGGCCGCAGCAAAATCGGCGAGTTCGGCCAGCTGGTCGAAATCGGCCCTCTCCAACAGGTTTTGCCGCGAGTGGCTCAGCCGGCTGCCCGTGGGCGCCTGTCCGGTCGTGTACTTGCCGGTCAGTAGACCGTTGGCCAACGGGAAGTAGGGCAACACACCCAACCCGTAGGCGTTTGAGGCCGGGAGGACCTCGAGTTCGGCCCGACGGTCCAATAAGTTGTAGTGGTTCTGGCTGGAAATGAATCGGGTGTAGCCGCCGGCGCGGGCGGTGAATTCGGCTTCGGCGATCTGCCAACCGGCCCGGTTGGAGTGACCGATGTAGCGGACTTTTCCGGAGGCCACGAGGTCATCGAGGGCGGCCAACGTCTCATCGATCGGGGTCAGGTCGTCGGGGGTGTGGAACTGGTAGAGGTCGATGTAATCGGTCCCCAGCCGGCCCAGCGAGGCCTCCACCGACTGCATGATGTACTTGCGGGAACCGCGGGCACCGAAATCCCGTCCGTTGGCTCCCCCGGCGTCCATGCCGAACTTCGTGGCCACCACCACGTCTTCCCGCCGTCTGCCCAGGGCCTTGCCCAGGCGGGTCTCCGAGAGTCCGGGTTCACGCCCGTACGTGTCGGCGGTGTCGAACAGGGTGATCCCGGCGTCCAACGCCGCGTGAACGATCGCGTTGGTCCCCTCCTGTGATTCCGTGGCGGTACCGCTGCGGCCCAGATTATTACACCCCAAGCCCACGACGGAGACGCTCAGCCCCGAGCGGCCCAGACGGCGGTATTCCATATCTGGAGGTGTTTCGGCGGTCGCGGTACGGGTCGAATTGCCGGAGGAGCTCACGGGGTACGTCCTTTCAAAAGACGGGTCGGGACTGGGCCGGATCAGGCCACGGAGAACGGAATCTTGGGCGGCATCGGATACTTCTGTTTGGCCGCCTCCGGGGCGTCGTGGGGTGCCACACCGATGGAAAGTTTGGTGAAGTCGAGTTTGGCCTGCCGAATGCACGTGGTGATCGCGGTGACCGCCTTGCCTGGCTCCGGGGAGAGGATGCGGATATTGAGTTTACGAGGGGCAAAGTCGCTCGACTCCACCGTGCCCAGACCGCGCCAGGCCAGATGGCCGCGCAGCGCTTCCATCGCCTTATCGCGCAAGTATTCGTCGCGCTGGGTTCCTTCGGTGGTCTTCAACGCATATTGGGCAATCACCCACGACTGGTCGGCCCCGGTCAGTTGAGCAAACCCGTCCGTGGCGCACTGGTCGGCGAAGGCCTCCATCAGACCCGCCCCCCGTTCGGCATCGACGTCGACGGCTTCCTTGGTGGTGGACAAATTTCCGACGGTGCCGTGGTTGACCACGAACTGGCCGGCTTCCTCGCCCTCGCCCTGCTCGAACCAGGCCTCACGGAATTGCAGGACCCCGTCGTCGTCGCGGCGGTAGGTGCGCTGGATCGGCATGCGATTCTCCTCGGTTCGGGCCTGTGCTCATGCTGTGGTTCGGCGCCCCCGCTTCGGTGGCGGCGCGTCGACGCATCTAGCCTACTGCCTGTGCCAGCAGCCGGCGTCCGCGCTCGAACCAGGCGTCGGCGCACACCCCGAACGGTTCCTTCAGGGTCTTCACGCCCACCAGCAACTCCTGGGCGGCGGCACGCATCCGCTCTGCCAGTTCTTCGGGGTAGCCCATGGACAGGGCATGCTCCTCGAATTCGTCCTCGTCGTCGAGGTAGATGCCCCGGCGCGTGGAACGGACCACGTCCAAGTCCATATCAATGGAGTTGAATTCCCACCCGACGGGCTTCAGCGCTTGCCAGCCCAGATTCCGGGAGACATCGATATAGAGCCGGAAGTGACCGGGATGGGAGTCGTCGTAAAACGTGGCGACCCAATCGGCTGCGTGGGGAAACAGGCAAATGGCATCCGACTCCGCGGCGAAGGCAGCGCCGGGTCGGGCCACCAGCGAACCTGCCGGTTGGATGACCCAGTGCCCGTGTTCGTCGGCCCCCAGGTACCTGCCGGGGACGACCCAATGCGGCCAGCCATCATGTTTCCACGCCCGGGCGATCACCACGTCACCTACGGAAATGTCACCGGGGGCTGCAGCCAACGATTCTAGCCGCCTCATAGGCGGGGTATCTGGCCGGTGGGGGCATCCTGGCCGGGTAGCGGCCGGGCGAAGGGGACCTTGGTTCCCAGCACCTGGGCCAGGGTGTCCTGGGTGATCTGGTTGGCGGTCAGGCCAACCCGCTCCAGGATCTGGTTCCGAGAACCGTGTTTGAGGAACTGCGTCGGCAGGCCCACTTCGTTCAGTGCCGTATCGACCCCTGCGGCACGCATTTCCTGGCGGATCCGCGAGCCGACGGCGCCGGCCTTCACGCCGTCCTCGATGCAGACCACGATCCGGTGGCGCGCCGCCAAGGAGATGATGGATCGGGCGACCGGAAGGACCCAACGCGGATCCACCACCGTGGAACTCACCCCCTGGGCCTCGAGCCGTTCTGCGACTTCCAGGCTCAATCCGGCCATGGAACCGACGGCGACGACGAGGACATCCCGCTCTCCTTCGCCGTGCCGCGCCAGCACGTCCACGCCGTCGTCGAGACGTTCAATGGCTTCCAGTTCCTGACCGACACTGCCCTTGGAGAAGCGCAGGACGGTCGGGGCATCGTTGATGGCTACGGCTTCGCGCAATTCCTCGCGCAGCCGGGTGGCGTCCCGGGGCGCCGCCAAGGAGAGTCCGGGAACCGATTGCAGCAGTGCCATATCCCACATGCCATGGTGGCTGGGCCCGTCGGGGCCGGTGACTCCTGCCCGGTCCAGCACGACGGTCACTCCGGCGCGGTGCAGGGCAACGTCCATGAGCAGCTGGTCGAAGGCCCGGTTCAGGAACGTCGCGTATAGCGCCACGACGGGGTGCAGTCCACCGAAGGCCATGCCGGCGGCGCTGGTCAACGCATGCTGTTCGGCGATACCGACGTCGATGACCCGTTCGGGGTGGCGGGCGGCCATCGTGGACAGCCCGACCGGGATGAGCATGGCTCCGGTGACGGCGACGATGTCTCGGCGTTCGTCGGCGATCTCGGCAATCTCTTCGCCGAAGACCGAGGTCCAGGACTGGGCTCCGGGCCGGGAGACGGGTTCGCCGGTTTCGGGGTCGATGACCCCCACCGAATGCATCTGGTCGTTCGGGTCGGCCAGGGCGGGACCGTAGCCACGCCCCTTCTCGGTGAGCGTATGCACGATCACCGGGCCCTCGTACTGCCGAGCCTGCTGCAGGGCCTCTTCCACGGCCTCCTGGTTGTGTCCGTCGATCGGGCCGATGTACTTCATGCCCAGATCCTCGAACAGCCCCTGCGGGGCCCACCAGTCCTTCATGCCCTTCTTGGTGGCGTGCAGCGACTTATAGGCAAAACGGCTCACGGCGCCGCCTTGCTGGAGTCGGTCCTTCCACCAGTTCAGGGTGTCTTCGTAGACGGGGTGGGTCCTGACCTTATCCAGGGTGCGTTGGCGCAGGGCGCCCAACTGGTCGGCCAGACCGCCGACGGTGGGGGCGTAGGACCGGCCATTATCGTTGACCACGATCACGACCCGGCGATCCTTATCGGCGGCGATGTTGTTCACGGCCTCCCAGGCCATGCCGCCGGTCAGGGCTCCGTCCCCGACGACGGCGACGACGTAGCGGTCCCCTTCCCCGGAAAGCTTCCGGGCCCGGGAGATGCCCTCGGCCCAGGATAGCGAACTGGAGGCATGCGAGGACTCGACGATGTCGTGGACCGATTCGGAGCGTTCGGGGTAGCCGGCGAGCCCGTCCTGTTGGCGCAGCGTGGAGAAGTCCTGCCGCCCGGTCAGCAGCTTATGAACGTAGGACTGGTGTCCTGTATCGAAAACGATGGAATCACGCGGGGAATCGAAGACCCGGTGGATCCCCAACGTGAGCTCCACGACCCCCAGATTCGGGCCCAGATGTCCTCCGGTACGGGAGACGTTGGCAATCAGGAAGGCCCGGATCTCCTCCGCCAATTGCTGAAGCTGTTGCGCACCCAGACCACGCAAATCGCGCGGCTCATGGATGGTCTCGAGCAATCCCATGCCGGTTCGTCCTTTCGCAGCCGGAAACATCATTCCATCGTACTGCGCACGGCGACGGGTTCTCGACCCGGCACCGCTTGCGCGGACTCAGGCAAACCGAGGAAAGTGGCGGCGGCGTCATGCCCGGTGACCTGCAGCGACCAGTCGGGCCGCCGCAGCAGCTCGGAGGTCAGCCGCACTCGTTGTACCTCCTGGGCGGAGTCGCCCCACATCCGCCGGGTCACCCCGTTGTCCTCATAGCCCACCGCGCGGGAGACCCCCAACGAGGAGAGGTTCCAGCTGGCGGCGTCGGATTCGGCCACCTGGGCACCGAGGTGGTCGAAGGCATAGAGCACGACGGCGGTGCGCATCTCCGTACCGATGCCCCGTCCTTGGGCCGAACGAGTCAACCAGGAGCCGGTGGTGACCAGTCGCATCCGGGCGAAATCCTGCCCCAGCAGATCCTGCATCCCCACCAGTTCGCCTTCATGCCAGACCCCGAAGGACAGCGTCCAGTCCCCGGGCTGCGTCTGGGCGCGGGTCCGCCACACATGGCGGGCCATGTTCGCCGGCAGCTCGGCATCGGGGACGTCGGTCCAGGGATGGGAGAAGGGGCTGCGCCCGGGCTCGTGGATGCCGCTGAGCCCGGCAGCTTGGAAGGCCGGCAGGTCCTCGTCGGTGACCGCCCGCAGCTCCAGGCGCGGAGTGGACAGGTGCAGGCCGAAGAGCGGCCACGAGTCGGTCAGTGCGTCCATCTCCAAATCCTATAACCCCCGCCGCGCCAGCCGGGCCCGGGCACGCAAAAGGGCGGGCCACCCGGTATCCCGGATGGCCCGCCCCGTCTGCGGTGGATCTGCCGTTAGCTGCCGGAGATCTGACGCAGCACGTACTGCAGGATGCCGCCGTTGCGGTAGTAGTCGGCCTCACCGGGGGTATCGATGCGCAGCACGGCATCGAAGGACTGGGTGGAGCCGTCTTGCGCGGTGGCGGTGACCTTCAGCGTGGAGGGGGTGGTCCCCTCGTTGAGTTCGGTCACCCCGGCGATCGAGAAGGACTCGGTGCCGTCCAGCCCCAGGGTCGAGGTGGACTCGCCCTCGGGGAACTGAAGCGGCAGCACGCCCATCCCGATGAGGTTCGAGCGGTGGATCCGCTCGTAGCTCTCGGCCAGGACGGCCTTGACGCCCAACAGTGCGGTGCCCTTGGCGGCCCAGTCACGTGAGGAGCCTGAACCGTATTCCTTGCCGGCCAGCACGACCAGCGGGGTCCCTTCGGCTTCGTAGTTCGTCGCCGCGTCGAAGACCGTGTTCTGTGGTCCGCCGTCCTGGGTGAAGTCGCGGGTGAAGCCACCCTCGATGTTGTCCAGGAGCTGGTTGCGGATGCGGATGTTCGCGAACGTACCGCGGATCATGACCTCGTGGTTGCCACGACGGGAGCCGTAGGAGTTGAAGTCCTTACGATCCACGCCATTGGCCAGCAGGTACTGTCCCGCCGGGGAATCGGACTTGAACGAGCCGGCCGGGGAGATGTGGTCGGTGGTGACCGAATCGCCCAGCTTCAGCAGCACGCGGGCACCGTCGATGTCGGAGACCGGCTCCGGCTGTGCCTTCATGCCATCGAAGTATGGGGGCTTGCGCACGTAGGTGGAATCCTCGGCCCACTCGAAGGTGTTGCCAGCCGGGGTATCCAGCGCCTTCCAGCGGTCGTCTCCGTCGAAGACACCCTCGTAGCCCTTGGCGAACATGTCCTTGTCGATGGAGGCGTCCATGACCTGCTGGACCTCGACGGGGTTCGGCCAGATGTCCTTGAGGAAGACGTCGGTTCCGGCATCGTCCTGGCCCAGGGGTTCGGCCTCGAAGTCGAAGTCCATGGTCCCGGCCAGGGCGTAGGCGATGACCAGCGGCGGGGAGGCCAGGTAGTTCATCTTCACGTCCGGGTTGATCCGGCCCTCGAAGTTGCGGTTACCCGACAGGACCGAGGTGACGGAGAGGTCGTTGGCCTGGATGGCCTCGGAGATCTCCGCTTCCAATGGGCCTGAGTTGCCGATGCAGGTCGTGCAGCCGTAGCCGACGATGTAGAAGCCGAGCTTCTCCAGGTACGGGCTCAGGCCGGACTTCTCGTAGTAGTCGGTGACGACCTTGGAGCCGGGGGCGACGGAGGTCTTGACCCACGGCTTCGAGGCCAGGCCCTTGTCCACGGCGTTGCGGGCCAGCAGGGCTGCTGCGAGCATCACCGAGGGGTTGGACGTGTTGGTGCACGAGGTGATGGAGGCGATGGAGACGATGCCGTGGTCCAGCGAGAATTCGCGGCCATCGGCGGTCTTCACGTCCACGGACTTCGAGGGACGGCCCACGTTGCGATCGTCGGCGTCACCGGCGGCGTAGTTGTGGATGTCCTTGCGGAACTGCTCCTTCGCGCTGGTCAGCTCGATGCGATCCTGAGGACGCTTCGGGCCGGCGATGGAGGGAACCACGGTGGACAGGTCCAGCTCGAGGTACTCGGAGAAACGCAGTTCCTTCGACGGGTCGTGCCAGAGGCCCTGTTCCTTGGTGTACGCCTCCACGAGGGCGACGTTCTCTTCGGAGCGGCCGGTCAGGCGCAGGTAGTCCAGGGTCACATCGTCGATGGGGAACATGGCTGCGGTGGAGCCGAACTCCGGGGACATGTTGCCGATCGTGGCGCGGTTGGCCAGCGGCACCTGGGCGACGCCTTCGCCGTAGAACTCGACGAATTTGCCGACCACGCCGTGCTGGCGCAGCTGTTCGGTGATCGTGAGAACGACGTCGGTCGCGGTGGCACCTGCGGGGATGGAGCCGGCGAGCTTGAAGCCCACCACCCGCGGGATCAGCATGGAGACGGGCTGGCCGAGCATGGCCGCCTCGGCCTCGATGCCGCCGACGCCCCAGCCCAGCACACCCAGGCCATTGACCATGGTGGTGTGCGAGTCGGTGCCGACACAGGAGTCGGGGTAGGCGCGCAGCTTGCCATCGACTTCGCGGGTCATGACCGTGCGGGCCAGGTACTCGATATTGACCTGGTGCACGATGCCGGTGCCCGGGGGGACGACCTTGAAGTCATCGAACGCCGTCTGGCCCCAACGCAGGAACTGGTACCGCTCGCCATTGCGCTGGTACTCGATCTCCATATTGCGTTCGATGGCGTCCTTATTACCGAACACGTCGATCTGGACGGAGTGGTCGATCACCATTTCCGCGGGAGCCAGCGGGTTCACCCGGGTCGGGTCACCGCCCAGGTCCTCGACGGCTTCACGCATGGTGGCCAGGTCGACAACACACGGCACGCCGGTGAAGTCCTGCATCAGCACGCGGGCCGGAGTGAACTGGATCTCCGTGCTCGGCTGGGCGTTCTGATCCCATTGGGCCAGCGCACGAACGTGGTCGGCAGTGATGTTCTTGCCGTCCTCGGTCCGAAGCAGGTTCTCCAGAAGGATCTTAAGGCTGTACGGAAGGCTGTCGCTGCCCTCGACCGCGTTCAGCCGGAAAATTTCATATTCGTTGCCTTGGACGTCCAATACGCCCTTGGCACCAAAGCTGTCCACATTACTCACTGGGACTCCTCTCGCCAGACTTTCATCTTTGTTGCACGCACGGGCATCCCGCCAGTAAGGCGAACCTAACCGGCCGGGAGGCA
Source organism: Glutamicibacter sp. BW78 (assembly GCF_002332245.1). Taxonomy (NCBI): domain Bacteria; kingdom Bacillati; phylum Actinomycetota; class Actinomycetes; order Micrococcales; family Micrococcaceae; genus Glutamicibacter; species Glutamicibacter sp. BW78. The sequence goes on from NZ_NRGU01000029.1 coordinate 59,163, forward strand.
CGTTGGGATTGCGGCAGAGCTCGGGCCCAGTCTATCTGGTGGCGGCCGGGACCAGCGCCGCCACGCACTCCACGTGGTGGGTCTGCGGGTAGAGATCCAGGGCCCGTACCGATTCGGTGACGTAGCCCTTCGCGGCAAAGTCGCGAAGATCCCGAGAGAACGACGCCGGATCGCAGGAAACGTAGGCGATCCTCCCCGGTCTGGCGGTGCTCACCGCGGCCACACCGGCCCGTCCGACGCCGGTGCGTGGCGGATCCAGCACCACACCGTCCAGGCCCCGGGGCAACCGGGCCGCCTCGCTGCGCAGGATCTTTTCGACCCGGCCCTGGCGGATCAGGACCTGATCTAGCCCCTGGATGTTGCGGCGGGCATCTTTGCTGGTTCCCGGGGCCCCCTCGATGGACAGGACGATCCCCTCGGCCCCGACGGCCCAGGCCAACGGCACGGTGAAGAGTCCGGCGCCAGCATAGAGGTCGGCGAAGACCTGACCCGGTTGCGGGTCCAGGATCGCTTGGACGGCGTCGTTCAGAGCCTCGGGTGCGCTGCGGTGGATCTGCCAGAATCCCTCCCCGGTGACCCGGTAGGTCTCCCCCGCAGCCTGTTCGGCCACCCAGGTCCTGCCACGCAGCCGGTGCAGGGTTCCCGCCCCGTCGGCTGCCGAACCGCCGTGCTGGGTGATCAACGCGGCGTTGGTGCCTTCCGGCAAGGCCTTGGCCAGGCGGGTCGCGGCTCCCGGTTTGGCGCCGGGGCGTTCGACGAGCAGCACCAGCGGGCTTCCCCCACCGGAAGGTGCCGCGACTTCGATCCGTTCGAGTCCGTGCAACGGCAAATCCGCCAGTGAAAGGTCATTGATCGCCTCGACGGCCAGCGGCAGCCGGCGGATGGGAACGAGCCGATCGGAATGGTGGGCGTTCATCGCCAAGCGTCCCGCCGTATCGACGCTAAATGCCGCCCGGGTCCTCCATCCCAGCCCGTCGGCGCGTTCCCCCGGCGCCTCCTCGACGCCGGTGAAACCCACGGCTGCCGCGTCCAGGCCGGCCAGGCGTTCAAGTTGTTCGCGGACAATCGCGGATTTCAGTTCCCGCTGGTAGCCGAGCTCCGCATGCCCGAATTCGGCGCCGCCGACCGGCAGCTCCCCCGCCGCATGCCGAGCCAGGGCATCGGCTTCGGGCCAGAAATGCGGCACCCGGTGTTCGGAGCCCTGCAGGATCTCCACGGCGTCGGCCCGCCAGAAACGGGCTCCCTCGCCGGCATCGGTCAGCCGAGCCTGCACCCGTTCGCCGGGCAGGGCATGGCGGACGAAGACGACCCTGCCCTGGTGTCTGGCGACAAAATGGCCGCCATGGGCCGGGGCGCCGATCTCGACGTCGATCAGATCGCCCGTCGCTGGTTCTTCCCGCTGGCTCAACTGGTGCTCCCGCCGTCGTGCGCTCGTGTGTCCTCGTCGGTCCCGGTGATCCCGCGTTCGTGTTCGAAGAGGGCTCTGCCATGGGTTTCTTCGGATAACTGCCAGGGGACACTGGCCACCACGACCCCGGGGACGAAATGCAGCCGGGTCTTGATGCGAAGCGCCGTCTGGTTGTGCACCAGTTGTTCCCACCAGCGCCCCACGACGTATTCGGGGATGTAGACGACCACCAGGTCACGGGGTGAATTGGATTTGATGCCCTTGATGTAGTCGATGATCGGTGCCGCCGTCTCCCGGTAGGGCGAGGCCAGGACGGTGATGGGCACCGGGATCTGCAGCCGTTCCCATTCGGCGACGGTCCGTGCCGTGGCTTCCTGGTCGATGTCCACGATGATGGCATCAAGTTTGGAGGGGCGGCCGGCCCGGGCGAAGGCCACGGCCCGCAACACCGGTTTGCGCAGCGTCGAGACGAGGATCAGGGCATGGACCCGGGCCGGGAGGGCCTTGGTGGTTCCCTGCTCATCGACCGCCAGTTCACGGTCGACCGCGGCGTAGTGCGCATGGATCGAGGACATGATCATGAACATCGCCATGATGGCCACCACGGCCAGCCAGGCACCGAAAATGAATTTGGTGACCAGCACGATGACCAGCACGGCGGCGGTCAGCACGAATCCGACGAGGTTCAGCAGGCGAGAACGCATGATTCGGTGACGCACGCGTTGGTTGGCGGTGCTCGCCAGCTGCCGGGTCCAGTGCTTGACCATGCCGAGCTGACTGAGCGTGAAGGAGACAAAAACGCCGACGACGTAGAGCTGGATCAGGGTGGCTACATGGGCACCGAAGACCAGAACGAGCACCAGGGCCCCGACACCCAAGGCGATAATGCCGTTGCTGAAGCCCAGCCGGTCTCCCCGGGTCCGGAGTTGCCGCGGCAGGAAGCCGTCGGTGGCCAGATGCGAGGCGAGGTTGGGGAAGGAGCTGAATGCCGAATGTCCTGCCATACCCAAGACGGCGACGGTGACCGCCAGGATGACGTAGAAACCGATGCTCCCCCCACCAAAGACCGCGTGGGCCAGTTGGCTGAGCACCGGGTTCTGGATGTAGCCCCCCGGGATGGGTCCGCCGTCGGCGCTCAGATTCTGTTGCGGACTTTCAACCATATGCACTCGGGCCGCCCGGGCCAGGAACATGGTTCCCAGGGTCAGGACGGTGGCAATCAGGCCCAGGAGCAACAGAATCGATGCCGCATTCCGGGCCCGGGGCCGGGCGAGGTTCTGGACGTTGCTGATGGGCGCTTCGATGCCCGTCAGCGCTGCCGAGCCGGTGGAGAAGGCGCGCAGAACCAGTACGGCGCCCAGCATCCCGGTCAGGGCCGGGTCGTAGCCCTCCTGCGGCACGATATCGAACCCCGCACTGGGCGCCGAACCCAGCCGGCCCAGGGCAGCGCTGATCGATCCGACGAGGATCATCACCAGCATGGCTCCGATGAACAGATAGGTGGGCAGCGCATTGCCCAGTCGCGAACGGCCCAGGCCCCGCAGGTTCAGCACGGCGAGGAGCACGACGCCGGCGCCGGCCAGTAACGCCTGGTGCCCGTTCAAGGACGGGAAGGCCGCGACCACATAGTGGGCCGCCGCTGACATGGAGACGGCAACGGTCAACACGAAATCAACCAGGAGGGCCGAGGCCACCGTGGTGCCGGCGCGGGCCCCGAGGTTGACGCTGGCGATCTCGTAGTCACCACGCCCCGAGGGGTAGGCCTTCACCGATTGCCGGTAGGAAGCGATGATCACCATCATCACCGCCATGATGGCGATGCCGATCAGCGGCGAGAAGTAGATCGCCGAGAGCCCGGCGATGGCCAGCGTCATGAGCACTTCATCGGGAGCGTAGGCCACGGAAGATAGCGCGTTGGAGGACAGCAGCGGAAGCGCGAGCCGGCGGCGCAGTGGCGCCTGTTTCAGCCGTTCGGTGCGGAATGGTCTGCCAACCAGGATCCGTTTTAGCGCGTCAAGAAACGTCAGCACCAGTCAAAGTTAGCCCGTGGACGGCATATCTGTCATACACGCCGCACCGCCACCGGGCGCGCGGGCGATCCGACGTGGGAGACTGGAAGCCATCAACGGGGTTTCGCAGGCCCTGCCGTCAGTACGACAACCACGGGGAGCAAGGCATGGCCCATTTCGTCATCATGGGGTGCGGGCGCGTCGGCGTCACGCTGGCCCATACCTTGGACGACGCCGGACACACCGTGGCGATCATCGACCAGGATGACCGGGCGTTCCGACGCCTTCGCCGCGGTTTCACCGGCCAGAAGGTCAGCGGTGTCGGCTTCGACAGGGAAACCCTGGAACGGGCGGATATCGCCAATGCCTATGCCTTCGCGGCGGTCTCCAGCGGTGACAATTCGAATATCCTGGCCACCCGGGTGGCCCGCGAAAACTACCATGTCCCGCATGTGGTGGCCCGGATCTATGACCCGGGTCGGGCCGAGATCTACCAGCGGCTGGGGATCCCCACCGTGGCAGCGGTGCGCTGGAGTGCCGATCAGGTCCTCCGCCGGGTTCTGCCCGAACAAGGCATCAACGGGGACTTCCGTGAGGCCTCGGGCCGGCTGATCCTCGGAGAGGTCGCCCTCCATGATGGGTGGTACGGGCGCAGTCTGGCCGAAATCGAAGAGGTGTCAGGGATCCGGGTCGCCTACCTGACCCGGTTTGGTGAAGGTCAGATCCCCCGCCCCGACGCCCGGCTGCAGCAGGGCGATATCCTGCACGCCATGATGGCCGTGGCTTCCATGGGGGAAATCGACAGGATCCTCTCCAAGGCACCCACCACCCAGGAACCCGACGAGGAGGAGAACCTGTGAAGATCGTTATCGCTGGGGCCGGCAGCGTCGGCTCCTCCATCGCCAAAGAGCTCCTCTCCCACGGACACGATGTCCTGTTGATCGATGAGAAGCCTGAGGTTGTCGGTCGCAGTGGCGTCCAGGGTGCTACGTGGCTGTTCGGGGACGCCTGCGAGCTGACCACGCTCAAGGATGCCCAACTTGCCGACGTCGACGTGGTGGTTTCGGCCACCGGTGACGACAAGGTCAACCTGGTGGTCTCCCTGCTGGCCAAAAGCGAATTCGGGGTCGGCCGGACCGTGGGGCGGGTGAATAACCCGAAGAACGATTGGCTCTTCGACGACGCTTGGGGCGTCGACGTGGCCGTCAGCACCCCGCGCATGATGACCGCCCTCGTGGAGGAGGCCGTCGAGGTCGGGGATGTGGTGCGGTTGCTCACCCTGCAGACCGGGGTGACGTCCATGGTTGAATTCACGGTCCCCACCGATGCGGCGCTGATCGGCTCCACACTGGGCGAGGTCCCCTGGCCGCAGGACACTGCAGTAGTGGCGATCCTGCGTGATGATTTGGCGATCACCCCGAGCCCCGATGACGTGATCGAAGGCGGCGACGAGCTGTTCTTCATTACCGCGATTGCGGCCGAAAACGATCTGCGTGCGGTTCTGCGTTTGGACACCAGGTCGCGGAACGACGCCGAATCAGAGGATGCTTCGGACGCTTTCCGCGATTGAAACGCGTGCCCCACCCGCGGGGCAGCGGCCCTGCCGGGCCAGTCCTGCCGGGTGGGCCCGCAGGAATCAGTCCTGCGCGGCTGATGGGGCTTCTGGTTGGGTTTGGCCGCCGGTGGCCGGCCGGGAAACCAGCCACGCCAGCCAGAGTCCCATCGCGTAGAGCGGGATGCCCATCACGATGCGGGCCGCGCCGAGTGCTTCGATGTTGTCCGCAGCATAGAGGGGCAGCTGAACCAGGAGTCGGGCCCCCATCACCCCGGCGATGATCCAGGTGGCCACCGCATAGGAGAAGCGACGGGCCCGATCGGTCCGCCAATCAACGCCCTCACCGCGGATGAAGCCGAAGACCAGGCCCATCAGCGGCCAACGGACCACGATGGAGATCACGAAGCCCAGCAGGTAGGCACCGTTGGTGTAGAAGCCAGGGACGTAGAAGTCACGCGCATTGCCGGTGGTGCGGGCAAAGACCGCACAGATGAGGACACCGAAGAGGCCGGTCAGTGCCTGGGTCAGCCCAGTTTTGCGGACCAATCGGGCGACGGTGAAGATGGCCGCAATGGCGAGGGAAGAAATCAGCGCCGGGTTCAGCTCCCGCAGGATCATGAAGACCACCAGGAAGACGATCCCCGGCAGCAGCGCCTCGATCAGGCCACGGACACCCCCGACGGTTTTCAGGACGTCGACCTGCCCGGCAGCGGTCCGGTGGATCCCCGATCCTTCGGCTATTCGACGGCCGAGGTCCTCTGCCTGGTCGTGACCTTCATCCGGGGTCGGCTCCCCCTCGGGGCTTTGGCTCATACCTCGTCCTCTACGTCATGTTCGTCCTCGGGCAAGATCTCGTATCGGGGGTTGTAGATCGTTGGCACGCCGTCGACGCGGGCGATCATCCCCTCGAAACGCAGTCGGGTGCCCGCTTCGATGCCGGGCACGCGGCGTTGGCCGTTCCAGACCAGCACGATGCGTGCCACCGGGGTCCGTCGCCCACCGGGCGGAGCCGGGGCGTCAACGACGCCTGCGGTAAACACCGGTGCCTGGGCGCTGGGCAGGATCCTGATGTTCTCCACGAAGCCGCGGGCGAGCACCCTGCCCCGTTCGGGAAGCTGGTCCAGGGTGTAACAGCGCTCGGCCCGGTCGGGCCCGGTGTATCCGCCCGAACGGGAGGCCAGGCCGCGGCGTCGGGCTGCGACGCCACGCTCAGCCAATTTCGGTGATCTCCGGTCCGCGTTCCGGCCTGCCCTGCAGACCACGTTCGTTGCTGCTGTCCGTGGTGTCCTCGGTTTCCTCGGCGTCGTTCGCCGAGCGGGTGACGGCGCCGGCCGGCATCGTCAATGGGAGCAATTCCTGGGGAGGCATGGGCTGGTTGCCGCGTTCGACGACGACCCGGGCCAGTCGGTCCTCGAGGCGTTCGGCCTGGGCGCGGTCCAGGGTCGCCGGTCCACCCACCACTGCGCGCAGGAACCAGCGTCCGCCGTCGATGCCGATGAAACGGGCTACCATGAATCCTTGCTCGCCATCGGGGCCGTCGGCGGGGACACGGGCCACCAATTCGGTGCCAAAGCGTCCTTCGACCCGATCGATTTTGCCGTTCTGTTCGCCGATGCTTTCTTCGATCTGGGCTGAGATGCCATCCCACAGGCCGCTGGATTTCGGTGCGGCAAAGACCTGGAGCTGCAGGCGTGAACCGTCGAGTTCAAGGGCCGCGGCGATGACCCGCTGGGATCCCTCCTCGACCTCGAGGCGCAGCTGCATGCCCTCGATCGGTTCGATCTTCAGGGCTCCGAGGTCGATGTAGTGCCCGTGGTCCGGTGCCTCGTCGATATCGAAGGGACCCTGTTCGTTGCCGGCCGCGACCACGTCGGCATCCGGGAGCTGCTCGTCCTCGGGCGTGGTGGCTGCGTCGTCGTTCGTTGAATTGGTGCGGCGTTTGAAAATCATCGTTGCTCCTCCCGGCCCGTGGGGCCGCAGGTGGTGAAGTAGGTGGGGTGGGCTCAGCGGGCTGCCGTGTCGGCGAATCCTCCGGTCGAGCCGAAGCCCCCGGCTCCGCGCACCGAATCGGGCAGTTCGGCGACGGGAATGAACGCCGCATGCTCCACGCGTTGGATGACCAGTTGGGCGATCCGGTCACCACGGTTCAGTTCGATCGGCGTCCGCGTGTCGGTGTTCAGCAGGGTCACGCATAACTCCCCGCGATAGCCGGCGTCGACGGTTCCCGGGGCGTTGACGATGGTGAGTCCCTTTTTCGTGGCCAGTCCGGAACGCGGATGGACCAACGCGACGAAGCCGATCGGCAAGGCGATGGCCACTCCTGTGGGAACCAGCTTCCGCTCCCCCGGTTCCAGGACCACATCTTCGCGGGTACGCAGATCGGCCCCCGCGTCTCCGGGGTGGGCGTACGACGGCGGCTCCAAGCCGGGGTCGAGCATCTTTAGCTGGACGTCAAGGGTGGTGGTGGGCTGCTCGGGCATCGTAGCCGGATTCTCCAGGGCGTTGAGGGTCATGACCGTGTTCACTCTAGCCCGATTGCCGTCCAGCCCCAATGCGTCCACGAGAGGCTCTGGGCGAACTAAGCTGGTGGTATGCCTGATTCGACCCCCTCTGCAGCGTCCTCTGAGATCTTCCGTGAAAAATTGTGGCCGGCCTGGTGGATGTGGATCCTCGTGGTGGGAACCGGTTTCGCCGGTACAGCCATGGTCCTTCCCATCAATTTGAACGTTTCCATCGTCGTGGGCATCGTCGTGTTCTTTGCCGTCGGCATCGCCTTATTGACCCTGACGCCGACCATCAGTTTGACCCAGGACTGGTTTAAAGTTGGCCGGGCCAGCATCGAATGCCGCTATATCGGCGAGGTTTCCGCCCATCGAGGCGACGACGCCACCTTTGAACGTGGTCCTGCCCTGAACGGGACCGCCTACCTTTGCCTGCGCGGCTGGATCGACCCGGTCGTCAAACTCGAAATCGTTGATCCACTCGATGCCACCCCATACTGGCTGGCATCGACCCGCCGCCCGGAGGAGCTGCTCCGAGCCCTCCAGCAGACCGCGCGCGCCTAGAGGAGCGGCAGTGGGACCCGCCGCGGCCTTCAGCCTTCGCAGTCCTTGCAGTACAGCAGTCCGCCCTTTTCCTTGGCGACCTGGGAACGGTGCCGGACCAGGAAACAGGAAGCACAGGTAAATTCGTCCGTTTGTGCCGGGAGCACTCGGACGAGGAGTTCTTCTCCGGAGAGATCGGCGCCGGGCAGCTCATAGCCGTCGGCCAGCTCGGTCTCATCCTCGTCGACCACCGGTGACTGATGGTCCTTGCCGCGTCCCTTCAGTTCTTCGAGGGACTCCTGGTTGGCTTCGTCGTCATTCTTCCGTGGCGCGTCGTAGTCTGTCGCCATAGTTTCTCCATCACGCTCCGGTCATTGCTGGGTTGGGGCCGGATAGGCCCCCGGCACCGTTGCTCTAGCGGCGTCGCGCCGAGATGTCGTGCTGGTATGTTCTGGGTTGGTCCGGCGTTCCCGACCCTCAAGATACAACGCCACGAGGACACATTTTGTGCCCGTGACGCACAGATTGTTCACCATCGGGGAGCAAAAAGCCAATGTCCGTGGCCCCGTGGACGGCGACCGCAGGACGGCATCGACCCAGCAGGGTTCCCCGCCTCTTCCCGTGGGCGGCTCGACCGGGGTTCCCGGGCCCACCTGAGACCAAACTAACCGCGCCACACCACGGCAAATACTGACTTTTCCCCTCCCCCGGTGGCAGAGTCGTATCCGTACGTGAGCGTCCGTGGAGGGAAAGTATGCAGCAACTTCGGCTCGTAGGTGTCCAAGAGGATGGCGAGCACCTGCTGTTGAGCAGCGACGATGGGTCCAGCTTTGTGCTGCGCATCGACGAGGCGCTACGCGCCGCCACTGCCCGCCCCATCGGTCGCCCCGCCGCGTCCGGCGCCGAGCAGGCACCGGCAACATTCTCCCCGCGGGAGATCCAAACCCGGATCCGCAATGGTGCCACCGCCGAAGAGGTTGCCGAGGAATCGGGCTTCCCGTTGGACCGTGTGCTGCGCTACGAGGGCCCCGTTCGCGCCGAACGCGACTACGTTGCCCAGCAAGCTCGTGGCGTGGAGGTCTCCGCACCCCAGGCCCACGACACCTACCGTTCGGCCTTCGGCGATGAACCGGCCTCCCTCGGTGAGATGGTCGACGTCCGGCTCAACGCCCTCGGCGTCAGCGCCTCGTCGTTGCAGTGGGATGCTTGGCGTCGTAGTGACGGGGCCTGGAACATCTCGGCCGAATTCGACGCCTCGGGTTCCGAAACAGATGCCAGTATCGGCGAGGAGCCGCCGGCCATGTGGGTGTTCCATCCGGCCCGAAAATCGTTGCAGAACGCCAACCGGTGGGCTCAGGTCCTGAGTGAACTGGAACCGGTGGAGAATGCCTTCACCAACCGTCGACTCACGGCAGTAGCCGACCGCCCCTTTGATTTCGAATCCGACGCCGGCCATGAAACGCACGGTTCCGACACTGGTCCGGCTTCTCCCGGAGACCCCGACGCCGAAGAACTGCTCGACGTGCTGCGTGCCCGCCGTGGACAACGCCTTGGAGTGGACGAGGAGGGCGACGATGCCCTCGCCGTGATGCTCTCCAAGGGTTCCATCCCCGCAGCGCACCCACGGGACGAGGATTTCGCCGATGAAGGTGAAGCCCGCCGACTGGGAATCGTTCCGCCGCATGACGACGACGATGACGATGAGCTGCCGCACCTGCCAGACGGTGTCAGCACGAACACCAGCGAATACACCGTCGTACCGGGCCTCTCGGCCGCAGACTTTCGGCAGGCCGACGAGACGGTGACCCGTCATGAAGAGGCAGAAGACGACGGCGGTCATGGACGCAAGAAGGCCAAGCGGTCCTCGGTGCCCAGCTGGGATGAGATCGTCTTCGGCAAGGGGAAGAAGCGCGACTAGCGCAGCGCTGCCTCGAATTACTTCGGGGTGGCCAGGGTCAGGAGCGGGACTTCCTTCTCGGCTCGGGTCATCGAACCGTGCTGGCCGATCATGTTCAGGGCCCCGGGTGAGACGCGGCGTCCGTCAAAGAGGGCGAGTTCGCCGCTGGCCAGGATCAGTACGTCACCGATTCTGTTCTTGACCCGTTCGTCTACATCGCCGAAGTAGCCGTGCTCGATGGCTTCCTCCCGCGTGATCACCCAAGCCTTCGCTCCGAAGGCCTCCTTCCAGTTCCGGATGAGCGCGGCGCGGGTCGCTGCGGTGGCCTCGCTGCTGAAGTGCAGCTGCACCGCCCGCGGCTCCCCCGCCGTCAGGGCGATTCCGTCCAGGAGTTCGGGGTACTGCGAGTAATCGATCCGTGCTTCGGGACGCACATCGACCATGCCGTGGTCCGCGACGAGCAACAGCAAGGTCCCTGCCGGGACGCGTCCGGCCAGGGTGCGCATATTTGCGTCGAGTTCCTCCAGCTCACTGAGCCATTGAGACGAATCGCTACCAAATTTATGTCCTGCCTTATCGAGTTCGTTCCAGTAGCAGTACACCAACGACCGATCAGATGCGGCCAACGCCTCGGTAGCGGCCCGGACACGGGCCTGGGGGGTGCCCGCTGCGAGGAATTCGCCGCCCTGCAACGAGGCACGGGTCAATGCCGAATCGCTGAAGCGTGGCAGGCTCGCCGTGGCCACGTGGATATGCTCCGCCGCCTGGGCCATCACCGTCGGATACGGCTGCCACACCTTCGGGTCCAGGTCCTCGGGCCAGTTACCGAGCATGTTCACCACCCGCGGGACCGCAGGATCGACGACGTCGTACCCGACGATGCCATGCTGGCCGGGCGACACACCGGTGCCCAGGCTCGACAACGAGGCAGCCGTCGTCGTGGGGAACGCAGCGTCCAGCGTGCGTGAATTCTCCATTTTCGAGCGCAGGAACGGGGCATGCCCGGAACGTGCCTTGAGCAGTGACTTGCCCAGCCCGTCGGCCATCACCACGCACACCTTGCGGGCCTGGGGTAGTGACAGGACATTGCTGAACCCGGGAACCCCCAAGACGGCAGCGGCGCTTGTCATCACCACCGAGAGGTCCGCGGTGCCGTAACGTGGCGGGGCCGGCAGCGGTTCGGCGGGCTCGAGTCGGGGTGTGCGGGTGGTGCTCACAAGATTCAGCCCTGGTGGTGGCCGCGAACGAACCGGCCTGCGGGGCGTGGGGCCCGCGATTCGGCAGCAGGAACCGGTCGGGTATCCAAGGCGGTGGTCGTGGTGGCTTGCCGCAGGGCCCGGGCGAAGGACCTGGCATCTTCGACGGCCTGGAGGCCGTCGGCTTCGGCACTGACGCGGAGCAACACATCCTCCCTCTGCAGCGTTCCGGTGTAGCCGTGGTCGGCTTCGCATTGCGGGTCGGCACAGCCTGCCGGAGCCAAGTCAACGCGTTGTCCGCCGGACCAGGAGATCGCCAGGGTCAGTTCGCGGCTCTTATCGCTGCTGCGGTAGTTCTGCGGCTGGTGGTAGACGAAGCTGAGCACCACCGAAGAGATCCTGCCGATCGGCACGGTCTCCGTGGAGACCTGGGCCATGACCTGGTCCCCAGCCATGTCCAGCTGTTGGTCGTCCACGTGGACGATGACCATCACGTCGGACGTCAGGACCAGCACGGTGACATGCCGGTGGACCTCGGTGTGCTCGATATGGGTTTCCAGCTGGACCAGATGTGCCAGCGGCTCCATCCCATCCAGGGCGTCTTCGACGACGTCAGCAACGAGCTTGGGGTAGAACCCTGCGCGTTCCAAGGCACTGTGCAAATCACGGCCGGGGGCCGAAGTACGGGAGAACATCCACCCAGTCTACCGGTGTATGTGCCGCCGTCGGGCCGATCATGACGGCGGCTGGGGACTGGCGCCCCCTCCCCTGCCTAGCGCATCGCCCGCCGGGCGCTGTCGGTGCGCTGCGCGGGGTTGCCGATCCGTAGGTCGGCGGCGAGCACGGTCACCGATCCTTCGGAGACCAGTACCGGGTTGAACTCCATCAGCGCCACCTCCGGGTGGTCATCCTTCAGGGTGGCCACCCGGTTGAGGAAGTCCTCCAGCCCCGGCACGTCCACGGAGGGGAAGCCCTGATAGCCGAAGAGCTTCTGGGAGGCCCTGGGCGTGCGGACAAAATCGGCGAGGTCGGTATTGGTCAGTGGCGGGATGGCGTGCGCCCAATCGTCGAGCAGGTTCACTGCATCCCCGGCCAGCCCGTAGGAGATCAGTGGTCCCAGCAACGGGTCCTCGAGTGCACGCACCACGCAACCCTGACCTGAAGCAGCCATGGTCTGGACTTCGAGGTCATCGGCCCCGTATTGGCGCAACGTCTGCTGCATATGTCTGATGTTCTGCCGCAGCGCGGTTTCGTCGGTGATATTCAACCGCACCCCACCCAAATCGAGTCGGTGGCGCAGGTACTGGTCGGTGGCCTTCAAGGCCACCGGCCACCCGATGCGATGTGCTGCCTCCACGGCTTCCTGCTCATCGCTGAACCGCACCGATTCCAGCACGTTCACCCCGTAACAGCCCAACAGCTCGACGGCGTCCTGCGCCGAAAGAGCCAGCAAATCGGTTCCTTCCACGCGTTGCATGTACCCGGCGAGCAGCTCATCGGCGCGTTCCCTATCGATTCCCGAGGATTCGACGTATTCACCAAATTCACGGCCACGCCAGTCCACGTACCCGACCATTTCCGCCAGGGCCCCGATGGCGGTTCCGGGAGAAGCATAGGTGGGGACGGCGTCCTGCCGGACGGTCACCGTCTGGGTGCCGCCTTCGTCTTCACCTGAGGCGGGGGCGGCTGTGCCGGGGGCCGGGCTGGTCTGGATCAGGCCGACGGCGGGTTCCTTCGGATCCATGATCCCGGTGAAGGATGCCAACACTGGTTTGCCGGCTTCCCGCCCCGTTTCGAACAGGATCTGAGCCAGCTGGTGGTGGTCGATGCCCGGGGCCGGCAACACCGCGAGGATCAGGCAGTGCACCGCGGGTTGGGCCAGCAGTGCCTGCAACGTCTTCCGGAGCCGCGGCAACGCGCGGGAGGCGCCGTCGGTCAGCACCAGATCGCGTTCACTGGCGACAACGTCAAGGTCGTGCTGTTCGGCGTTATCCTCCACCACGCGGGACAGCGCCCGAGAATTGGCGACAATGGCCAGCCCGTTGCCGGCGGGTAGTGGCTGGGTGGCGAAGAGCTGCGCCAGGTCCATCAACAATTCGTTGGATGCCACGCGAATGGCCCCCGACTGGTGGAGCATCGCATCCACGGCACCCAGCGGCGCCTGGGTGGTCCGTACGGCGTGCCCGGGCGGCAGCCTCAAGCCCATGACATCTGATTTGGCCACGATGACCGGCTTCTTTCGGGCCAGTCGGCGGGCGATACGCGAAAATTTCCGGGGGTTCCCGAAGCTTTCCAAGAATAAGGCGACGGCTGTCGTTGCGGGGTCGTCTTCCCAAAATTGCATGGCGTCGTTGCCGGAGACGTCGGCCCGGTTCCCTGCCGAGACGATGCTGGAGACACCGATCCCGCGGCGGCTGGCCGCCGAGTAGATGAGCACGCCGATCGCTGCGGAATGACTGAACAGGCCGAGTCCTCCCCGCCGGGGCATGCCCGGGGCCATGGAGGCGTTGAAGCTGACCGCCGGTGCCGTATTGACCAGACCCAACGATGCCGGACCGATCAGCCGCATCCCGTTGCTCCGCGCCAACCGCACCAGGTCCCCCTGACGTTGCAGGGCCTCTGCCTGGTCGCCCGGGAAGGTCTCGGTGACCACGAGTAGCCCCCGCACACCGTGGGCCCCGCATTCGGCAACGACGGACTCCAGTTCAGCTACCGGAACGGCAACCACCGCCAGGTCCACGGTGCCGGGGATCTCTGCGAGAGCGCCGTAGGAGATCATCCCGGCGATTTCCAAAGCGTCAGGATTCACCGCATAGACCGGCCCGGTGAAACCGCCTTCGATAATGTTTTCCAGCAGCGTGTACCCGACGGTTCCCCACTGCCGGCTGGCCCCGATCACGGCCACCGATCGGGGGGCCAGCAGACCGGCCAACGACTGGGCTTCGGCCCGGTGTTCGCGTGATTCCATCACGGCCCGAGACTTCTCGGTCGGGTCGATCGGAAATTCCAGCATCACCACCCCGTCGTCGAACCGGCGTTTGACCTCGTAGCCTGCGTCGGCGAAAACCGTGAGCATTTTGCGGTTTTCCGGCAGCACTTCGGCGCTGAAACGTTCGATGCCGTTCTCCCGGGCCGCGGCAGCCAAGTGCTCGAGCAGGATCGAACCGGCCCCCTTGCCCTGGGTGTTGTCGGCGATGTTGAACGCCACCTCGGCCTCCAGCGGATCATCGAGTCGGTCGTAGCGTCCCACCCCGATGATCTGAGAGCCACGGAGGACGATCATCGCCACCCGGTTCACGTGGTCAACCTGGGTAAAGCGGGTCAGCTCGCGGTCGGTGAGCTTGGACTTGAACGTGAAAAACCGCAAGTAGATCGACGTTTCGGATTGTCCGGCATGGAAGCGTTGCAAAGCAGCGGCATCCGAGGGACCAATGGGCCGCAAATGGGCCGTCGTCCCGTCGCGTAGAACGACATCGGCTTCCCAATGAGCCGGATATTCAGCATTTTCCACCTCGTGCACCATAGGCTTAGCCTAAGGCCTTCGCACACGGATCCGTCGTGATCCGAAATACAAGGACGAGACTGCCCCTCAGTGCGGCACCGTCCTATCGCGCAGGACCAACATCAGCACCGATTCGAGGAATCACTTTTATGGCCCGCAGGCAGACACCGGAACCACCGCAGGACTTCATCGAGAACATCGTCGACATCGACGTGACCTCGGAGATGGAGGGGTCGTTCCTGGAGTACGCCTACTCGGTGATCTACTCGCGTGCCCTGCCCGACGCCCGTGACGGCCTCAAGCCGGTCCAACGCCGCATCCTGTTCATGATGACGCAGATGGGTCTGCGCCCCGAGAAGGGCCACGTCAAGAGCGCCCGAGTCGTCGGTGAGGTCATGGGCAAACTGCACCCCCACGGTGATACCGCCATCTACGATGCCATGGTGCGCATGGCCCAACACTTCGCGTTGCGGCTGCCACTGATCGACGGTCACGGGAACTTCGGTTCGCTGGACGACGGTCCTGCCGCACCGCGGTACACGGAGGCCAGGCTGGATTCCCCGGCGGTGGCCATGACCGACCACCTTGACGAAGACGTCGTGGACTTCATCCCCAACTACGACAACCAGTTGCTTCAACCGGAGGTCCTCCCGGCAGCCTTCCCGAACCTGCTGGTCAACGGAACCACCGGCATCGCCGTCGGGATGGCCACGAACATGGCCCCGCATAACCTCGGCGAGGTCATTGCCGCGGCCCGTCACCTGGTGGAAAATCCCGAAGCGCCCCTGGCCGAGCTGATGAAATTCGTCCCCGGCCCGGATCTACCCAGCGGCGGAGAGATCATCGGACTGGAGGGCATCCACGACGCCTACACGAACGGGCGTGGCTCGTTCAAAACCCGGGCCAAGGTCGTGCTCGAACAGATCAGCGCGCGACGCAGTGGTCTGATCGTCACCGAGCTTCCCTACATGGTCGGTCCGGAGAAGGTCATCCAGAAGATCAAGGATGCCGTCACCGCCAAAAAGCTCGTCGGGGTCTCCGATGTCATCGACCTGACCGACCGCAAGAACGGTATGCGGCTGGTCATCGAGCTGAAGAATGGCTTCAACCCCAATGCCGTCCTCCAACAGCTGTATAAGTACACACCGATGGAGGACTCCTTCGGCATCAACAACGTGGCCCTGGTCGACGGACAACCCAGGACGTTGGGGTTGCGGGAACTGCTTCAGGTCTACATCGGGCACCGCCTCTCGGTGGTCACGCGTCGGACGGCCTACCGGCTGGCCAAGAAGAAGGATCGACTGCATCTGGTCGAAGGTCTCCTCATTGCCATCGTCGACATCGACGAGGTCATCCAGATCATCCGCAACTCGGACGAAACTGCGGTGGCCCGCCAACGGCTGATGACCGTGTATGACCTCTCGGAGATCCAGGCCAACCACATCCTGGAGCTGCGGCTGCGTCAGCTGACCAAATATTCGCAGATTGAGCTCGAGAAAGAGCGCGACGAACTTCAACGGGAAATCGAACGTCTCAGCGCCATCCTGGCCTCGGACGAGCTGCTGCGCGGTCTGGTCTCCAGTGAGCTGGCCGAGGTCTCCGAACGTTATGCCACACCGCGCCGTACCCGCCTGTTGAAGTCGGCAACGGCGGCCCCCTTGAAGGGCACCACCATGCCTGCCCCGGCTTCCACCAGCGCCAAAGCACCGTTGACGCTCGAAATCGCCGATGATCCCTGCTGGGCCATCCTCTCCGCCTCGGGCCGGCTGGCTCGCACCACCACCCGTGAGCCGCTGCCCACCGACGGCAACCGGGTGAAGCATGACGTGCTGGCCTCCCTCCTGCCGGCGACGGCCCGGGGGGAGATCGGCGCCGTGACCTCAACCGGACGCATGTTGCGCCTGCAGGTCTTGGACATCCCGGTCCTGCCGGCCACCTCCTCGTTCCCTCCTCTGACCGACGGGGTTCCGGTCGCCGAGTTCATTTCGCTGGCCAAGGGTGAAACCGTGATCGGTCTGGTGCCGCTGAATGAGGTGCTGGCCGTGGGGACCGCCCGCGGGGTGGTCAAACGAGTCACCCCCGACTACCCGTTGAACCGTGACGAGTTCGAGGCGCTGTCGCTCAAACCCGGCGATCGGGTCATCGGGGTCTGTGTTCCGGGTGAAAACGATGATCTGATCTTCGTTTCGGGCCAAGCCCGTCTGCTGCGCTATCCGGCATCCACTGTTCGCCCCCAGGGCCGCACGGCCGGCGGAATGGCAGGAATCAAGCTCGTCGACGGTGACCAGGCCATCTTCTTTGGTTCGGCACATCCCGAGGACGAATCAGCGGTGGTGGTCACTATTGCCGCCGCGGGTGCGACGTTGCCCGGCACCGAGGCCGGCACCGTGAAGGTCACCCCGCTCTCCGAATATCCGGCCAAGGGCCGCGGTACCGGTGGGGTGCGGGCCCACCGCTTCCTCAAGGGCGAAGAGGTCCTGGCCCTGGCCTGGGCCGGTCATGGCCCTGCCCGGGCTGCTTCGGCTGCCGGAGTCTCCCGTGCGCTGCCCCTGGAACATGGACGGCGGGATGGTTCGGGCGTTCCGTTGTCGAGTAAGGTCGACGCGCTCGGCGGGGCTCCTGTCGCCCCCGATGCCGTGGGCGAACCCGCACCGCCCATCGACCGCTCCCCCGAACCCGTCTCCGGTGGCAGCGAGGCAGAGCAGGCAGACACCGGGGCACCGCGCCGACGCACGGCCGCGGCCTCACGCCCTGCTGCAGGACGCGGCGGAAAAAAGGTCCCCGACGAGCCGGTGGGCGATTTTTTGCCCGGCTTCGACGCTGAGGAGCCCCGACGCGCCCCCCTCGCTGCGCCGGAGGAGGACAGCGTCCCCTTCGCCGATTCAGCGGTGGTGGAAGTCGAAGGACGCGGTACGACGCCGGTAGGGCCCTAGGTCCGACTTGAAGGGCTCTGCTCCGGCTGGCATGAGGGCCGCGTCGCCCTTCAGGCTCGAACCGGAGGCGACAGGGCCCCCGTGCTCAGATCCAAAACCGTATCGGCGTCGCCGGCCATTTGCGCGTCATGGGTGACCATCACCACGGCCATCCCCGCCAGGGCTTCTCGCAGGTCGGCGATCAATTCCGCGGCCTCGTCCTGGCCGAGGTGAGCCGTCGGCTCGTCCAGCAGGACGGCGTCCGCCCTGGCCACGAGTGCCCTGGCCACCGCCAGGCGTTGACGTTGCCCCCCCGAGAGCCGGTGCCCCCCACTGCCGATGCGGGTGTCGAGTCCCCCGCTTTGCTGGTCGAACCAGTGGCCTAGTCCTACCGCGTCAAGGGCGGCATGCAATTCGGGGTCGTCTGCCGGGTCGTGGGCGGAGCGGCCGAGCGATAGGTTGTTGCGCAGGCTGGAATCGAAGAGATGGGCTTCCTGCGGGCACCATGTGATCCGCCCCAGCAGGGGTGCCGCCTTCTGCGGCTCGGCCCAGGGTTCGATCAGCATACCGACATCGTCGCCCAGGCGGAAGGCGCCCTCCGAGGGGCGGACCAGTCCCAGCAGTACGGCGAGCAGGCTGGATTTTCCAGACCCCGATGGGCCAATGATCGCCAACCAGCCGCCACGTTCCACCCGCGCAGAAATATGCTCCACCACCGGCGTGTTCCCCGTCCACGTCACCGACACCTGCTCAAGTTCCAATGACGTCAACCGTGTCGGCCGGCCGTCCTGCCCGGCAGCGTGGGCTCCGTTTTCCGCAGCATCAGCGGGAAGCGGCGCCGGGGCGTCGTTGCTGCTCAGCACCCGGGCGATGGCGTCGAGCCGGTCGCCGAAGAGCGGGAGTTTCGCTGCGGCATCTGAGGCATTGGCCAAGGGTTCGTTCAGGCTCAAAGCCAGCAAGGCGACCACTGCCAGAAGTGCCGCCGTTTCGGCTCCCGATGCTCCGGTAGCGCCGGCGACCAGCAGGCAACCGATCGCTGCCAGCCCGGAAGCGATGACGGCGATGGCCTCACCGAGTCCGGCGCCCGAAGCGGCTCGCAGTGTTGTCCGGGAGGCCAGTTGGTCGTGCTGGTTGAAGTCTGCGGCAGCCCGTGGCGCGACCCCGTTGGCCCGCAGATCCCCGGCGGCGGCGAAGAGCGTGGAAATCCGGCCGGTGGCCCAACTGCGGTGTCGTGCCGCCTGGGCTGCGGAACCTCGTTCGACACGAACAGCCAGCCAGGGCCCCAGCAGGAAGCCCAGTGCCCCGGCGATCCAGAAGATGCCCTGGGTCGCCGGGAAGAGCAATGCTGCGGTGATGAGGGAACCTGCCCAGGCAAGGATCGCTGCCGGAAGGGGAACCAGGACCCGTGGTGCTGCGTCGCGCAATTCGTCGACGTCGGCCACCAGATGGGTGAGCGCATCCCCCGAACGAGTCAGTTTCCCCCATCCGGCGGGGCGGTTGGACAGGGCATCCCATAACCGGGTGCGCAGCGCGGTCGCCCAGTCAAGGACCGCCCGGTGCACCGCTAGTTGTTGGGCGTACCGTAGGACGGCCCGACCCAGTCCGAAGAATCGCACGCCCACGATCGCGACCATGAGCACCATCATGGGTGGACGGGTACTGGCATTGACGATCAGCCAGCCCGAGACGGCGGTCAGCGCCGCCCCGGACAGCACGGAGGCCGTCGCGAGGAGGACGCCACCTCCCATCCCTGAACGCCACCACCTCATTGATCGCAGCAGGGACCAGCGGGCTGACCGGCTGGAAGTGCGCACGGAGGTCTCGTCCGCCGCGGTGGGCCCGGCCGGCTGGGAGGGAAGCGGTTCGGTGCCCGTTTGCCGGTCGTGACGGGGTTCAATCATCGGCACGGGTTGCCCGACGGTTCCACCCTGCCGGAGCAGGTCGGACAGTTGGCGGTCGTGCGTGGCCACGATCAGGGTCACGTCCTGGGCGAGGCAAGCGAGGGCGGACCTGACGGCTCCAGCGCTCACGGCATCCAGATGGGCTGTCGGCTCGTCGGCTAACAGGAGGGAGGCGCCCGCGCACCGGATCCGGAGCAGCGCCCGGGCCACCGCGATCCGGCGGAGCTCCCCGGGGCTGAGTCCGTCCAGCGGCAGAGCAGCCAGATGTCCCGCCCGAACGTCTTCCAGCACGTGGGTGAGATCCGTGAGCTCGGCGTTCGGGGCGTAGAGCAGTAGTTCCTCGGTGGCCGTGGGCTCGGTGAATTGGGGGTGTTGCCCGATCCAGGCGGTATCTGACGAATCGGGGACGTCGATGACGCCGTCGATGGTCGTCTCGGGGGGAAGCAGCCCCGCGAGGGCATGGAGCAGGGTGGTTTTTCCGCTCCCTGAAGGCCCGTCCAGGACGACTCGTTCGCCCCGTGAGACCGTGAGCTCGGCGATGGACACGGCGGGCGCTGCCGATCCCGCGTACTGGACGCGCAGGCGCTGCACGCCGATCCCTGCGGCGTCTGGCCGCGCGTCACGCTCGCCCAGCTCAGCTGCCCCGGCCAGGGGGCCTTCGTGGCCATCCCCCAGAAGGTCCTCGGCCCGCCGTAGGGCCTCCAAACCATCTTCGGAGGCGTGGAACGCCGCCCCAACGCTGCGGAGCGGCAGGAAGACTTCCGGGGCCAGGATGAGGGCCAACAGGCCCACCTCGAGACCCATCTGCCCATAGACGAGCCGGACTCCGATGAACACGGCGACGACGGCCACGGAGATCATCGCGATCAGTTCCAGCGCGAACCCGGACAGGAAGGCGGTACGCAACGTGGACATCGTGGTTTCGCGGTAGCGCCGTGAGACAGCGGTGAGCCCCTGCCGGCGTTCGGCCGAACGCCGTAGTCCGATCAGGGCCGGTAGTCCCTGCGCCAGCTCGGCGAGCTGGTTCGACAAGGCATCCAGTCCCGCAGCCGCCTGGGCTACCCGGTCCCTAGTATGCAGTCCGATCAGTGACATAAAGACCGGGACCAGGGGCACGGTCAGCACCAGGATGAGCGCGCTAACCCAGTCCGCCGCGAGGATACGGGCTCCAATGAACAGCGGTACGACGGCGGCGCTGACCAAGGCGGGCAGGAAGGTCGAGTAGTACTCGTCCAGGCCGTCGAGCCCGCGCGAGGCCAGGGCCGCCACGGCGCCGCGCCCGTTCGGTGAATCCGCGCTTCCCTGTCGAGTCTTTCCGCTCAGCTCGGCGGCGACCAGTCGGTGGCGCAGACGTTCCTTCGTGCCCCAAGCGGTCCGTTGCGAGGCTTGGGTCATACCCCACGCCGCTGCGGCTCGCAGCAGGACTCCGACGGCACCGATCAGGCACAGGGGCGCCAACGCGCCGGTGAGCTCCCCTCCGGTCCCCGACGGGGAACCGACGGTTCCGTCGGCCACCACGGTGATCCCCGTGGCCAACGCCTGCCCCAACAGGATCAACCCCACGGCTTTCACCGCGGCCAAGGCAGCCAACAGTGCCAGCTGTGAGCGTGGAACCTCACGCAGCCCTTGATGGGGGCCGGCGGCAGTCGTCTTCATCGGGGTCATCTCGGTCCTAGACCACCGGGGTCACGGTATGGGCTGCCGGAATATGGCTTTCGGAAACCCGTTGACGGAACACCCAGTAGGACCACCCTTGGTAGAGCAACACCAGCGGGATGCCGAAGGCAGCGATAACACTCATCAGCCCCAGGGTGTACTCACTGGAGGAGGCATTGGCGACGGTCAGGTTGAAGGCCGCATCGATCGTCGAGGGCAGGACCACGGGGAAGACCGCCACGAAGATGGCGGACACTCCTGCCATGAGGAAGGCTCCCGAGTAGGCAAAGGACCAGCCTTCGGCTCCCCGCCGGTTGGCCAGCCATCCGGCGAGGCCACCGACGACGGCGAGGACCACAAGAACCAGGGGGATCACCTTTCCGGTCGGCACCACGACGAGGATCGCCCAAAGCGCCATCGGCGCCAGCGCCACCGGCAGCCACCGGCCGATGAGGCTGCGGGCCCGTTCGCGTAACTCCCCCTCGGTTTTGAGTCCGACGAAGGCCAGGGCATGAATCAGCGAGAAGGCGACGACGGCCAGCCCGCCGAGGACCGCGTAGCCGGTGAGCCAGGCGAAAGCCCCTCCCACCCGGTCACCATTGGCATCCAAGGGAAGCCCCGTCGTCGTCAGGGCCAGCATCGCCCCGACGCCGAAGGCAGCGGTGAAGGAGCCGAGGCTGATCGCCCAGTCCCAAGCGTTGCGGCTGGACTGCCGGTGGGCTTTACCGCGATATTCAAAGGCCACCGCACGGAAGATCAGGGCGACCAGCACCAGCACCAACGGCACGTAGAGTGCGGAGAACAGCGAGGCATACCACATCGGGAAAGCAGCAAAAGTGGCAGCCCCGGCGGTGATCAGCCATACCTCGTTGCCGTCCCATACGGGTCCGACGGTGTTCAGCAGAACGCGTCGTTGGCGTTCATCGCGGGCCAGGAGCTTCATCAGCATCCCCACCCCGAGGTCGAAACCCTCGAGGAAGAGGTAACCGGCCCAGAACACGGCGATGATCACGAACCAGAGTGTCGGGAGGAATTCCATCATCAATCCTTAGATCGTTTCCGCGGGCAGGATCAGTAGGCGAAGGCGAGGACGTCGCCGTCGCCGGCTGGGGTGTCATCGTCGTCTTCACCCGGTGGCGAGGCCGTCAGTTCGGGCATGGCGGAGGGAACGCCGCCGCGCACATACCGCACGATCATCTTGACTTCGACGACGGCCAGGACCCCATAAACTGCCGTGAGGGCGATGAGCGAGAAAAGCATTTCGGCGGCGGAGACCCCCGGTGAGACGGCGGCTGCGGTGTACATGAAGACCTGGTCTACCGAACCGTCCATCGTCGGGTTGGGGGCGACGACGAAGGGCTGGCGGCCCATTTCGGTGAAGATCCAGCCTGCCGAGTTGGCGCCGAAGGGTGCCAGGATGCCGAACACTGCCAGCCGGGAGATCCATTTGTTCTCCGGTACCGTCCCCTTACGCACCACCCAGAGGGCCACCAGCGCTGCGAAGGCCGCGATCCCACCAAAGGTGATCATGAGCCGGAAGCCCCAGTAGGTGACTTCCATCAGCGGCAGATAGTTGATTTCCTGTCCGGCCCGCTCCCCGTACATCGGGTCGTCGGGCAGGTGGGTCCCGTATTTTTCTTGGTATTGCGGCAGCAGCGTGTTCACGCCGGGGATCTCGGTGGTGAAGTTGTCGTTGGCCAGGAAGGAGAGCAGGCCCGGCAGTTCGAAGACCGCCACCACGTCGTCACAGGTGGTGGCCCCGCCGCCACCGAGGTTACCGATGGTCAACACGGAGAAGCCCGTTCCATCGTGGCAGGCGGCTTCGGCTGCGGCCATCTTCATGGGCTGCTGCTTGAACATCAACTGAGCCTGGGCATGGCCGGAGAAGGCGACCCCGGCAAAGGCCACCATGGCGACCACGGCACCGATGCGCAAGGATTTCAGCCACACGGTGTGGTCGAGTTTGTCGCGGCCCGCCCCCTGGGAGGTGTCTTCGCCGACCATCACGTGACCCTGGGCATCGACGGTGTCGATTCCCGCCTTGCGGCGGCGGTAGAGGTGGAACCAGGCAATGCCGATGAGGAATCCACCGGCCACGGCGAAGGCACCGAAGATGGTGTGCGGGAAGGTGACCAGAGCGGTGTTGTTCGTGAAGACGGCCCAGGCGTCGGTCATGACCGGGCGTCCATCAATCATCTCGACGCCGACCGGATGTTGCATCCACGAGTTGGCCACCAGAATGAAGTAGGCCGACAGGACCGAGGCCAGGGTGGCCATCCAGATACAGCCTAGGTGCAGAAGTTTCGGTAATCGTTGCCAACCGAAGATCCATAGCCCCAGGAAGGTGGATTCGACGAAGAAGGCCAGCAGGGATTCCATGGCCAACGGGGCACCGAAGACATCACCGACGAAACGGGAGTATTCACTCCAGGCCATGCCAAATTGGAACTCTTGGACCAGGCCGGTGGCCACACCCATGATGAAGTTGATCAGGAAGAGCTTGCCCCAGAACTTCGTCATCCGGAGGTATTCCTCACGGCCTGTCCGCACCCACATGGTCTGAAGGACCGCCACCAGGATGCCCAACCCGATGGTCAGTGGCACCATCAGGAAGTGGTAGACCGTGGTGATGCCGAATTGCCAGCGGGCAATTTCAAGGGGGTCCATGAACAACCTTCCAAACCCTGCGGAAGTATCGGGACGACCCCCGACACCTTTTCTACGCTCTGTAGAATACCCGATTTTCTACGCCGTGTAGAACCTGAGCCGAAATCAGGGTAGATTGGTACCAACGCAGTGACCCGGAGGATGAAGAGACTCCACCGGTTGAGATCCCTGCGTTGACCTACTGAAGCTAGACAAGGAAGATCATTGGCAACTCTCGGCGACCTCGAACGCTCGGTGATGGATCTGTTGTGGGACGGCGCCGAAGCACAGACGGCCAACGACCTTCGTGACAAGCTGGCGCAGGCTCACGGCAACGACGGTAAGGAACTGGCGGTGACCACGGTCTTGACCGTGTTGGCACGGCTGGAGAAAAAGCAGCTGGTCACCCGCGAACGCGATACACGTCCGCACCGCTACCGCGCAGTCACCAGCCGTGAAGAACACACGGTGGGCCTCATGAACGAGGCCATGGGCAACGTGATGGACCGCGAGGCCGTCCTCGCCCGGTTCATTGGCGGCATCTCCCCCGTGGAATTGGCCTCCCTGCGACGCATTCTGGATGACGGGGCCAACGCCTAGCGGCGCCGCCGCCGCTTTCCGGCCACGATGCTGACAGCCTCCTACCTGCTGCTCGGCCTCGCCATCATCTTGGCGTGGCCTGCTCCGATAGTGCTCTCACGGGCCCATTGGACCTCGCGATCCCCCTTCACTGCCCTGTTGCTCTGGCAGGCGATCGCCCTCGCCGGTGGCCTGTCGATGATCGGGGCCTTCCTGGTATGGGGTCTGTCTCCGTTGGGCGACAACCTCCTTTCGGCGCTGTCAGGATTCAGGCGCATTGTGCTGGGGGAACCTGGCGCCTCGCTCCTCACGGTCGTCCATGTCTTTGCCCTCAGTACCGCCTTGCTGCTCGGCGCCCACCTCATCTTCACCTTGCTGCTCACCGCGTATAAGGTCACCCGGCAGCGGACACGTCATCGCCGACTACTGGCCCTGCTCAGCGGGCCTTCTTCGTCGATCCCCGGAGCCGTCGTGGTCGAGCACCAGGCTCCGGTGGCCTACTGTTTGCCCGGATTCAACGGTTCCCTCACGGTGCTCTCCCGCGGTCTCTTGGACTCTCTGGATGAGGAGGGCCTCCGTGGCGTCGTCGCCCACGAACGTGCGCATCTGGACCAACGCCATGACTTGTTGATTCTGGCCTTCGAATCATGGAACCAGGCCCTTCCCTGGCTGCCGACCTCACGGCTGGCGCGTCTTGCGGTCCAGGAGTTGATCGAGATGCTCGCCGACGACGCCGCCCTCGAACAGGTCTCCCGTGAGGATCTGCTGCGTTCTCTGGTGGCCGTGGCTTCGGGTATGGCACCGGCCACCGGCGGGGACGTCCAGACTCTGCTGGGCGAGGACGCTGCGAGAGCCCGGGGAGCGGAGGCCGTGGCTCCTGCGGCCGGGCCGGGGCGAGCCGCAGCAGTACCGGCCAGCCAGCTGTCGTCACTCAGGCTCCGCCGTCTACTCAGCCCGGTCGAAGAACTCCCCCTGGCCGGACGGTCGGCCGTCATGGCTACTGCCGTTCTCTTGGTGCTCGTCCCGACCTTGGCCTTGGTGGCACCGGGCCTCTTGAACTGACGCGCCTCGATCAGGCGTCGATGTTCTCCATATCCAAACGTTCAGCACCAGCGATAATGAATTCCTTACGCGGAGCGACATCGCTGCCCATCAACAAATCGAAGACCTGCTCGGCCCGCTCAGCATCGGCAATGTTCACCCGGCGCAACATGCGGTGGCGCGGATCCATCGTTGTTTCGGCCAACTGCTCGGCGTCCATTTCGCCCAGACCTTTATAGCGTTGGATGGGCTCCTTGTATTTTTTGCCCTTCGCCCCAAGTTCGGCAAGCACGGTATGTAATTCGTTCTCCGAGTAGGTATAGACCATTTCATTGGGCTTGGCCCCCGAATGGATAACCTCCACTCGATGCAGGGGCGGCACCGCAGCATAGACCCGGCCGTGCTCGACCATCGGTCGCATGTAGCGGAAGAAGAGGGTCAGCAGAAGCGTGCGGATATGGGCCCCGTCGACATCGGCATCGGTCATCAGGACGACCTTGCCGTAGCGGGCGGCAGAAATATCAAAGCTTCTCCCGGAGCCGGCGCCAACGACTTGGATGAGGGCAGCACATTCGGCGTTGGAGAGCATGTCCCCCACCGAGGCTTTCTGGACGTTCAAGATCTTGCCACGGATCGGCAGCAGCGCCTGGAAATCGGAGGAACGGGCCAGCTTCGCGGTTCCGAGCGCCGAATCGCCCTCCACGATGAACAGTTCTGAACGTTCGACGTTATCGCTTCGGCAGTCAGCTAATTTCGTCGGCAACGATGAGGTTTCCAGCGCACTTTTGCGCCGCTGCGTCTCCTTATGAACCCGAGCCGAGATCCGGGACTTCATCTCGTTGACGACCTTTTCCAGCACGGCCCCGGCCTGCTGTTTATCCGCTCGCGCGGAGGAGGTCAGGCGGGCAGCAAGTTGCTTCTCCACCACCCGGGAAACGATCTGGCGCACTGCCGACGTCCCGAGGATCTCCTTGGTCTGGCCCTCGAATTGGGGTTCGGCCAGGCGGACGGTCAGGACCGCCGTCATGCCGGCGGTGACGTCATCCTTCTCGATCTTGTCGTTGCCGGCCTTCAACTTGCGGGCGTTGGACTCGATCACCTTACGGAAGGTCTTCAGAAGTGCTTGCTCGAAACCTGTCTGGTGCGTACCGCCCTTGGGCGTGGCGATGATGTTCACGAAGGAACGCACGGTGGTGTCATAGCCGACACCCCACCGCAAGGCAACATCGACCTCGCAGGAACGTTCGACCTCCATCACCTTGCTGTGCCCGGAGTCGTCGAGGACGGGTACGGATTCCTTGAAGGCTCCTGTCCCCTGGATGCGCCAGATGTCGGTGACGGCCGGATCATGGGCCAGGTAGTCGACGAATTCCGAGATCCCGCCATCATGGTGGAAGATCTCTTCGATCGGCCCGTCCGCGCCAGCGGTTCCCGGCAGCTTGCGTTCATCACGCAAGGTCAGCCGGAGGCCCGGCACGAGGAATGCGGTCTGCCGGGCGCGTGCTTCGAGTTCCTCGTAGGAGAATTTGGCATCGGCGATAAAGATCTGTTCGTCGGCCCAGTAGCGGATGCGGGTTCCGGTGACCCCACGCTTGGCCTTGCCAACGATGTCGAGTTCAGAGTTTTCCACGAACGGCTCGAAAGGTGCCTCGGGTTTGGGCTTACCGGTGTCCTTGAAGCGCCCCGGCTCTCCCCGCCGGAATTGCATCTGGTAGGTCTTGCCGCCCCGGTCCACCTGGACATCGAGGCGCCCCGACAGGGCGTTGACCACACTGGCACCCACGCCGTGGAGGCCGCCGGAGGCCGTATATGAACCGCCACCAAATTTCCCGCCGGCGTGAAGTTTGGTGAAAACGACTTCAACGCCGGTCAGCCCGGTTTTAGGTTCGACGTCCACGGGAATGCCGCGGCCATCGTCGTGAATTTCTACCGACCCGTCCGAGTGCAGCACGATGGTGATGCTTTGCCCGAAGCCGCCGAGGGCCTCGTCCACCGAGTTGTCGATAATCTCCCAGAGGCAGTGCATGAGTCCGCGCGAATCGGTGGAACCGACATACATGCCCGGGCGTTTGCGGACCGCTTCCAGGCCTTCCAGCACGGAGAGGTGGCGTGCGTTGTACTCAGAACTCGGTGCCACGGGGGACGTGCTCCTTGTTGACGATGGAATTTCGGACCACTTCCACGATAGTCCCCGCATCCGACATCTCACGGTTCCCGCGCCGTTACAGCTTTTCAACGGAAAATCAGGCGTGGCGCACGACACGCCCATGCCGATAATGCCTGCGGAACGCTACGCGGTGAGCGAAAGTCGAGTCATGACGGGATGATTTATCGCCGTAGCTGGTTGTATTGAGTACACGAGATCCAAGGAGGTCATCATGACGCCAACATCAGTGGCAACACGCGGACTGTCCGCACTTGATCGCTGCGACCGCTGCGGAGCACAGGCCTATGTGCGGGCGGTTCTTCAGACCTCTGGTGGAGAGCTGCTCTTCTGCGGCCACCACGCACGCGACGTCGAGGCCAAGCTGCGGCCCATGACCGCCGAATGGCAGGACGAAACCGACAAACTTCATGAGAAGCCGGTCTACGACGACGAGGACTGATCCTCCGTCGAAGAGCCCCCGGGCTCAAGACTGCTGAAGCGGGAACCGTGAACACACGGTTCCCGCTTTTTTGTCCGCACTCGTTGACCACCGGACCGGGTCCGCCACCGAGGCGCACCCACCATGGTGGAAAAGCACAGGCCGGCACCCCNNGGGGTGCCGGCCTGTGCTTTCGGATCGGTTCTCCGACGCGCTGATTTAGTCCAAGTAGTCGCGCAATACCTGCGACCGTGACGGGTGGCGCAGCTTGGACATCGTCTTGGACTCGATCTGACGGATCCGCTCACGGGTGACCCCATAGACCTTGCCGATTTCGTCCAACGTCTTCGGCTGACCATCGGTCAGGCCGAAGCGCATCGCCACAACACCTGCTTCGCGTTCGGAGAGTGTGTCCAGAACGGAGTGCAACTGTTCCTGCAGCAGCGTGAAGCTCACGGCATCGGCTGGTACCACGGCTTCGGAGTCCTCGATGAGGTCGCCGAACTCGGAGTCGCCGTCTTCGCCCAATGGTGTGTGCAGAGAAATCGGTTCACGACCGTACTTCTGTACCTCGACCACCTTTTCGGGTGTCATGTCGAGTTCCTTGGCCAGCTCATCAGGGGTCGGTTCGCGACCCAGGTCCTGCAGCATCTGTCGCTGGACACGGGCCAACTTGTTGATGACCTCGACCATGTGGACCGGGATACGGATGGTCCGGGCCTGGTCGGCCATGGCCCGGGTGATGGCCTGACGGATCCACCAGGTCGCGTACGTGGAGAACTTGAAGCCCTTGGTGTAGTCGAACTTCTCGACCGCACGGATCAGGCCCAGGTTCCCTTCCTGGATCAGGTCCAAGAAGAGCATCCCGCGGCCGGTGTACCGCTTGGCTAGGGAGACGACCAACCGGAGGTTGGCTTCGAGCAAGTGATTCTTGGCGATCTTGCCGTCATGGACCACCTGCTCCAGGTCCCAACGCAGCCGCTTGGGAACGTCGTCGCCCGCCTTGAGCTTCTCGGTGGCGAAGAGCCCGGCCTCGATCCGCAGGGCGAGATCAACTTCCTGTTCGGCATTGAGCAGGGCAACCTTGCCGATTTGCTTCAGGTAATCCTTCACCGGGTCGGCGGTCGCACCGGCGACCAACACCTGCTGCTGTGGGGCGTCGTCATCATCACTGGTAATGATGAACCCGCGCGCCTCGTCTTCGCGAGCCGCCGGATCGGCCGGTGCACCCGACTTTTCGCTCTCGGGCTTGGCTGCTGCTTCGCCCTCTTCATCTGCCTCGGGCTCGGCTCCTGCTGCCGGCTCGGTAGGTTCGGCTGCTACTTCGGCCGCCTTCTTGGCTTTGTTCTTGGCGCGCGTCTGAGCGGCCTTCTGCTGAGGCGTCAACTCATCCGTCTCATCGGCTGTATCCACTGCGCCCGCTGCGGCTGCGGGCTTCTTGCCCCGGCTGGTGGTGGCCTGAGAGCTTGATTTGGAAGCTGGCACGAATAACCTTTCTCACGGATCGACCGCGGCGCCACCTGACGGGTAACACCACTATGACCCTGTCAAGTCCGAGTTCCGCCATAGAGGCGAATCCGAATGAAGGGTCCAGTGGTTGCAACGCCTACATTCGGCCTTTTGTTCCCGAATCCGAAAGTGGATCACGGGGCGGGACAGTGGCTACCGTCCCCAAGGACACGGACCCAACCGGGTCTGCGGTTAATAGTCTCTCACGTTTCGAGCCCACGCTTGTCATTGGCCAGGCTCAAGACTGCCGGCCCATGCGGTTTCCCGGTTGGTGGCCCACCGGGGCAGCCGCCCCCGGGCAAGAAAGGCCCCCAGCAGCGCGGCCAAGCGGTATTCGGGCGCCTCGGAACGGCAGGTGGCGATCAGGGCGTGGGCGCCGCTGCTGTGACCTTTGGCCCACTCAACCCAGCCCAAGATACACAGCAACGCACAGCGGTCCCTTCCGCGTGCCGCCGGCAGGATCCCCCGACCCACTTCCCAGAGTTTTTCGAGGGTCCCCCAATGAGGAGCCTGGTCCGAGTTGCCCAACATGAACTCGCCCAATTCGCGCAACTCTGCGTTGGCATCGGCATTGCGCAGTCTGCCGACCAAAGCGCTTCGGGCCCCGGCCCCCGAGCTTCCCGCGGCGAAGGGCAAGGCGTCCCGAACTAAGTCAGTGCGCAGAGAAGCCAGCAAAGCACCAGTGTCCGAGGGGTTTGAGCGTAGTTTCGTCACGAGCTCCTGCGGCTCTTGGTCCAGGGCGGCACACCATCGCTCCAGCCCGCGAATCGATTCCCTCCACCCTCCGCCGGCGCGTTGGTGTTCATCCACCACCTCACGAACGGCTTCAACCCCAGGCCAGGTTTCTGCGCCCGTCCCGTCCCAGGGTTCTGCCATCGGGCTACTCCCCCGCAAGACCATGTTCAAATGTGCTTCCGAAAGCAGCACCGACTCGATCGGCCGGCCGGAGGTCGGGCAGCAGGTTGGACCGCCACAAAAGTAAGACCACCAACGTCCGCAACCAACGAGCCAGGCATCGGGCACCTGGTAGCCGCACCGTTGAAGCTGGCTGGTTACGGCATCGGTGAAATCCCGATACGGGAGGAGATGTCCTTCAGCATGGGCCAGTTCTGAATACAGGACCAAGCAGGCTCCATCTGCTTCGGGGGCCGCCCGCAAATAGTCGACCAGCTGCCGGGTGAACCTTCGGGCCCCCATCAGGCCTGTTCCCGGGGCCGGAAGATCCACCCTCAGCGTGGCTTCCAGGGCTTTTTCCCGCATGATCAGGACCACCAGGCTTTCGCGCGGATGAAATCCGAGCAGGTGGGGCACGAGGGAGATGACGCCTTCGGCATCGCTGACGGAGAGTTGTCCCGGTGAACTATTCATCCCTCCACCGTGTTCCGGTGGCTCGCCGTTTTCAGGTCCCGGCTAGCTCCCTGTGGAACGTGGGGCCCCACTGGCACCCGAGGGGCCACGGTGAGGGGCCAGTGACTCTTTATTTGGTATTCAAAGGTCAGTTGCGGGGCCGACGGCCTCGGCGCCACCGACGTTCCGCCAGAGCCTGCCGGAGAGGAACAATCACCACACCGTCGTGGGCCAGGTCGCTTCGCGTCTTGTGCCGGGTGGTGATGATGCCGACGGCACCCGCCGCCAGGGGGAGGAACTGGAAGGCCATGGCCCAACGGAAGGCATCGAGGTTATATAGATCTCCCTGACCGCCCGCAGCCGCAAACTGCAGGTCAAGAATCAGTCCGATGAAATATACGCTGATCAACGCGGCGGTGAACCCGCCGACGTTGACGATCCCCGTCGCGGTTCCCATGCTCTGAGGGGTGTTGAAGGTCCTTGCGAAATCAAAGCCGATCATGGACCCCGGGCCACCGATGGCCAACAGGATCAGCAACACGACCAGCAGGGCCAGCGGTGCGGGCCCCGGCCACAACAAAACGGCAGCCCAGGACGCCGAGATCAGCGCGATGATTCCCAGTGCCAAGGTCGACCGTCGCAGGGGGTGCCGCGCGACGATCGCTCCGAAGAGTGGTCCAAAGACCAGCGAGACGAGAACGAAGATCGTCATCAAACCAGAAGCCGCAGTCGGGTCCAGTCCCTGGCCGGAAACGAGGAAGGGGTAACCCCAGGCCAACAGGAAGACGTTGGACGTGAATTGCAGACCGAAATGGGTCCAAAAACCCAGCCGAGTTCCTGGCTGGCGCCATGCTTCGCGCAGGACGGCCAACGATTTAGGTGGTGGGCCGGAGGGCAACGGCGCACTTCCGGGCGGCTGGTCGCGCACCACGGCCAGGGAAAGCACGAATGCCAGCACACATAACGCAGCCAAGGACAGGAACGACGTCGTCCATCCGGCCCAATGCAAAAGGGCCACGAACGGCACCAGGCTGAGTAACTGTCCCAGCTGGCCGACCATGCCGGTGAACTGGGTGAGCATCGGGACGCGGTACCCCGGAAACCACGCAGAAATCAGGCGGATCACCGATACGAAGGTCATGGCATCGCCGGCACCGACGAAGAACCGTCCCACGAGTCCGGCCGGAACCGACGTGGCCAGGGCCAGCAACATCTGCCCGAGCCCCATCAGCAGGGCACCGAAGATGATCAGCCGTCGAGAACCAAACTTATCGATCAGCATGCCGACGGGGATCTGCAAACCGGCGTAGACCACGAGCTGGACCACGCTGAACATTCCCAAAATGGAGGCGCTAGCGTCGAATCGGGACGTGGCCTCCAACCCGGCAACACCGAAGCTGGTCCGCTGGGTGACAGCAACCATGTAGGCGAAGACGCCGATTCCCCAGACCCACCAAGCAGATCCGGAGGCGAACCGACCCCTCAGAGAGGTCACTGACCGTTTTCTTCAGGGTCGGCCTTGGCTGCTTGCGAGGACAGGAAGGCTTCAGCAGCCATCCCCAAATCCTCTCCATCGGGAACCACCTCGTCGGCCGTGAGGAGGAGTGAACGCCGTTCGGCTTCGGGCTCGTGGGCGTCGAAACGCTTTTCGAAATTAGCGACCATTCGCTGGACATCCGGGGCATCGGCAACCTGTTCGGCGATTTGCCCTTCGACCTTCCGGGCCGCTTCACGCAGATGGTCAGAAGGCAGCCCCAAGCCCAGGGCGGCACCCAAGAACTCCATCGCAGCCACGGCGACCTGCGGGTACTCCGAATCAGCTAGATAGTGAGGAACGTGAAGGTCGTAGCCCACGACGTCGCGACCGTCCGCGTCCAGTCGCATTTCCACCAGATGGGCTGCCGCTGCGGGGATCTGCGCTGAGGGGTTCCACGTCGAAATGCCTTCCCTCAGGTCCGGCCGGTTGCCGTGTACCGTGACCCCGATACGTCGGGTGTGCGGAACCGGCAAGGGGGCAGCACCGATCCCAGCGGTCAACGAGACGTTCAGGCCCCGGGCCAGCAAGACGACTGCAGCAGCGAATCGTTCCCATTGGAAATCCGGTTCCGAGCCGGTCAGAAAGAGGAAGTCGGTTCCCAGCCCATCGGTGAGCCGGTGCAATTCGATCACGGGGGCCGCGTAGTCGGTGAAGTGGTCGGCGGCCAGCGAAATCTGCGGGCGTCGTTCACGGTAATTGACCAGTTGGTCGGCGTCGAAGGAGGCGATGAGTTCCGAGTCAAGGTGGCCCAGCAGTTCCCTGCGGATCTGTTGGCTGAGCTGCCCGGCATCAGCATGGCCGGCGAGAGAGACCAGCATTCCCAGTCCTTGGAGGCGCACTTCATCGACGACCTCGTCGTCGAGCCTGACGAGGGACAAGGGATCAAGCATGGTGTCTCCTTCCAGGGACTCGGGCATGCACCTTCGGGTTCAACACGCGTGGGGTCGGATTCCTTCCCGACCCACTGACCATTCTATCGGTTGGACCCGCAGGCTCGGCCCAGTAAGACGTCAATGGACACCAACCACTGCCGGTCAGCGATACGATCGGAGGTAACGCAACATCTACTTCACACATCAACCGCGGCCCCGGGTGGGCGGCTGCATTAAGGATCCGGACCCGTGATCAACGCCAGCGAACTGAAGCTGACCGCCGTCTCCCCCGACGTACGGCGGGTGACGGCCAACGCCGTCGTCATCGCCGTCGCCAAGGGCAAAGACGGCCCTCGACTGCTCGATTCCCCCCTTCCGAAGGCAGAATCCTCGGCCCTGCAGGACTCACTGCCCGCCCTGGGCGCCACCGGTGCGGCGGATGAAATCCTCCGACTGCCCGCCCCGGCTTCGCTCAAGGCCGACGTCCTGGTCCTCACCGGTCTCGGCGCCGTCGCCGGCGAGGCCCCTGAAACCGAGGCACTGCGTCGTGCCGCCGGTGCTGCAGCCCGCCAACTCAAGGGACTCCCCAAGGTCGTCTTCGCCCTGCCGGCTCCCACCGTCGAATCGGCCACAGCCGTTGCCGAAGGCGTGGCCTTGGGCGCCTATGCTTTCTCCAACCACCTCTCGAAGGCCCCGGAGAAGACGCCCTTGATCGAGGGCATCATCGCCACCGCTGCGTCGGCCCACAAGGCCCTGCCCGCCGCCTTGCGTCGTGCCGCCATCCTTGGCCGCTCCGTGCGCGGGGTGCGCGACCTGGTCAATACCTCCCCTGCCGACCTCTTCCCCGAGTCCTTCGCCGCGGAATCACGCACCGCCGTGAAATCGCTGCCGATCAAGGTCACCGTTTACGACGAGAAGCGCCTGGAAAAGGACGGCTACGGCGGAATCATGGGCGTCGGCAAGGGTTCTTCCCGTCAGCCGCGCCTGGTCAAACTGGAATACTCCCCGGCCAAGGCCCGCCGCCACCTCGCCCTCGTCGGCAAGGGCATCACTTTCGACACCGGCGGTATCTCGTTGAAGCCGGCGGCAAACATGCACTTCATGAAGTCGGATATGGCTGGTGCGGCCACCGTACTGGGAACCATGCTCGCCATCGCGGAACTCGGGCTGCCGCTGCGCGCGACCGCATGGCTTTGCCTGGCCGAGAACATGCCCGGCGGCCACGCTGCCCGTCCCGGCGACGTCTTCACCATGTTCGGTGGCAAGACCGTTGAAAACCTGAACACCGACGCTGAAGGCCGATTGGTCATGGCAGACGGTCTCGTCGCTGCCAGCGCCGAAAAGCCCGACGTCATCATCGACATCGCCACGTTGACCGGCGCCCAGCTGATCTCATTGGGCCGCCGTACCAGCGGCATCATGGGCGACACCGGGGTTCGCGATGCGCTCGTCGGTGCCGCAGGAACCTCCGGTGAATCCGCCTGGGGCATGCCGATGCCCGAGGAACTCAGGGCTTCCCTGGACTCGACCGTCGCCGATCTGGCCAACGCCGGCGAACGCAACGGCGGGATGATGACCGCCGCAGCGTTCTTGCAGGAGTTCGTTGGTGAAGTCGATGGCCAGAAGATCCCCTGGGCACATATCGACATTGCCGGCCCCTCGTATAACGACGTCGCACCCTATGGTTACGTGCCCAAGAACGGCACCGGATCG
Source organism: Glutamicibacter sp. BW78 (assembly GCF_002332245.1). NCBI lineage: Bacteria > Bacillati > Actinomycetota > Actinomycetes > Micrococcales > Micrococcaceae > Glutamicibacter > Glutamicibacter sp. BW78. The sequence continues at coordinate 94,072 of NZ_NRGU01000029.1, forward strand.
GGTCTGCGCACGCTCCTGACCTACGCAGAAGAGCTGGCAGCACAGTAATTTTCCTGGCAGCGGCCCATGAGACTGATCACCGACCCACGATCCGCCGGTCACGGGATGTGGATGATCGGCCATGGTCCGCGCTAAGGTGAATGCTGAAAGAATAGTAGGCAGTGCCTGCCCGGCCACGAGGTCGAACAGGCAGAACACATGGAACGAGCCCCCAACTACGCGGGGGCCTCATCTCACTCGCGAGGGAGCGTTAACGTGGCCGAATCGGCAACAACGCAAGAATTCGATGTACTCATCCTTGGTGGCGGCAGCGCCGGCTACTCGGCAGCGTTGCGCGCCGTCCAGCTCGGTTTCACCGTTGGACTGGTGGAAAAAGCAAAACTGGGTGGCACCTGCCTGCACACCGGCTGCATCCCGACAAAGGCATACCTGCACTCGGCCGAACTGGCCGACAACGCCCGCGAGGGTGCCAAGTACGGGATCAACACCACGTTGGACTCCATCGACATGGGCGCCGTCCGCCAGTACAAGGACGGCATCGTCGCCGGCAAGTACAAGGGACTGGCCGGCCTGCTGAAGATGAAGAAGGTCAACGTCATCGAGGGCAACGGCCGTCTGGTGTCCCAGGACACCATCGACGTGGACGGGGTGGCCTATAAGGGCAAGAACATCATCCTCGCCACCGGCTCCACGACCAAGACCATGGGTCTGGAAATTGGCGGCCGCGTGCTGACCAGCACCGAGGCACTGGCCATGGAGACTTTGCCGCAGAGCGCCATCGTGCTCGGTGGCGGCGTCATCGGCGTGGAGTTCGCTTCCGTCTGGAAGTCCTTCGGCGTCGACGTCACCATCGTGGAGGGCCTGCCGTCGCTGGTCCCGAACGAGGACCCGTCCATCGTCAAGGGCCTAGAGCGTGCCTTCAAGAAGCGCGGCATCAAGTCCAAGACCGGCATTTTCTTCGAGAAGGTCGAGCAGGACGACGACGGGGTGAAGGTCTCGCTCGCCGACGGCAGTGTCCTGGAGGCGGATATCGTTCTGGTGGCCGTAGGCCGTGGACCGGTCACCGAGGGACTCGGCTTCGAGGAGCAGGGCCTGAACATGGACCGCGGCTTCGTCATCACCGACGAACGCCAGCACACCGGCGTCGGCAACATCTACGCCATCGGCGATATCGTGCCGGGTCTGCAGTTGGCCCACCGCGGTTACCAGCACGGAATCTTTGTCGCCGAGGAGATCGCCGGTAAAAACCCGGTCATCGTCGAGGACATCAACATCCCCAAGGTCACCTACTGCGAACCGGAAATCGCCTCCGTGGGCTACACGGAACCGAAGGCCAAGGAAAAGTTCGGCGAGGACCAGGTCGAAATCCAGGAATACAACCTCGCCGGCAACGGCAAGTCCTCCATTTTGGGGACCGCCGGCATCATCAAGATGGTGCGCGTCAAGGACGGCCCGATCGTCGGCGTACACGGTATCGGCAGCAGGATCGGCGAGCAGGTCGGCGAAGCACAGCTCATCGTTAACTGGGAGGCCTACCCCGAGGATGTGGCCCAGCTGGTCCATGCCCACCCGACGCAGAACGAGGCCATGGGCGAAACCGCCCTGGCCATGGCCGGGAAGCCGCTTCACGGTTAAGCACGGGTATGACGTGCACCGTGGGCCGATCTTACGCAGGTCGGCCCACGGTGCACTAAGCTCGACGCAAGCCGAACACCGGCCGCTTCGCCCTCGTTGCCGGCCGTCCAAGTCAAGAGATATAGCTTTAGGAGAACGGGGACACCATGTCTGAAACCGTGAACTTGCCCGCACTCGGTGAGAGTGTCACCGAAGGCACTGTGACGCGCTGGCTCAAGCAGGTCGGCGATAGCGTCGAGGTCGACGAGCCGCTACTGGAGGTTTCCACCGATAAGGTCGACACCGAGGTCCCCTCGCCGGTCGCTGGTGTGATCGAAGAAATCCTCGTTCCCGAGGATGAGACGGCAGATGTCGGCGCACCGCTGGTGCGTATCGGCGACGGCTCGGGATCCGGTTCCTCCGAGGAGGCACCGGCCGAAGAAGCACCGGCAGAAGAAGCTCCCGCCGAGGAGTCAGCTCCCGCAGCCGAGGATTCCTCCTCCGACGAGGCCCCCGCGGCTTCCAGCGATTCCGGCGATTCCGGCGAACGTGCCGATGTCACGCTTCCGGCCTTGGGCGAAAGCGTCACCGAAGGCACTGTGACGCGCTGGCTCAAGCAGGTCGGCGATGACGTCGAGGTCGACGAGCCGCTGCTCGAGGTTTCCACCGATAAGGTCGACACTGAGATCCCTTCGCCCGTCGCCGGCACACTGCTGGAGATCAAGGTGAACGAGGACGACACCGCTGAGGTCGGATCCGTCCTGGCCGTTATCGGTTCCGGTGCAGCCCCGGCGGCGGAAGCCCCGAAGGCCGAAGCGCCCCAGGAAGAAGCTCCCAAGCAGGAAGCTCCCGAGGCCGAAGCGCCTCAGGAAGAAGCTCCCAAGCAGGAAGCTGCCAAGGCCGAAGCACCCCAGCAGGAAGCTCCGAAGCAGGAGGCTCCCAAGGCTGAGGCCCCCAAGCCCGTTTCGACTCCTGCCCCGGCAGGAGGCAACGACGGCTATGTGACGCCGCTGGTTCGTCGTCTGGCTTCGCAGAACGAAATCGACCTGTCGACGGTCACCGGCACCGGTGTCGGCGGCCGCATCCGCAAGCAGGATGTCCTGGACGCCGTCGAGGCCAAGAAGTCAGCTGCCCCGGCAGCACCGGCTAACGGCTCGGGGTCGGCCCCGAAGGCTCCCGCCGCCGTCGTCCCGTCCTCCCTGCGTGGGAAGACGGAGAAGGCACCCCGGATCCGCCAGGTCATCGCCAAGCGGATGCGCGAGTCGCTGGAGACCTCAACGCAGCTCACCCAGGTCCACGAGGTCGACATGACCCGCGTGGCCAAGCTGCGCACCTCGGCCAAGGCACAGTTCCAGGCCGTCAACGGCACCAAGCTGACCTACCTGCCGTTCATCGCCAAGGCCGTTGCCGAAGCGCTGAAGCAGCACCCGAAGCTCAACGCCGAGTACGACGAGGAAAAGCAGGAGATCACCTACCACGACGCCGAACACCTGGCGATCGCGGTGGATACCGATAAGGGTCTGCTCGTTCCGGTCATCAACAACGCCGGTGATTTGAACCTCGCAGGCGTCGCCAGCCGCATCGATGATGTTGCCAAGCGCACCCGCGACAACAAGATCGGCCCGGATGAGCTCTCCGGTGGCACGTTCTCGATCACCAACATCGGGTCGGTCGGCGCACTGTTCGATACACCGATCATCAACCAGCCGCAGGTGGCCATCCTCGGCACCGGAGCGATCGTCAAGCGTCCCATGGTCGTGGCGGGCACCGATGGCGATGACACGATCGCCATCCGCCACATGATGTACCTGTCACTGACCTACGACCACCGGCTGGTCGACGGCGCGGATGCCGGACGTTTCCTACAGACCTTGCGTGCACGTCTGGAAGAAGGCGCTTTCGAGGCCGACCTCGGCCTGTAGCAAGCCCCGCCGGACCATCTGACCTGGTCCGATGGTGAACGACGACGGCTGGTGAACCCTTCTGTAGAGGGTCACCGGCCGTCGTCGTTTCTTCGACTGGACACGGTTTCGACACGCTGTCGAAACCACCCCTAGAATGGCCCTATGAACTTCATTCTCACCTTGCTCATTTTTGTGCACATTCTGGGTGCTGCCGCGATCTTCGGCGGTTGGCTCGCCTCCTTCAAAACCCCTACGGTCGGCCTTTGGCAGTGGATCGGCGCCATCACCCAGGTGGTGACCGGCATCTTGATGTTCGGCCTGCTGGAGATGGGAGACGGGGAACCGAACAGGATCAAGCTGGGCGTTAAGCTCATCATTGCCCTGGGCATCCTCGTCGCGGCATGGATCGGCCGTAAGAAGGTCAAGAATCATGAGGTGGTGCCCACCGGCATCGCCCACGGTGTTGGCGGCCTGGCTTTGATCAATATCGCCATTGCGGTGCTCTGGGTGTAGGCATCGACCATGGACCCCCGGTTTTTACCGGGGGTCTTTTGCTGTTCGGAGTCATCTTCTTGCCCCGATCGCCGGGAGCCATAGGATGGAGATGGCGCCCGGAACCGGTCGCCCAGCTCAGATGTGGAGGAGTCACCATGGCTACAACTCGTACCGCCCGCACCGTTTGGAACGGCGATCTTTTCTCCGGAAGCGGTCAGACGTCTTTCGAAACGTCAGGTATCGGCACCTACGACATCACCTGGAAGGCCCGTTCGGACCAGTCCGAGGGCAAGACCAGCCCCGAGGAACTGATCGCCGCAGCGCACGCTTCCTGCTACTCGATGGCCCTCGGCGGCGCGTTGAAGGACGCAGGCTTCACCGCTGACTCGATCGAGACCAGTGCCGAAGTTGATTTCGACACGACCAACGGTCCGCTGATCAGCGAGATCCGCTTGACCCTGAAGGCAACGGTCCCCGGCATTGACGAAGCCACCTTCAAGGCGGCAGCCCAGGGCGCCAAGGAAGGCTGCCCGGTCTCGAAGGCCCTGGCCTCGGTGCCGAGCATCAAGCTCGACGCAACCTTGGTCTCCTAGCTTTCAGCTCACCCAACGAGGGAGGGCGTCGGAACCATGCATGGTTCCGACGCCCTCCCTCGTTGTTCTGTCTCCAGAGGATCAGTCCGCCGAGGAGTCCTGCGGACGGGCAGGAAGCGGCCCGGGTTCGCGGGAGGGGTAACCTTCTCGTTCCGGAGGCCTCTGCGTCGGGATCTCATGGAGCATTTCCTTAAGCACCATGATCCCGTGCTCCAGCTGCGGGTCCGTTCCTGCCAGATGGGCGTGCGGCGGGAAGGGCACGTCAATATCCGGGTCGACACCCCGGTTCTCCACGCCCCAGCCCACGCCTCCGGTGAACCAGGTGGCATAACGTGGCTGGGTCACGCCGGTACCGTCGGCCAGATCGAATTCGCCGTCGATGCCGATGACCCCGCCCCAGGTCCTCACCCCGACCACGGGCCCAATGGCTCGCAGTTTGCTGACCTGCGTGATGATGTCCCCGTCGGATCCTGCCCATTCATCGGTCAGGATGACCACCGGCCCACGTGGTGCACTAACGGGGTATGTCGACGGCTCCTGTTCGCGGGCCACCGACCAGGCAGTGACCTTCCGGGCAATCACCTCTGCCACAAGTTGGGACGTATGGCCGCCACGGTTCCGACGTACGTCGATGAGCAACGCGTCTCGCGACGCTTCCTGATCCAGATCCCTGAACAGTTGGGCCCACCCCAGCGGCATCATGTCGGGGATATGCAAATATCCGAATGCGCCTTGGGAAGCTTCTCTGACGTCCCGACGGTTACGCGACACCCACTGGTGGTAACGCAGCCGCTCTTCATTGCTAACCGGAACGATCCCGACGCGTCGGATCTCGCCCGGGTTCCGTGATGATGCACCGCCACGGACGGTGAGTTCAATGGGTTGACCGCCGGTGCCCTGCAGCAGGGCCGCTGGACCGGATGCGGGGATGTCTACCCCGTTGATCGCCAGTAGCTCGTCCCCGGCCCGGACGCCCACACCGGGCGCAGCCAGTGGCGCATAGGCCTGGGGGTCGGATGACTCCCCCACCAGCACGTTTTCAACGCGCCATTGGCCATCGACCCGTGCCAGATCCGCACCGAGCAAGCCTTGATTGTCGGCACCTTGAATAGGTTTCGGGGTGACGTAGGCATGGGAGGTGCCCAGTTCCCCGTGTAGTTCCCACAGCAGGTCCACGAGGTCGTCGTGGCTGCCCAAGCGCTCAAGGAGCGGACGGTAGGTCTCAGCCACCGCTGCCCAGTCACGGCCGGCCATATCCTCGACCCAGAAGAAATCACGCTGGAGCCGCCAGGCTTCGTCGAAGGCATGGGCCCAGACCTTCGCGGGGTCCAGGCTCACTCGAATACGGTTCAGGTCGATGTCCTGACTGTCGGCCGAGTCCGACTCGGCTGGCTTATCCGTTGGTACGGCCCGTACGGTGCCGTTCTGGACGGCTACCAGCCGCTTGCGGTCATCACTGACGAGGAACGCCTCCGCGGCCTCCAAAAGGGTGGTGAGCCGCTGCGTTTCATGGTCGAACCGTTCCAGCCGTTGGGATTCAGCCTCGGCGTCGGGGGCACGGCCATCGCCGGTGACTCCGGTGGAGACATCGGTTAGCCACAGCAGCCCTCCGTCGACGGCGACCAACGATTCGTAGCGACCCTGTGCAACGGGAACGGCGAACAGGCGTGAGGGAAGCCCCTCACGCACCACGTTCGTCTCCGGAAGGGGCGCTGGCGTCCCGTTGCTGTCGGTTCCGGCGTCCTTTCTGACCTCTTCGACGCTTGTTTCGGCCCCATAAACCCGGGGACCGTAGAGCGAAGGAGTCCGATCGTCCAAGGCCAAAAGGAACGGCTTCGTCGATGCGGGGAAAGCCAGGTCGAAGCCGTGGGTGTCGTAGAGCGGATCGAAACTTCGGTCGGAAAGGAAGGCCAGATATTTCCCGTCGGGGGTAAACGACGGTGCATGGTCACGGAATCGACCGTCAGTTGCTTCGATCGGCGCCTCGGTCGGCTCGTCGGTGGACACCAGGAGCATGCGGGTGCGCGACCCGAAAGTGGCGACCGGCTCGGTGAAGGCCAGCCATCGTCCGTCAGGAGAGAACGCGAGCCCTTCGGCGGCTCCTTGGCCTCCGGCGCTGATCTCATGCCACGTCGAGGCTTCCGGTTCCAGTAAATAGGTGTGGCCGGCTTCTGTGGAGACGGCTATCCAGCGGGCATCGGGGCTGGGGATGAGACTGCGGACTCGGTGACCGCCCGGCAGTTCGAAGTCACGCGTCCCTTGTTCAGCCCCCGCATTGTCCCCCGCATCTTGCTCCGGAGGAGTATCGGCTGATGAATCATCGCCTGTGGCCGAAGCAGCGACGGCATCGCGTCCCTTCCCGGTCGCCGCGATAGGTGTCGGCAGTCCGGCACTTCCGGCTGCGCTGACCGGCTGTGGAAGATCCCCGGCTTCTTCATCCGTGTCACCGGTTTCCCCATTCGTCGGGCCATCTCCCGGGCCCGAACCGGCGCCAAAACGCCCCTCGGCCGGGGTCCGCTCGCTACCGGCTCCGGCGCTGCCTGCTCCCGCGGGATAGCGCCGTTCGAAGGCATCCAGTTCTTGAAGGTGGATCGTTTCCTCACCCTGCACGTCGGAAACGTAGAGCACTCGGTCAGAACCGAACAGGCTGCCCAACCGTGCCCTGACACCGGGGGCCGATTCGATCGCCCGGGCCGGCCCACGACGGTGGGGCAGGAGATGTAGTGTTCCGTGGCTTTCGATGATGCTGGCGTTCCCGCTCTGGTCGGGGGTGGCCCGGACCAAATGACCGGCGACGTCCAGCCTGGTTGGCTGTCTGCCGTGTCCGGCAGATCCGAGTGTGATCTCCAGTTTCCTAGGTTCTGCGTCCAGCCCGTCCAGGACCCACAGTTCGCCGGCAGACTCAAAGACGAGGCGCTGTCCGTCGGAGGCCAAATGCCTGACGTAGTAGCTCTCATGGTCAGTATGCCGCCGTAGGTCACCGCCATCGGGGCTGACGGAGTAGATGTTGCCGTATCCCTCGTGATCCGAGAGGAAGGCAACACGTTGGTCGACCCACACCGGGTCACATAAGTTTCCGTCCAGCTCGGGAATCAGGCGCTCGAATTCCCCGCCACCATCCCGATCGATCCAGAGTTTGCCGGCGGTTCCACCGCGATAACGCTTCCACCAGGCTGGTTCACGACTCAGAGCACTACCGATCACCAACGGGCGTTCGTCTCCCACCGACGGCCCCCATGCCAGGGAATCAACGGGCCCAAAATCCAGCCCCCGGCCTGAAGAGCCGTCGAGTGCAACAGTTCGGGCCCAGGTCAAACGCGAATCCGCCTGATCCTTGGAAGTAATAGCTAGAACGTGGCCATCGGGGGTATATCCGCGGTTTTTCGTCGACGGGTGACCCCAAAAGGTGAGTTGTCGGTAGTCGCCACCGTCGACGGATGCCGCCACGATCTCCTGGCTGCCCCCGCTACGAATGGTCCAGGTGATCGTCTGCCCGTCGGCGGAGAACCGGGGGTTACGTGCCGGCAAGCCCTGCGCTGAAAGGCGCCAGGCACGGCCCCCAGCCAGTGGGACAAGCCAGACATCGTCCTCGGCGACGAAGGTCACGAATTCGGCGGAGACGTGCGGGTAGCGAAGGTAGGAACTCAAACTCATGATGCGATCCTACCGACCGATATCGGTGGCGTCACCGCCGAAGATTCATCCATGGATCCCCGGAGACCCCGAAGCATCCACAACAGAGTCGATCAACCACCCACCATCGACACGCTCCAAGATCAAAATAATGTCCTGTTCCTCGGGCTCCGAGACGCTCTGGATCATTGCACCATCTGCTCCGACAATTTGATAGGCGCTCATGATGCTGGTGGCGGCCACTTCGACCCGGGCGTCCTCCGAACCCTTGTTGACCGTGGCATGCGTTAACAGTGTTTCCAACCCGCGATAGTGCAATCCCCGAGCCCGTAGCTGACTGGAAATCGCGAGATCCGGACCCAAGGAGTTACCTCCGGTCGCGTGGACCTGCCGTAAGGCAGCAGGATCGGCTTCCGCCAAGGCGAGATCTCTGCGGGCTGTGAGCACCCGTGCCGCCTTCACCGGGTCATCCGGCACGGGGGCTGAGAAAACTGGCGTTTCCAGCACCTTCGTGAGGCGTGGACCCGACGACGACTCCGACGTGGCAGCTGCCGCCGGCGGCTCGCCAGCCACCCCCTGCTCCGATACGGGAGCAGCGGTGGGCTGAAGGGTGGTCACCGCCGACTGGGCCGCGGGGGCGGAGTCCGGGTCTCGGCCATCCACGCTAGCAAGCACCAATCCAGCGACGAGCAGACAGAGCAGCACCGTAGCTGCCGAGAAGGCCGCCATCCTCACGCCCCGTCGTGTGCCGCGCTCAGCTCTGGATCCTCGCCGACGGCCATCGCCTCGTCCACGACCCTCGATACGTCGGGAGAGCCCTGGCACAGACATGCTCCTACCCTGTCGCCGATTCCGGTTTCGCCTGAGCGGGAGGGCCCTGCGGATCCATGCTGCCGGACGACGACCGGCCCGTTGCCTGGCGGGATCCGCCACGACATCGGTCACCATCTGCCCGAGCGCCTCGGTCCTCACAGCTTGCCGAAGGTTCACTGGTTGCGGCTTGGCTATGTGGAAGATTCGGCGCCCAAATTCCTGAGCGCCAGGCCGGTCGTCCTCGTCTTCGGATAATGCGGATTCCAGCAGTTCCACGAGTTCCGAGGGAACCCCTCCCAGCAGGCAGGATAAGGGGGGCCGGTGTTGAGTGGGCCCGGCAACACGACCGGTCACCATATACCAGGCCAACGCCGCCAAAGAATAGACATCCCGGGCCGGTTGTAGCCGTCTGCCTCCGAGTTCATCCACATCCGTGCTGGGAGCCTTGAACCCCGGGGTTCCCGATTCCTCTTGGCGGCCACCCACCAGCACCGCCAATCCGAGGTCCGCCAGTTTCGGTTTCCCTTCCGCGGTGAACAGGACATTACCTGGCGAAATATCACCGTGGACGGCGCCGTGCTCATGCAGGAACGCCAACGCTCCGGCCAAGGGGGCAATAACCGTGACGGTCTCCCCCAGGGTCAATGGTCCACGGGCCGAGATCAGATCCGCCACGGAACCTCCCGGAAGGTATTCCATCAAGATGCCTTCGCCTTGATCGGTGGAGACGGCCCCGATCAACTCGACGATGTGCTGATGCTTCATGGCAGCCAGTGCCTGGACTTCTTGGGAGTAGGCACCGTTCGCGGAGGTTTCAGAAACACCAAGCTTCAGGGCAGCACGATCTCCAGTATGACGTTGCCTGACGACATAAACCGTGCCACTTGTTCCCCTGCCGAGCTCGTGTTCAAGCGCCCAGTCCTTCAGCTCTGGTCGACGTTTCCACTCATTCGGTGCATCCATCCTCCAGTTCTACCGATTTGGTCGCCAGTCTGCAGAAGTTATCCACAGACCACCCTGTCGTCCCCAATTCGAACCTGCCACCTGCGGCGAGTAGCGTATGGCGCATGACCATCTCCTTCCAGCGGCTGGGCCTTGCCCCGGACTACGTTGATTACCAGGAGGCTTGGGACCTGCAACGCCGGATCCACGATGAAGTGGCTGCCCGAACGCACGGACCAGAAGTCCTCCTGCTTGAACATGCCGCCGTCTACACGGCTGGCAAACGCACCGAACCTCAAGACCTGCCCATCGATGGAACTCCCGTTGTCTCCGTGGACCGCGGCGGCAAGATCACTTGGCATGGCCCCGGGCAGCTTATGGGCTACCCGATCGTCGAGCTGTCCAACCATGCCGGCATCCGCGACTATGTGCATCGCCTCGAGGAGATGCTGATCAACGTCGTCTCCGACTACGGCATCACGGCACAGCGTGTCGAGGGCCGTCCAGGAGTCTGGGTCGTCGGCACCGACGACGCTCAGGACCGTAAAATCGCCGCTATCGGCATCCGCGTGGACCACGGAGTCACCATGCATGGTTTCGCACTGAACTGCGATAATGACGACTCCGCATTCTCCCGGATCATCCCGTGCGGAATCGCCGACGCCTCCACCACAAGCATCACCGAAGAAAGCGGCAGACGAGTCCGCCCCGTCGACGTACTCGACCGGGTGCAGGACGAGCTGACGCGCCTGCTCGAACCAGCCATCAAAACGAACACACCGATCGCCGATGAAGGAGCCCTACTGTGAGCCTCGCCCCCGAAGGACGCCGCATGTTGCGCATTGAACAGCGCAACTCGGCCACCCCCGTGGAACGCAAGCCCGAGTGGATCAAAGCCAAGGTTGAAATCGGCCCCGAATACGTCGAGATGAAGAAGCTCGTCAAGGACAAGGGCCTGAACACGGTGTGTGAAGAGGCCGGTTGCCCGAATATTTTCGAATGCTGGGAAGACCGCGAAGCAACCTTCCTCATTGGAGGTTCTGAATGCACCCGTCGCTGTGACTTCTGCCAGATCGACACCGGCAAGCCGGCTGCTCTGGACCGTTCTGAACCTTTCAAGGTCGCCCAGTCCGTGAAGCAGATGGGTCTTCGCTATGCCACGGTGACCGGTGTGGCCCGCGACGACCTCGATGACGAAGGATCCTGGCTCTACGCCGAAACCGTCCGGCGAATCCATCAGTTCAACCCCGGCACCGGCGTCGAACTCTTGATCCCCGATTTCTCCGGTAAAAAGGAATACTTGGATGCGATCTGTGCATCGGCCCCCGAGGTCTATGCCCATAACGTTGAAACCGTGCCTCGGCTGTTCAAGTCCATTCGTCCGGCCTTCCGCTACGAACGCTCACTCGACGTGATCCGCCATGGTCACGAGAACGGGATGATCACGAAATCGAACTTCATTCTCGGCATGGGCGAAAACCCCGAGGAAGTCGTGGATGCCATGAAGGATCTGCACGAAGCCGGCTGCGACTTGTTGACCATCAACCAGTACCTGCGTCCCTCCGAGCGGCACGCTCCCGTGGACCGCTGGGTGAAGCCCCAGGAGTTCGTCGAGCTGCAAAAACTAGCCGAAGAAATCGGGTACCTCGGTGTGATGGCGGGGCCGCTCGTACGCTCCTCCTACCGCGCTGGAAGGCTCTGGGCCGGGGCCATGCGTAAGAAGGGCCTGCCCATTCCCGAGGACATGGCTCATATCGAGAGCTCCGGAACAACCAAGCAAGAGGCGGCCACCCTCCTCGCTGCCCAACAGTAGCTCTCCGATCACGTAGAATTGGACCACTATGGCCAGAACTTCTAACTCCCCCGCAGACGACGGCGCCAAGCCGAAGCGTTCGTTGTTTTCCCGCAAGCCCAAAGCCGAGAAGGCCGCCAAAGAACCGGGCCGCCTAAAGCAGCTCGGCCAGGTCTTCCAGATGACCCGGCGTAACGACCCCAATGCCGTCTGGTGGATGGTCTTGGCCTTCCTCGGCATCGTTGCCGTCGGCCTGATCATCGGCTTGGTGATCAACAACTGGATCACCACGCTGCTCGTCTCCATTCCTTTGGGCTTGCTGGCAGCACTGCTCATCTTGTCGCGTCGCGCCGAGAGGGCTGCTTTCAAGCAACTTGAAGGCCGCCCCGGTGCCGCTGGTGCTTCCATGTCCGTCTTGAAGCGTGGCTGGATTCTCACGGAGCAGCCCGTAGCAGTCAGCCCCAAGACCCAGGACCTTGTCTTCCGCGGTATTGGTCGCTGTGGCGTCGTATTGGTAACCGAAGGACCGACCCACCGGGTCCGCCCACTGGTTGATGCCGAGCGGAAGCGGATGAACCGTGTTCTGCCGAACGTGCCGATCCACGTGATCAACGCTGGTTCCCATGATGGACAGACCGGTCTGGGAAATGTTTCCAAGAAGATGAAGAAGTTCCCCAAAACGCTCAATAAGCAGGAGGTCCACGCCGTGGACATGCGGCTTTCCACGTTGGGTAGCGCGAAACTTCCCATTCCTAAGGGCATCGACCCGAATAAGGCCCGGCCTGACCGCCGTTCCATGCGTGGACGTTAGAAACAAAGAACGCAAAAGTGCCGGCTTCCCCACGAGGGAGCCGGCACTTTTCATCTCAGGTGACACAACCGGTGGAGACGGTATGCGGCTTTCTCTAACGCATCAGGTACGGACCAGGATGGTTTTGATCGCCCGGTCGTGGAGGCCACGCTGATCCGAATCAGTCACCAGTGGTGGCACGACCAAACACACCAGGATGCCACGGATGAGACCTTGAATCGGTCGCACGGGCGAGCCGTCCATGCCTTGGACCTGCATACCGAGGGTCCGGTGGCCAATGGAATGGCCCGTCAGTCCGACGAAGATGATCTGCATGGCCGCGAAGAACGCTAAATTGGCGTAAGAACTGCCGTGGAAGAAGATGAACGATGGAATCATCGCCAAGGCCCAGTCGATGAATAAGGCACCAACTCGCCGGCCCATGCGCGCCACCGACCCTGGTCCACTCGCGGGCCTTCCGAGCCGCTGCCCCGGCCACGCTTCAGAGTTGAGTTGCGGCGGGCCCTCAAGCCATGAACTGACATCTTTACGTTCCACCCCTCCAGTCTATCGTGGGCTCTCCCGAGTGCAGTGACATCCTTACCTCCGCACGAATACGCCCAGAGCATGAGACGAAAAATGATGAATGAGGTTCCCAGAAATCGTTTATTTTCGCCTCCACAGCACTCTGTAACGTAGTTGAAGCAAATGTGTCACGATCAAGAATCCAAAATTCGTTAGAGTAGAGAGACAGCGAGGGGCCGACACGCGCAAAGGCCGCGTGCTTCCCTGGCCTGAGCAAACCTCATAGGAGCAGTAGCAGATGTTCAAAAACCCTGACGAAGTCCTCAAGTACATTGCCGACGAGGACGTTAAATTCGTCGACATCCGATTCACGGACCTCCCGGGGGTGCAGCAGCACTTCAACGTCCCAGCCAAAACGGTTGACGCGGACTTCTTTGTTGATGGGCAGCTTTTCGACGCTTCCTCGATCAAGGGCTTCCAAGGCATCGCCGATTCGGATATGCAGTTGATTCCGGATGTGACCTCCGGCTTCCTCGATCCATTCCGGATTGAAAAAACCTTGGCCTTCAACTTCTCGATCGTCAGTCCCCGGACCGGCGAGCCGTACCACCGTGACCCGCGTGGTGTAGCCGAGCGCGCAGAGGCCTACCTGGAGTCCACGGGCATTGCCGACACGGCCTTCTTCGCTCCCGAGGCGGAGTTCTTTATCTTCGACAACATGCAGTGGGAGTCGAAGCCACAGGGTTCCTTCTACAAAATCGATTCCGTCGAAGCTCCGTGGAACACGGGCAAGAAGGAAGAAGGCGGCAACCAGGCGTATAAGACTCCGTTCAAGGGCGGCTACTTCCCGGTGGCTCCCACCGATAAACAGGCCGATTTGCGTGACGCCATCTGCCTCGAGCTTGAAGCTGCCGGCCTTGAGGTCGAACGTTCACACCACGAGGTAGGTGCTGCCGGCCAGGCCGAGATCAACTACAAGTTCAATACGCTGACCCACTCGGCCGATGACATCTTGAAGTTCAAGTACATCGTCAAGAACTTGGCCGATGCCTGGGGCAAGTCCGCCACGTTCATGCCGAAGCCGGTCTTCGGTGATAACGGTTCGGGGATGCACTGCCACCAGTCCTTGTGGACTGACGGGGTGCCCCTGTTCTACGACGAGAAGGGCTACGCAGGCCTTTCGGACACCGCCCGCTGGTACATCGGTGGACTGCTCAAGCACGCCTCAGCTGTCCTGGCCTTCACCAACCCGACCGTGAACTCCTATAAGCGGTTGGTCAAGGGCTTCGAAGCCCCGGTGAACATGGTGTATTCGCAGGGCAACCGCTCGGCCGGCATCCGCATCCCGATCACGGGCTCTAATCCGAAGGCCAAGCGCATCGAGTTCCGTGCGCCCGATGCTTCGGGCAACCCGTACCTTGCCTTCGCTGCTCAGCTCATGGCAGGCCTCGATGGGATCCGCAACCGCATTGAACCAGCAGACCCCATCGACAAGGACCTCTATGAGCTTCCTGCCGAAGAGGCCAAGGACATCCAGATCGCACCAGGTTCACTCGAGGAGGCCCTGTCGGCCTTGGAGGATGACTTCGAGTTCCTGCTCGCCGGTGACGTGTTCACCGAAGACCTGATCCGGACATGGATCGACCTCAAGCGCGAAACCGAGATCAAGCCACTGTCGCTGCGCCCGAACCCCTACGAGTTCGAGCTCTACTACGGCTGCTAGTTAGTTTCCTGCGCTAGGCGGCGTTGAGTCTGAAAAAAGTCCGCACGAGCGGCCAGCACTTCGGTGCCGGTTGCTGGTGCGGACTTTTTTGCCTGTGTACCGGCCCTTGACGAACTTCTCGGCGGCTGCCGTGCACCCACAGCTCGGCACTTCTGGCCCCGTCTTTGACTCGTGATTCTCCCTTTCGAAGAATCCCACGTTTCATTCACCCCGCACATCTTCACAAGCGCTGGTCAGAGAATGGGGTCTTCCTTAGAATCGCTGTATGGCCTACCACCTCGAAAGACTCTCACGCGGCAGTGTTGACTCGCGCACGGATGCATTCGGGAGCAGTCTTGATGAAGCTCTCCAGACGACCATCGACCCCCTGACTGCAGACGGGGTCGAATTCGCACGCCTCATGGAAGACGATTCTGCGGACAGTGGACCTGGTGAAGGTCGAATCGTTGCCATCTATACCGAGGCAGAGGGCTGGCACAAGCTCGTGCCCTAAAGGCTGGACCATTCTGTGGCTGCACAATATCTCCCGGACACTGCCTTAGAAGGGTGGTTTTCCTGGGGGTTTATCGGGTGTCCCGGGTTCTGGATGTAGCGGATTGCCTCGGTCATCAGGGCGATGGATCGCCGGTGGCCCATACTCACCAGCATTGCGTTTCAAACGCCGCTTCCGAGCCGCTTTGGCATGAGTCGTCAGCGCGTAACGTCCACGCTGGGGAGCCTCGCAAGAAGAATCCGGTACCTCTTGGATCCGACCCCATAAACGGATCTGCAAATCCAGATACTTCTCATACTCACGTTCGATCGTGCTCGACTCGATCGTGAACGCTTTCGGCCGGACTACCGGTAGCGGTACCACCGGTGGTATCACCGCATCGGGATCGACTGGCGGCCCCTCACCACCCGAGCCGGTGGCTTGAGAGGTTTGCCAGGGGTCTGCCACGGCCCAAGGCGCTGCCGGGTAGCCAACCCGACGCGTCCCGAACAGACTCGTGACCAGGATCGTGCCTCCGGCTCGTTGCTCGACTTCGAGTAAGCCTAAGGACTTCAACCGATGACACCGTTTGCACCCCAGGCGCAGATTCGCGATATCGGTACCACCACCATGTTGCCATTCCTGGGTGTGGTCGATTTCGCACGTCCTGCCTGACCCGGTGCATCCCGGGGTGGTACAGGAACCGTCCCGAAATTGCAGGATCGCTCTCTGGGCCGCTGTGGGCCGATACCTGCGTTGCCCGAACTTCACCACCGCCCCGGTCAGTGGATCGGTGATCACCCGCCACCAGGACTTCGCTGCGACCATCAACCGGGCCGCTGATTGTTGATCAATGGGCCCACCACCCAGGATCGTGGGCAGCGGCGCTCCGGGGGTGAGTTCTGCGACCGCCAATCCACCGGGAACATCCAAGCCGGCCTGATCATGGTCCGAGACAGGAGTGGCCGCGGGGATGCCTTCTCGAACGTTTGCCCCGCCCGCCGTCCCCGTGTCAGGCTCGGGGCCGTTGATGGGGGTGTCATCAATATTGGTGGGTCCTCCGGCGGTTCCGGGCAGCATGGTCGCTGGAATCGTCACGAAGACCTGGGCGTCCACGGTCTCCAGCCCCTGGCCACGGGGACCGTTGAGCATGAAATCGGTGAAGACATCGGCACGTAACTGATCCAAGGTCCGGAACTCACCGGGGTCATCAGTCGGCAAGGAGGCATCCGGGTCGTCACCAGCGGATTCGAGCAGGTCCGTCCCGCTGCCCGTGCGCTCCTCGGTGCCGGGGCCTTGGGCTGCTTGTGTTGCGGCGTCGCTGACCGCTACGGCGGTTTCGGGGGCTGTTTTCAGCAACCGGGCCATGGCATCGATCTTGGAGAAGATCGCCTGGCAACTGGCCGAGGGGAGGTAACCGGAGAACCAGGTCATCCCGTCGCGGCCCTCTTCCAAACTGATCCTGCGGTCCCGCAGCGCGGCCCGGGAGCGTTTGGTGAAAGAGAACCCGTAATACCTCTCCATGACCTGCCGGCCCCGAGCTCGAAGTTGGGAAGGCGACTTGCCCGGGGCGATCGCGAGCATATCGGCCCCGAAGTCGCGCCGATCGGCTCTGGCCCGGGCAGCACTGGCCGCGGCCTGCCGTTCAAACTCTTCCTTGCTGGCCTCATCCGCGTCCCGGGCCGGCAGAACTACTGGTTCAGCGGTGATGTGTTGGGTATGTTCCAGGATCCGTTGGACATGGCTGGCACCGATACGGCCCAGTGCCAGGGACTCGAGGACTTCGGGGGTATCCATCACCAGGGTCTCGGCCTGATCCAGGACCCGGTGTCCCTGGCCCGGGGAGAGTCCGGCGATCAGGGCGATTTCCAGGGCAGCGCTATCGGTGGCTGCGTAGGAAATGATCCGACCGGTCCGTAGCGAGATTCGCATCCCGGGTCGGCTGGTCAGTGCTTCCAGGCGGGGGTCGATGGCTTGTTGGGCTTCGTCGTGGAGCATGGCAGCGGCACGGAATTTTTCGGCTTCAGCGAAGCGGGAAAGTGCTTCGGCTGCTTTGAAACGGCTCGAACCATCAACGGGCGTTGGGCCGAGGCGGGTGAGCGTCCACCCGGTGACCGTCTGCGCTTCGTTGTCCTGGTCCATAACCCCACTGTGCCAGTTGCCACCGACAGATAGGGCGTGTGGTCCCGGGGTGTGGAGAACAGGGCCTAGGCGGGGTTTGTGATGGGAAAGAGGCCATTCAAACGAGCCGAGAAGTTGGTCAGTAGCCGTCCTGTATCCGATGAAACACCTCGGCAAAAGGACGCACATTCCACACGACGGGCTTCAAAAGCTCGGGGGCAGGTTGCCGGAGAGACGAAGATCTACAGTAGTTCTAGCCGGCGATCGTGGTCAGCAGGAAAGCTGACGGTTCGGAGGCCAAGACGTTGTGAATGACATCGGGGATCACGTAGAGCCCACCGTGGCTGATCACCTGCTCGCCATCAGCCCAACGAACGGTGACCGTCCCCTGCAGGACCAGCAGGGTGGCCGACTCCGGCTTGCTGTGATCTGCCATCTCGGATCCGGCGTCCAGTGCCAGCAGCGTCTGACGCAACTTACCGTCCTTCAGTACGGCAGTGGCGCTGCGCCCATGCGGGGCGGTCTTGGCCTTCTCCAGGTGCTGGGCGACCAGTTCGTCGAGATCGGCTTTACTCACATGCATGTTTCCCACTTTCGTTGTTCAGGGACTGGACCAGACGGTACCGATGGCAGCGTCGTGGTCTCCTGCGTTCCATTGTGCCCTGCGAGTGAGGCAGCCCAGTTAGTCATGGCCATTTTCCTCGAATCCGTAGAAGTGTCTCTCGAAGACGCTGCGGGCCCTGCGTGTCACACGCCGGTAGTCATTTTCCAGCTCGGAAGCGTTTCCTGCCGGATACCCGCACCACCGCGCGACGGCTTCCATGTCACGCCACGACCGGGGCAGGACATCCGAGGCACGCCCGGTACAGGCCACCGAGGCACCACGGATTTGGGTCGCCAGCAGCCACGCCCGGTCCAATAGTTCGACGTCGCCGCGGGGCAGCAGCTCGAGGTCAGCCAACGTGGCCAGTGCCTCGCGCGTGGAAGTGGTCCGTAATTCAGGATGGTCCTTGGCATGTTCGAGCTGCAGGAGTTGAACGAGCCATTCGACGTCGCTCAAACCGCCGCGCCCCAACTTCACATGTCGAGTGGAGTCCGCGCCACGCGGCAGCCGTTCTGCTTCCACCCGGGCCTTGACCCTGCGAATCTCACGCAGTTCGTCGGGGCTGGCTCCACGGCCGTATCGTACGCCGTCGACCAGGGTCATAAATTCGGCGGCCAAGCTATCGGAACCAGCCATCGGGCGGGCGCGCAGGAGCGCCTGACGCTCCCATACCAGGGCCCAGCGGTCGTAGTAACCACGATAGGACTCCAGGGAACGGGCCAGCGGACCGTTCTTCCCTTCGGGCCGCAAGGCAGCGTCGACCACCAGCTTGGGTTCGGCGAGCACTGCCGGTTTCAGCGGCTGAGTGAGCAGCTTTCCCACATGGGCAAAGATCCGCAGTGCCTGCTGCTGTGCGCTTTGCGGATCAGCCCCTTCCAGCGGTCGGTGAACATAGATCACATCCGCATCCGAGCCGTAGCCGATCTCCCGGCCGCCCTGGCGCCCCATCGCCACCACGAGCAAGTCGGTTAACCGCTGGGTCGTCTCGAACTCGTGGCTCTCGGCCACCCGTAAAGCAGCCAAGACTGCCGCCCGATCCACATCAGACAGGGCCCACCCCATCTCATCGATGCTCAGCAGATCGGCCGAATCGGCTAAGGCAATCCGGAGCAACTCACGTCGCCGGTTCAGACGCACCAGGCGCATGGCCGACTCCGGGTTGCCATGCCGTTTGAGCTTGGATGCATTCTCCTGCCAGAGCTGCTCGAAGGGCAGGGGCCGCAATTCTCGGTCATCTCCGAGCCAGGACGCCGACTCGGGGGAAACTTCCAGGAGGTCGGTGATGAAACGCGAACCCGACAACACATGGCAGAGCCGTTCGGCGGCTGCCTTGGAGTCACGCAGCATGCCCAGATACCAATGCGATTCCCCCAGCGCCTCGCTCAGCCGGCGGAAACCCAACAGACCAGCATCTGGATCCACCCCCTCGGCCAGCCATTCGAGCAGCACCGGCAGGAGCTGACGCTGTAAAGCGGCACGACGCCGCACACCAGTGGTGAGTGCCTCTATATGGCGCATGGCCCCCTTGGGGTCAAGGTAGCCCAACGCGGCCAATCGTGCCTGTGCTGCGGCGGGTGAGAGCCTGACCTCATCGGTGGAAAGGTTTGAGGCCGAAGCCAAGAGTGGCCGGTAAAAAATCGATTCGTGCAAACGCCGGACCGAACGCTTGGTGTTCTGCCATTGGCGGGTGAGTTCGTCGGCAGGTTTGCGCCCGCTGATGGCCTTCCCGCCCGAGGCCCTGAACAAGACGCGCAGGGCGGCCTCCTTCACCGGCATGAGGTGGGTACGACGCATGTTCACCAATTGGAGGCGATGCTCCAGAACCCGCAAGTACCGATAGGCCTGATCGAAATCTGCGGCATCGGCACGCCCGATGTAGCCGCCCACGCTCAAAGCGGTGATGGCCGACGTCGTATCCCGCACCCTAAGGGTCTCGTCGACGCGGCCGTGAACCAGTTGCAGGAGCTGGACGGTGAATTCGACATCGCGCAATCCGCCCGGGCCCAGCTTGATCTGACGGGAGAGTTCATCGGGTGAGATATTCTCCAGCACCCGTTTACGCATCCCCTGGACCGATTCCACGAAACCGTCCCGCTCCGAGGAATTCCAGATCATCGGAGCGACGGCTTCCTCATAGCGGCGCCCCAGTTCAATGTCCCCGGCAATACACCGTGCCTTCAACAAGGCCTGGAACTCCCAGCTTTTGGCCCACCGCTCGTAGTAGGCCACATGTGAGGACAACGTCCTTGAAAGCGCCCCATCCTTGCCTTCTGGCCGCAGGTTCGCGTCGACTTCCCACAGGGCCGGCTCCGGGCCGGGGGAATTGATGACTCGGGAGATGCCGATGGCCAGGGTCGCCGCGATCTCGGCGGCACGATCATCGTCCAGGTCTTCGGCCCCGTGGACGTAGATGACGTCGACGTCCGAAATATAGTTCAGTTCCCAGGCCCCGCACTTCCCCATCCCGATGACTGCCAAATGCACTGCGGCGACGTCTTCGGAGGCGAACCTTTCGGCGGCTTCGAGCCGGGCGATGGCCAGGGCGCCATCAATGGCTGCCCCTGCCAGATCAGCCAGTTCCGCTGCCACGGCAGGCATGACGGCCGAGGGATCCTCCGCACCAACATCACGGAGCGCCAGCTGGGCGAGTCCTGCCCGGTAGGCGACACGCAACAGGGCGTAGCCGTTCTTTCCCTCGTGGATGGCTACCGGCACGTGGTGGTCCGGGTCTGCGCCTACCGCCTGCAGCATGCGCTGGCGCAACGTCCGGTAGGGTATCTGACGCCACCCCTCGGGCACTTCGGACACGAGTGCGGTATCGGCACCGTCCTCGAAAGCACCGGATTCGGTCGTGGAGGGATCTGCCCCCGGGGCGGCGTCCCCGACGGAATCCTTCTCCTGGGGGTCTTCACTGGCGGGCTGGTCCTCCGGGGCGAAGATGCGCAGTTGTTCCGGATGCCTGACCAGGAAATCTCCCAGAGCTTCCGAGGCACCCAGCAGGCGCAATACCGGGATCGCCGCCTCGACGTCGTGCAGTCGGTCCAGGATCCCGGGGGCCCGCTCGGCCAGGCGCAGGACCAGCAACAGGGCCTGATCCGGATCGGCTGCCGCGCGCAGACCAGCCAGCAGTGCAGCCTCGTCGGCTCCGGCGAGGACCTCGTCGCCGAGGAACCGTTTGGCCCGCTCGACGTCGTCGAACCCGGCGGAAATCAGCTGTCGCGTCAGGCTCACGGAAACCGCCTAGAGAATGCCGAGGTAGCGGGAGGTTTCGAAGGGGCTGACGTATTGCCGGTATTCGTTCCATTCGTCCTGCTTATTGCGGAGGAAGGAATCGAAAACCTGTTCGCCGAGGATACCGGCCACCAGTTCGGAGTCCTCCATGGAACGGATGGCGTCATGCAGCGATCCGGGGAGCGGGGCGTGGCCCATGGCCCGGCGTTCGGCGGCACTGAGACCCCAGACGTCGTCGTCGGTTGCCGGTGCGAGCTCGTACCCCTCTTCGATCCCCTTCAGGCCGGCACCGAGGATGACCGCGTAGGCCAGGTACGGGTTGGCGGCAGAGTCTATGCCCCGGTATTCCACCCGTGCCGACTGGCCCTTATTCGGTTTATACAACGGCACACGCACCAGGGCGGAACGGTTGTTGTGGCCCCAGGATAAGTGGCTGGGCGCCTCTCCCCCGCCCCAGAGCCGCTTATAGGAGTTCACGAACTGGTTGGTGATGGCGGTGAACTCGGGGGCGTGGTGCAGGATGCCGGCGATGAATTGCCGGGCGGTCTGCGAGAGCTGATACTCCTGCCCTGCTTCGAAGAACGCGTTGGTATCGCCTTCAAAGAGGGAAAAGTGGGTGTGCATGCCCGATCCCGGATGGCTGGAGAAGGGCTTGGGCATGAAGGTTGCGTAGATCCCCTGCTGCAGCGCCACCTCCTTGATGACGGTCCGGAACGTCATGATGTTATCCGCCGTCTGCAGTGCGTCCGCGTAGCGCAGATCGATTTCGTTCTGTCCGGGTCCGGTCTCGTGGTGGCTGAACTCCACGGAGATGCCCACCGCCTCGAGCATGGTCACCGCACGACGACGGAAATCCTGCCCCACGCCGCCGGTCACATGGTCGAAGTAGCCGCCGTAGTCCACGGGGATTGGTTCACCGTTATCGCCCAAGTCATCGGACTTCAACAGGTAGAACTCCACCTCCGGGTGGGTATAGCAGGTGAATCCCTGTTCCGCTGCTGCCGCCAACTGGCGTTTGAGCACATGCCGGGGATCCGCCGGGGACGGTTCGCCTTCGGGGGTCAGGATGTCGCAGAACATGCGTGAGGTCGGTTCGATCTCCCCGCGCCACGGGAGGATCTGGAAGGTGGAGGGATCCGGTTGAGCGAGCATGTCGGATTCGTAGATCCGCGACAGGCCCTCGATGGAAGAACCATCGAACCCGAGCCCTTCCTCGAACGCACCCTCGACCTCCGCCGGGGCCAAGGCCACCGACTTCAGTGATCCGACCACATCGGTGAACCACATGCGTACGAAACGCACGTCGCGCTCCTCAATGGTCCTGAGCACCAATTCCTGCTGGCGGTCCATATGCGTCGCTCCTCGTCTGATCCGGCGAATGCTGCGGTGGTTTCGGGCCGTTCCACCGCGCTTAACCCTACTCGGAATCCGTGCACGACCGAGTGTCCCGGCGCACAGGTGACGTATCGTGATAGCCATGTCGCACGAACAGCCCTCCCCCTACGACTCCGGTCAGTCCACTCCCGCGCCCCCAGTCAGCGGCAGGGTCCGCATCGGGCATCTAGCCCGCGCCAAGGCAGAGGGCCGACGCTTTGCCATGTTGACCGCCTACGACCAGTATGCTGCGTCCATCTTCGACGAGTCCGGCATCGAGGTCCTGCTCGTGGGTGACTCTGCCGCAAATAACGTCATGGGATATTCGACCACCCTGCCCATCACCCTCGACGAGATGAGCGTCTTCGCCCGCTCCGTCACCGCCGGCGCGCGGCACAGTCTGGTCGTCTGCGATCTGCCCTTCGGCAGCTTCGAGGCCTCCCCCCAGCTTGCCGTCGAATCATCGGTACGACTGATGAAGGAGACGGGGATCCATGCGGTGAAGATGGAAGGCACCGCCCGACGCGCGGAGCACGTCCGTGCGGTGGTCGACGCAGGAATCCCGGTCATGGCCCATATCGGTTTCACCCCGCAGGCCGAACACGCCCTCGGTGGCTATAAGGTCCAAGGTCGCGGTGGGGCCGCCCAACAGCTCATCGACGATGCCACGGCCCTCCAGGAAGCCGGCGCGTTCTGCGTCCTCATGGAGATGGTGCCCTCCGAGGTCGCCGCCGCCGTCGACGCCGCGGTTTCGGTTCCCACCATCGGCATCGGCGCCGGTGCCGGCACCACCGGACAGGTCCTGGTCTGGCAGGACATGTTGGGGTTGAACCCCGGTAAGTTGCCCCGCTTTGTGAAGAAATATGCCGACCTCCGCCAGGTCATGGGCGAGGCAGCCTCCGCGTACCACCGTGACGTTCTCGAAGGGACCTTCCCAGCGGAGGAACACGGCTTCTAGCTAGTCCTCGTCGTCGTCCCAGGCCTCGTTGTTCCGGGCCACTTGGGACAGTGCGCCTTGGGCTTCCTCACGGGTGTCATAGGGGCCCAGCAGTTGCGACCAGTCCGATTGCGGACCGGCTTCAACCTGCTTGGTGTTGACGTTGAACCAGAAATTGCCGCCCGTGGTTTCACTGCCGTCACTCATGCCGTACCTCTTTCCTGCGGTTCCCCGGCTCACGTCCGGGCTCATCTGGGGAGCCCACCATACTCCGGGCCTCGAACTTGGCGATAGGATCGAGAACATGCCACGTACGTCCACAGCACCCCTTGGAAATCTCGTCCCCGGTACCCCGACGCCTCAACGTCATGTTCCGGCCTCAATCACCCGTCCCGAATATGTCGGCAAACCGGCACCGGCCAAGTTCGAGGGTTCCGAGGTGAAGTCCGCCGAAACCATTGAACGGATCCGCCACGCCTCGAAGATCGCCGCCGAAGCCCTGCAACTGGTCGGGAAGGCAGTCGTCCCCGGAGTGACCACCGATGAGCTGGACCGCATCGGTCACGACTACCTGATCGAAAACGGGGCCTACCCTTCCACGTTGGGCTACCGCGGTTTCAGCAAATCATTATGTGCGTCGATCAACGAAGTCATTTGCCACGGCATTCCCGATACCACGATGGTGCAGGAAGGGGACATCGTGAACATCGACATCACCGCCTTCATCAACGGTGTCCACGGCGATACCAACGCCACCTTCCTCGCCGGGGACGTCGACGAGGATTCACGTCTGCTGGTTGAACGGACGGAAGAGTCTCTCCGCCGGGCCATTAAAGCGGTGATGCCCGGACGCGAGATCAACGTGATCGGGCGGACCATTTCTGCCTACGCGAAGCGTTTCGGCTACGGCGTCGTCCGTGACTTCACCGGTCACGGCGTGGGTGAGGCCTTCCACACCGGGCTGATCATCCCGCACTACGACGCCGCTCCCGCCTACTCACGGCTCATCGAGACCGGGATGGTGTTCACCATCGAACCGATGCTCACGCTCGGGAAGGTCGAGTGGGACATGTGGGACGACGGTTGGACGGCTGTGACCCGCGACCGCAAACGCACCGCCCAGTTCGAACACACCCTCCTGGTGACCGACCAGGGCGCCGAAATCCTGACCGTGGCCTGACCCGGCCCTCCTACCCCCGCTGAGGAGCACCATGTCGAAGGACGAGAAAAACAAGAAGAACACCGTCTCCACCGCCATCGGTGTGGATATCGGCGGTACCGGGATCAAGGGCGGCATCGTCGACCTGAAGAAGGGCAAGCTCATCGGCTCGCGTTTCCGCATCGATACGCCGACTCCTTCCACCCCGGAGGCCGTGGCCGAGGTCGTCCGGCAAATCGTCGAGGAACTCGGCACCCGGGATCAGTCCCCGGCCGGCGACGCCCCGGTAGGCATCACCTTCCCGGCGATCATCCACGAAGGCGTGGCGCTCTCGGCAGCCAACGTCGACACATCGTGGATCGACACGGATGTCGACACGTTGTTCACCGACGTGCTGAAACGTCCGGTCCAGGTCATGAACGACGCCGACGCCGCCGGACTGGCCGAGGCCAGGTACGGGGCGGGGGCGGGAGTCAAGGGCTCGGTCATGCTCATCACCTTGGGCACCGGCATCGGCTCTGGTCTGGTTCATAACGGCGTCCTGGTGCCCAACTTGGAGCTCGGCCATCTGGAAATCGACGGGCACGACGCCGAAACGCAGGCCTCAGCCTCGGCCCGGGAACGAGATGATTTGTCCTGGGAAGAGTATGCCGTGCGGCTGCAGCGCTATTTCTCGCACGTGGAATTCCTCTTTTCACCGCGGCTCTTCGTGGTCGGCGGCGGAATTTCGAAACGATCGCAGGACTTCCTGCCTCAACTCGACCTCCGCACACCGATCGAACCGGCGCATCTGAAAAATAATGCCGGTATCGTCGGCGGCGCCCTGCAGTCAGCCATCCACCACGGTTTGCACGACTAGCGCTCGCCCGTCAACGATCCGGGCCGGCGGCAAGAAGCCGTCGTGACCCGGAAGGGAGGCGCTCCCTACTCGGCGGTCAGCGGCCGTTGTTGGGCAGCGTCCAACGGCGGCTGGCCTTCGCTGCGTAATTTGGCGATCGCGCTTTCGAAATCCTCGAGCGAGTCGAAGCCCTGGTAGACGCTGGCGAAACGCAGGTAGGCCACCTGGTCGAGTTTCTGCAACGGCCCCAGAATGGCCAGTCCGACGTCGTTGGCGTTGATTTCCGCTGCTCCTGAAGCCCTGACGCTTTCTTCGACTTCCTGGGCGAGCAACGCCAGATCGTCATCGGTGACGGGCCTGCCCTGGCAGGCCTTACCGACCCCGGAAATGACTTTCGCGCGGTCGAAGGGTTCGGCGACGCCGGAACGTTTGACGACATTGAGACTTGTCGTTTCCAAGGTCGTGAATCGTCGTTCGCAAGAGCTGCACAGACGACGCCGGCGGATGGCCGAACCGTCCTCGGTCAGCCGGCTGTCAACGACCCTGGAGTCTGAGTTCCTACAAAATGGGCAACGCATCCACTCCACCTTTCCTGGGGTCATGGGCCGGAGAACTGTACCGGCGACGTGATCAAAAACATGTTCACGGCAGCACCATCATGTCATGGCTGAGATGATCCGCCGTGTTCGCTGCGACAACAGCACCCGCCGAGCCGCCAACCAGCGACGTCAGTGGCGGGCATCGCCGTCGTCCCTAGTCACCCTCCGATACGCTGAATCACGGCGTCGCCGTGCGCCGGGAGGTCCTCGGCCCGGGCCAGGGCCACGACGTGCTCACCGACCTCATGCAGCGCAGCGGCAGGATAGTCGATGACCTGGATGGCCTTCAGGAACGTCAGCACGTTCAGTCCCGAGGCAAATGCCGCGGTCCCGCTGGTCGGAAGAACATGGTTTGACCCGGCACTGTAGTCGCCCAGACTGACCGGACTGTACTCCCCCACGAAAACGGCTCCGGCAGCGGTCACCCGGTCGGCCACCGCGGTGGAATCTGAGGTCAGAATCTCCAAGTGCTCGGCGGCGTAGGCATTGCAGACGCGCAACGCGGCCTCGAGGTCGTCGACCAGAATAACTGCCGATTGGCGGCCCCCCAGCGCGGCCCGCACCCTGTCGACATGTTGGGTGCCAGCGACCTGGACTTCGAGTTCCTCCCGAACAGCTGCCACCAACTCGGTGGATTCGCTCACCAGTACCGCCGCCGCGTTGGGGTCGTGCTCGGCCTGGCTGATCATGTCGGCGGCCACATAGCGGGGCGTGGCGTTTGCGTCTGCGAGGATCGCGATTTCGGTGGGTCCGGCCTCCGCATCGATGCCCACAACGCCCTTGACCAGGCGTTTCGCGGTGGCGACGAAGACGTTCCCTGGACCGGTGATGACGTCGACGGGTTCAATTCCCTCGGTGTCCGTGGGGGAGGTAGCTGCGTCGACCCCGTAGGCGAAGGCGGCAATGGCCTGGGCGCCTCCCATGGCGTGGATTTCGGTGATGCCCAGAAGTTCGGCCGCAGCGAGGATGGTCGGGTGGGGCAACCCCCCGAATTCCTGTTGCGGCGGCGACGCCAAGGCGATGGAGCCCACACCTGCGGCTTGGGCCGGAACGACGTTCATCACCACCGAACTCGGGTAAACGGCCAACCCTCCCGGGACATACAGGCCCACCCTGCGCACCGGCTCCCAACGCTGGGTGACGGTGGCTCCCTGTCCGAAGTCCACGCTGGCCGGGGCAGGAATCTGTGCTGCGGCGAAGAGGCGGGCCCGGCGGATGGACTCCTCCAGCGCCTCCCTGACGGCAGGGTCGAGTTCTTCGAGGGCCTGACTGCGGGCTGCTGCAGGAACCGCGGTGCTCTGTTGCTCCACATGGTCGAAGCGTCGAGCCAGCTCGGAGAGCGTGGCGTAGCCGTGGGCCCGGACATCGGCAATGATCTGCTCAACGGTCTCGGAGGCCGAGGCGAAGTCGTTCTCCGGTCGGGGCAAGGAAGCCTTCAGCGCCGCATGGTCCAGCGCGGTCCCGCGTAAGTCGATGGTCCGCAGGGCGGGGAAGGACCCCGGGTTTTCGGTTGAATTCGTCACCGCACCAGTTTACGCCGTCGAGGCCCTGCCCGCCGAGTGCTACGGCGGGCAGGGGCGTTAGATGTCGAGGCAGGTGGGGCCCAGCAGGACCTTGAGATCGCCGAAAAGCGCTGGGTTGGGGTTGACCCGGAATTCGATGCCCAGACGCATCAGTTCGACACTGCGGGTTCCGGCGAGTTTCACCCGCACCTCGGTGTTGCCCTGATGGGTGCGCAGGACCTCTCCGAGCTGGGAGACCACCGATTCGTTGGCTTTATGGCTGGGCATCGAGATGACCACCGGCCCGGCCAAACCGTCCTCGCTGATCTCGGGAATGGTCAGTTCCTGGGCATTCAAAGACACCGCCCCGTCGTCGCGTCGTTGCAGGCGACCGCGGATCACGACGATGAGGTCCTCGGCCAGTACGCTGGCGATCGGCCCATAGGCTTGGCCGAAGAACATGACCTCCATCGAGCCGCCCAGGTCTTCGATCTCCGTCCGGGCATAAGGGTTTCCACTATTCTTGGCGATACGCCGCTGCAGCGAGGTGATCATCCCCGAGATCGTGACGATCTGCCCGTCCCGCGGCCCGTCCTCGGAGAGCACCTGGGTGATGGAGAGGTCGGCATGCTGTTCCAGCAGGTTCCCCAGTCCCTGCAAAGGGTGGTCCGAGACGTAGAGCCCGAGCATGTCGCGTTCGAAGGACAGTTTGTCCTTCTTCTCCCATTCGGGAAGATCGGGGACGTCGATGGCTAGTCCGGATCCTGCCGAGGGGTCGTCCAGGGCACTGAAGAGGTCGAACTGGTTGGCCGCCTCATTGCGTTTGAGCACGATCACCGAGTCGACGGCTTCCTCGTGGATCATGGCCAGGGCCCGCCGTGGGTGGCCCATTGAATCGTAGGCCCCGGCCTTCACGAGGGATTCGATGGTGCGCTTATTGCAGACCACCGCGGGAACTTTCTGCAGGAAGTCGGTGAACGTTTCGAAGGCGCCCTTCTCCTGCCGGGCCTCGACCAGCGCGTTGACCACATTCGAACCAACGTTACGGATGGCTCCCATACCGAAGCGGATATCGGTATCGACCGGGGTGAAGTTCAGCTGGGATTCATTCACGTCCGGGGGCAGCACGGTGATGCCCATATGTCGGCATTCGTTGAGGTAGAGGGCAGATTTGTCCTTGTCGTCGCCAACACTGGTCAGCAGGGCAGCCATGTATTCGGCTGGATAGTGTGCCTTGAGATAGGCGGTCCAGTAGGAGACGAGTCCGTAGGCTGCCGAGTGGGCCTTATTGAAGGCGTAGTCGGAGAAGGGCAGCAGAATCTCCCAGAGTGCCTTGACTGCTGCCTCGGAGAATCCGCTGTCGAGCATGCCCTGGTGGAAGCCTGCGTACTGCTTATCGAGTTCCGCCTTCTTCTTTTTGCCCATGGCCCGGCGCAGAATGTCTGCCTGGCCGAGCGAGAAGCCGGCCACCTTCTGCGCGATGGCCATGACCTGCTCCTGATACACGATCAGGCCATAGGTCGTATCGAGGATCTCCCGCAAGGGTTCCTCGAGTTCCGGGTGGATCGGAGTGATCTCCTGCAGGCCGTTCTTGCGCAACGCATAGTTATTATGCGAGTTCGCGCCCATGGGTCCCGGACGGTAGAGCGCGATGACTGCGGAAATGTCTTCGAAGTTATCGGGGCGCATCAGACGCAGCAGCGAACGCATGGGACCGCCGTCGAGCTGGAAGACGCCCAGGGTATCGCCGCGGGCGAGGAGTTCGTAGGCGGCCCGGTCATCCACCTCGAGTTGTTCGAGATCCAGGTCCACGCCGCGGTTGATCTTGATGTTCTCGATGGCGTCGGAAATGATCGTCAGGTTCCGCAGACCCAGGAAGTCCATCTTGATCAGCCCGAGGGTTTCACAGGTCGGGTAGTCGAACTGGGTGATGACTTGGCCGTCCTGGAAACGACGCATGATCGGTACGACGTCGATAATCGGGTCCGAGGACATGATCACCCCTGCCGCATGGACACCCCATTGACGCTTCAGGCCCTCAATGCCCTTCGCCGTTTCGAAGACCTTGGCGGCCTCCGGATCTGCGGCCAGCATTTGGCGGAAATCTGCTGCTTCGGAGTAACGCTGGGCAGATTTATCCTCGATATCGGCCAGCGGGATGTCCTTGGCCATCACTGCCGGTGGCAGGGCCTTGGTCAGTGTTTCACCCATGCTGAAGGGGTGCCCCATGACTCGGGCCGAGTCCTTCAAGGCCTGTTTCGTCTTGATCGACCCGTAGGTCACAATCATCGACACGCGTTCGTCGCCGTACTTATCGGTCACATAATTAATGACCTCGCCGCGGCGACGATCATCGAAGTCGACGTCGAAGTCGGGCATGGAGACACGTTCCGGGTTGAGGAAGCGTTCGAAGATCAACCCGTGCTGCAGTGGGTCCAGGTCGGTGATGCGCATGGCGTAGGCGACCATGGAACCGGCGCCGGAACCACGTCCGGGACCAACACGAATGCCGTTGTCCTTGGACCAGTTGATGAAGTCGGCCACGACGAGGAAGTAGCCGGGGAACCCCATCTTGGTGATGATGTCCAGTTCATAATCCGCTTGCCGACGCGAGGCCTCGGGAACACCGTTGGGGTAGCGGTACCGCAGACCGGATTCAACTTCCTTGACCAACCAGCTGGTTTCGTCTTCCCCCGGCGGGCAGGGGAACTTGGGCATGTAGTTCGCGTCGGTATTGAAGGAGACCTCGCAGCGCTCGGCGATCTCCAAGGTGTTGTCGCAGGCTTCGGGGAACTCGGCGAACAGGGCGCGCATCTCCTGGGGGGACTTCAGGTAGAAGCTGGTCCCCGAGAACGCGAACCGTGATCCACCCTGGTCATACGTGGGCTCCAGGAGCGTGGAGCCGGACTGGAGGGCCAGCAGCGCCTCGTGAGCCTTGGCATCATGTTCGTGCGTGTAGTGCAGGTCGTTGGTCGCCACCAGCGGCAGGTTCAGTTCCTTGGCCAGCCGGAGCAGGTCCTTCGTGACCCTCCGCTCGATGTCCAGCCCGTGGTCCATCAGCTCGCAGTAGTAGTTCTCCTTGCCGAAGAGGTCCTGGTATTCACCAGCAGCCTGTTTGGCTTCCTCGTATTGGCCCAGCCGCAAGCGAGTCTGGATTTCACTGGACGGGCAGCCGGTGGTGGCGATGAGTCCAGAGCTGTACTGTTCGAGCAGTTCCCGGTCCAGTCGCGGCCATTTGCCAAAGACCGAATCCAGCGAGCCGATCGACGAGGCCCTGAACAGGTTGCGCATGCCTTCGTTGTTGCGGCTGAGCAACGTCATATGGGTATATGCGCCACCACCCGAGACGTCGTCACGTTTCTGATGGGCTTCGCCCCAGCGCACGCGCGTCTTGTCCTTACGGGAGGTCCCCGGGGTGACGTAGGCTTCCACACCGATAATGGGTTTGATGCCCGCGCTGGTCGCCTTATTCCAGAAGTCGAAGGCGCCAAATAGATAGCCGTGGTCGGTCGTGGCCAGAGCCGGCATGCCCAGGCGCTTGGTCTCTTCGAAGAGGTCCGTCAGGCGCGCGGCGCCGTCGAGCATCGAGTATTCGGTATGCGTATGAAGGTGGACGAATCCGTCCCGGTTTGAGCTGGCCACCGATCCATTCTAGGCCCGGGTGGCACGCTACCGAAGTCGGCGGCGCGGCGACTGGCGTGTCCCCTGCGGGGCTCCGATCCGGACCGTCGCCGACGTGGTGGTGGGGCGGGGAATTAGTAGCCCAGGTCTCCGTCGCGCAGAATTTCCAAAGCGTGGGAGAGGTCATGCGGGTAGCCGCATTCGACCTGGACCCACTCCCCCGAGACCGGATGCGGGAATCCCAGCTGGTAGGCGTGCAGCCACTGCCGGGTCATCCCCAGGTCGGCTGCCAAGCGGGGGTCGGCGCCGTAAGTCTGGTCCCCGACGCAGGGGTGGCGCAGCGCCGAGAAGTGGACGCGGATCTGGTGGGTACGGCCGGTTTCCAATTGCACTTCCACCAGGCTGGCCCGGCCGAATGCTTCCAGGACTTCGTAATGCGTGACCGAGTCCCTGCCGCCCTCGAGGACCGCGAATCTCCAGTCGTGACCAGGATGCCGGCCAATGGGCGCGTCGATGGTCCCGGCCAGCGGGTCGGGCAACCCCTGGACCAGGGCGTGATAGGTCTTCGAGGGGGTACGTTCCTTGAAGGCGCGTTTGAGCGCCGTATAGGCACGTTCGGTTTTGGCCACCACCATGGCCCCCGAGGTGCCCACATCCAATCTGTGCACGATCCCCTGGCGTTCGGAGGCTCCGGAGGTGGAGATACGGTATCCGGCGGCGAGCAATGCGCCGACGACCGTTGGCCCTACCCATCCGGGGGAAGGATGCGCTGCCACACCAACAGGTTTATCGATGACCACGTAGTCGTCGTCCTCGGCCAGGATTTTCATGGCTTCCACGTATTCGACCCTCACTTCCAACGGATCTGTTTCGGCGGGTGGATCGACGGTGATGACGTCACCGACCTCCACCTTGCGGGATTTCGCGACCCGGTTACCGTTCAGCTGCACATGCCCGTCGGCGCACCACCTGGCGGCGACACTGCGGGTGATATCCAGCCGTGGGGGCAGGAGGGCGTCGAGGCGACGCCCCGCCTCCTCGGGGCCGATGGTGAAGGTGTTCGAATTCATGCGTCGCCGGCTTCCTCCGCCGGAGGGGATTCCTTCTCCTGGGTTGGTAATCCGTCGAGGCCGATGCCACGGAAAAGCAGCACGCAGATACCGATCATGGAACAGACCACAAAGGAGTCGGCCACGTTGAAGATCGCGAAATGCGGGACGGCAATGAAGTCCACGACGTGCCCCATGCCGAACGAAGGATCGCGGAACAGCCGGTCGATGAGGTTCCCGGTAGCGCCGGCCAGCAGGCCGCCGAGGGCAATGGCCCACCACACCGAACGCACCTTGCGCAGGAGCGTCACAACGTAGATCACGACGACGGCCATGATGATGGTGAACAGCCAAGTCACCGAGGTGCCGATGGAGAAGGCAGCCCCCGAATTCAGGATGTAATGCCATTGCAGGGCCGAGCCGATCACGTCGATGGTCTGGCCCAGTTCCATCGTGTCCTGGACCACTGCCTTCGTGAGCTGGTCCAGGCCCGCTCCGAGAAGGGCAATACCCAGCGAGAGGGCAACCAGGACACGATGGGCACCCCGGGGTGGGGGTGTCCGGGCATCATGTTCTGCGCGGGCTGCGGGGTCCTGATCCATCGGGGTCCTTAACGTGATGTCGGCGGCCGGGTGACCGGCCGCCGACAGACATGGTCGTGGAGGGGACACCGAAGCGTCCCCTCCTCAACAAATGATTAGGCGTTGTCCTTGGAATCCGGCGTCGCGATGGGGCCCTGCGACTCGAGATCCTGCAACTGGCCTTCGATGTAGGACTTCAAGCGGGCGCGGTAGTCGCGCTCGAAGCCGCGCAGCTGATCGAGCTTGCGCTCCAGCACCGACTTCTGGTCCTCCAGCGAGTTGAGCGTCTTGGTGCTCTTCTCCTCGGCCTCGGAGACCAGCTTATTGGCCTGCATCTGGGCGTCGGCGATGATCTTATCGCGCTGCTCGACACCCGCACCGACGTATTCGTCGTGGAGGCGCTGAGCCATGGCCAGCACGCCGGCTGCAGATTCGGCAGAACCGGATCCTGCCGCAGCCATCTCTGCACTGGGGGCCGCGGCAGCAACAGGTGCCTCGGGCGTCGTCGGCGTCTGCTCGGTAGCAGGGGCTTCCGCGACCTCAGGAGTTGCTTCCTCGGCGGCTTCGTCAACGCTACCGGTCACCGGAGTCGTTTCAGCTGCCGGGGCGGCAGCGGTTTCGGTGGCCGGAGCCGCGGCGACGGGAGCCGGAACGCTACCGGTCTCAACGTCGGTGCCACCCAGCTCGCTAACGCGCTGGCGCAGCTGCTCGTTCTCCTGGGTCAGTCGACGGAGTTCCACGACGATCTCGTCCAGGAAGTCGTCAACTTCGTCCTGATCGTAGCCCTCCCGGAACTTCGTTGGCTGGAAACGCTTGTTGACTACATCTTCTGGCGTGAGCGCCATCTGGTCACCTCGATACTTAGTTCTCTCCCCGGCCGCCTGATTGCGACCCGAGGGCGATTACACCGGTTATGTGAGCAAACTGCAATAACTGCCGCAGCATGCTTCCTGTTTCAAGACTATAACGTTTCCCGCACCGAAGACGAACCTTCGCCGTCGGTCGGGAGCCAAGAGCCTATCGCCCGATCTGTAGAACGACGACCTTGGCGATGATGATGGCGAAATAAAGGATCAGGAATGCCAAGTCCAAACGCATCCCGCCCAGGTCCAATGGCTTGATTTTGGAACGAAGCCAGCGCATGGGCGGATCGGTGATGCGGTAGACGAAACTGGCCAGGATCAGCGCCGCACCGCGTGGCCGCCAGCCACGGGCAAACATCTGCACGATGTCATACACAATCCTGAGCATGAGCATGACCTGAACGACCGTCAGGGCCGCATAGATCAGTCCGAAGAGAATTCCCACGGTATGAAGCGGCCGCTAGCTCTGGTTGAAGAACGTTGCGGTGTCCTCGGAGGACTTTTTGTCCTCGCCCAGGATTTCAACGCTCGCCGGTGAGAGCAAGAACACCTTATTGGTGACGCGTTCGATGCTGCCGTGCAAGCCGAAAACGAGTCCCGCGGAGAAGTCCACCAGGCGTTTGGCGTCACCTTCACCCATATCGGTGACATTCATGATGACCGGGATGCCGTCTCGGAAGCTTTCTCCGATGATTTTGGCGTCGTTATATGAACGGGGGTGAACCGTCGTGATTTGCCGCAATGAAGAATCCTCGTCCCTGGATGAAGGCGCGCGCTTAATGGGGGTGACCGGTGCCCGGTATTCCGTCTCCGGTTCAGCGGCGACGGCCATGGGAGCCCGTTCGTGCTCGACACGGGAGGGCTCCGGACGCTGCTGCAACTGCTGCTGCTCGGGCATCTCGGACTGTTCGTCCTCGTAGTGCTCGTCACCGTCGGCGAGTCCCAGGTAGATCATCGTCTTGCGCAGGGCGCCAGCCATGGTCTTCTCCTTATGATCGTACGCGGCGAGGGGTCTTCTCCCGCTTGAGTCTCCGCTGCAAACGACGCTACAGCACCGGTGGACGCGGACCGAGCACATCGGAGCCGACACGGAGGTGTGTCGCTCCGGCGGCCACCGCCTGTTCCAGATCGTGGCTCATGCCCGCCGATATCCAGTCCGCCGTGGGATGGTTCCCGCGTAACGCGGCCGAGATTCCAGCCAGTCGTTCGAAGGCCGGTGACGGATCGTCCCCGAGCGGCGCCACGGCCATCACTCCGGCGAGGGACAGGCCCTCGGTCTGTGCCACGAGGTCGGCGAGCTGCTGGACGTCTTCGGGTTCGGCCCCACCGCGTCCGATACCCCCCTGGCCCCCGGATCGCTGTTCTGCGGAACGGAGGTCGATCTGGATCAGCGTGGAGAGATCCTCCCGGGCTGCCACCCCCTCATCGGCCCGACGTTCCGCCTCACGGCCCATGGCCTTGCCCAGCGCCTTGGCCAGGGAGGCCCGGTCCAGTGAATGCAAGGCCGCGGCATATCTGACGATCGACTTGGCTTTATTGCTTTGGAGCTGGCCGATGAAATGCCAGTTCAGGTCCAAATCCTGCACCTCCATGGCCTTGACCGAGGCTTCTTGGTCACGGTTCTCCCCGACCTCGCGCACCCCGAGCTCATGCAACAGCCGGACGTCCGAGGCGGGAAAGAACTTGGTCACGACAACGAGTTCGGGGGCCCGCTCACGGCCGGCGGCACGCGTGGCGACGGCAATGCGCTCACGGACCGCCTCGAGGCGTTGCTCAAGGTCAGCGCGGCGTGGGGCCTCGTTCGGGGCCGGGACTGGGGTGCTGGTCATCTGTTCCTCTCCAACAGCGGGGCCGGCCAGACGACTCCGGCCAGACGGCCGGTTCGTGCATCACGCCGGTAGGAGTAGTAGTTCCGATCTTCGACCGTACACACACCGGTGGCCGTGACGTCCACGCCAAGGCCCTCCAGAAGCATGGCGGCAGCCCCGGGCAAGTCCAGTGAGGGAGTTCCCCAGGACGTGTGGGACTCGATTCCCGGCATCACCTCAGCGGCAGCTGCAGCCATCTCTGCGGGGACCTCATAGCAGGAACCGCATACGGAAGGACCGATCCATGCATGGATCGACTCACCCGCCGCTTCCCGGATGGCCGTCACGGTGTTCTGCAGGATGCCGCCGAGCAATCCGTGACGGCCGGCGTGGGCTACTGCCGTAACCAGCCCGCCATCGCCCCCTGAGGCAATGAACACGACCGGCAAGCAGTCGGCGACCATCACCGCCAGGGGGGTCGAGCCGTCCGGGGACAGCAGGGCGTCGGCGTCTGGGCCCCAGGTTGGACCGTCACTGGTTTCTTGTTCCGAGGAGTCGACCGAGTGGACCGTCACCGAATGCGTCTGGTTCATGAAGCGCAGGGCTCCTGCGGCCAGTCCGAGACGGTTTTCCAGGCTCCGACGGCGCTGCAGGACCTCCTGCTGCCGGTCGCCCACATGCAATGCCAGATTGCCGTCGGCGGTGGAGGTAAAGGCCACATGCGCCGGCGTCGCACCGGGGAATTCAAAGCGAAGCAAGACAACCACCTTAAAATCAGACAACGGCGCGCCGCCCGGAAGGATACCGGGCCACGCGCCGTCGGGCCCTGAGGGGCCCTTGTCGAGAATTACTTCAGGAAGTCGGGGACATCCAGTTCGTCGTGCGAGGAGGACGAAAGGTCCTGCTCGACCACGTGGGGCAATTCGTCGTAGCCCTGGGACGCGGCCGGGGCGGCCTCGGGAGCCGAAGCTGCCGACTGCCCCGAAGTGCCCGGCATCGACTGTGCCGAGGCGGCGCCTTCGGAAGGTGCCAGTGGGATGGTTCCGGGAACCGTCGTGGCAGGAGCCTGCTGCGGCAGTGCCGGTCCTCCCTGCTGCTGGCGCGGCTGGGCCGGGGCGCTGGTGACGTCGACCTGGTCGAAGCCTGCGGCAATGACCGTCACGCGTGCCTCGTCACCCAGGGCGTCGTCGATGACGGCGCCGAAGATGATGTTGGCCTCCGGGTGGGCGACCTCCTGGACCAGTCGTGCCGCCTCATTGATCTCGAACAGTCCGAGATCCGAACCGCCTTGGATGGAGAGCAGCACGCCGTGGGCGCCGTCAATGGATGCCTCGAGCAGCGGCGAGGCGATGGCCAGTTCCGCGGCCTGGACCGCACGGTCCTCACCACGGGCCGAGCCGATGCCCATCAGGGCTGAACCGGCTCCCTGCATCACCGACTTCACGTCGGCGAAGTCAAGGTTGATCAACCCGGGGGTAGTGATCAG
The DNA here is from genome assembly GCF_002332245.1 of Glutamicibacter sp. BW78. NCBI lineage: Bacteria > Bacillati > Actinomycetota > Actinomycetes > Micrococcales > Micrococcaceae > Glutamicibacter > Glutamicibacter sp. BW78. Next base: position 131,141 of record NZ_NRGU01000029.1, read on the forward strand.
GTCGGTGATGCCTTGGACGCCGGACAGCAGCACCTGGTCGGCGGACCGGAAGGCATCGAGAACCGAGACGTTCCGATCGCTGATGGAGAGCAGTCGGTCGTTCGGAATCACGATCAGGGTGTCGACCTCGTCGCGCAGGGCGTCGATGCCAGACTCTGCCGAGGTTGCCCGACGGCGGCCCTCGAAGGTGAACGGACGGGTGACCACGCCAATCGTCAGAGCCCCGAGCGAACGGGCGATGCGGGCCACAACGGGCGCACCGCCGGTGCCGGTTCCGCCGCCTTCGCCGGCGGTCACGAAGACCATATCGGCGCCGCGCATGACCTCTTCGATTTCTTCGGCATGGTCTTCCGCCGCCTGGCGGCCGACCTCCGGGTTGGCGCCCGCGCCGAGGCCACGGGTCAGTTCGCGCCCCACGTCGAGCTTCACGTCGGCGTCACTCATGAGGAGCGCCTGCGCGTCGGTGTTGATCGCAATGAATTCGACGCCGCGAAGGCCGACCTCAATCATGCGGTTCACGGCGTTGACGCCGCCACCGCCGATTCCGACGACCTTGATGACGGCGAGGTAGTTCTGTGGAGCTGCCACGTCCTGTTTCCCTTGTTCGATGTGCTGCTGAGTCTTAGGAAGCTTCAACCGGACTAACGTTAACCCTCAGGTTGAGGGTTATAGTTATGTCAAGTACCTGCTACTAAGACGCTATGTTTTGCATCCCCGGCATGCAACGACCGCCTAGGCGTGTCGCACCATTACCGTGAGGTGGTTCTTTCGTCATGCCCCTGTTCCTACCGGGTGACCGGGTGGTCAGGGGTGCTGACGTCGAAGATCTTAACGCCCGTCTGCTTCTTGTCCTTGAGGAAGGCCGTGAGCACCCGTGCCTTGTCACCGCTGCGTTCGTCGCTCCCCCAAAGGACCGTCTGGCCGTTGGTGAGGGAGAGTTCGACCGAGTCGACGGTCTGCGCGCTGGCGTGATCAAGCTTTTTCAGTGTCGAAGAGGGCAAGGCAGCCAAAACACTGGTCAATGCGGAAAAAACCTTCGGATCCTGTTCGGAGGCCTTCCCATCAATGACCGGAAGCTTGACACCGTCCCGTTTTTTGACGCTGGACAGCTTCCTGCCATCCTTTCCGACGAGGTCGTAGGATTTCGAGTCGTTCTTCACGATCGCCACCGGAACGTATTCGACGATCCGCACTTCGAGGGTCCCGGGGGCATGGGCCTGGACGACGACGTCATCAATGGCCACCTGATCCTCCAACAGATCCTTGACCCGTCCCGGGCCGATTCGCGGCAACGGGGTCCCTTCCAAGGGTTCCAGGGCGGTGGCGATCTGTGCGGTGGGGACCAGTTTATTACCCTCGACGGTAATGGTCTTCACGGCCAACAACGGCGAATACAGCAGAACCAGCATCAGGACCACGATCACGGCCAGGACCGAACCGCCGATCCACAGGATCCGCCGACGCAGGCGTCGGGAGGGGGATTCGGGCAGCGTGAAGACATTGGGACCTCCGGACGCGCTGTCCTTCATGCGCCCGATTCCAACATCGAAACGATGACCGACCCGAGTTCGGTGACATCTCCTGCGCCAATAGTCATCACCACGTCCCCGCTACGGGCCACCTCCGCAATCCGGGCTGCCACGTCATCGCGGGCAGCCAGCCCACCCGCGGTGTTCAGCGCCTCGGCAATGAGGCTGGCCTGGATCCCCGGCAGGGGTTGCTCACGGGCAGCGTAGATCGCCAACACCAGGGCCGTGTCGGCCAGCGACAGGGCATCAGCGAACTCGGCCCAGAATTCGCGGGTCCGGCTGTACAGATGCGGTTGGAAGACCACATGGACCTTGCCGTGCTCCCCGGCGACGGCCCGACCAGCACGCAGTGCCGCCAGGACCTCCGTCGGGTGGTGGGCGTAATCGTCATACACCGTGACGCCGTGGGCCTGGCCCCGGAATTCGAAACGCCGGGCGGCACCGGTGAAGGCCGCCAGCCCGTCAATAGCCAGATCAGGATCGAGCCCGCAGTCCAGACCGACGGCGAAGGCGGCCGCCGCATTCAGAAGGTTGTGGTCCCCGGGGGCGGCGAGCGAGAGCCTTCTGGACTCGCCGCTGCCCCAGTCGAGGTCGCAGGCGAACCGTCCGGCTTCGGGCGCGGAGTTGCTCAGGCGGCGGTCAGCTGCGTCGGAGAAACCATAGGTCTGCACCCGCACCAGGGGCCGTTCCGCCCGCAGCCGCCGGGCCAGGGCCAGGGCCCCGGGGTCGTCGGCGCAGGCGATCAGCAACCCGCCGTCGGGCAGCAATGAGGCGAACTGGTGGAAGCTCTCGTGGACTGCGGCCTCGGTGCCGTAATGGTCCAGGTGGTCGGCCTCGATATTCGTCACCACGATCGTATCGGGACGGTAGTTCAGGAACGAGGCATCCGATTCGTCCGCTTCGGCCACGAAGATCCGACCCGAACCATGTTCTGCGTTGACCCCGAGCCCCGCCACGTTCGCACCGATCGCGAAGGACGGCGAAACTCCTGCCTCGCGCAGCATCACGGCGATCAGCGAGGTGGTCGTCGTCTTGCCATGGGTGCCGCAGACGGCGACGACATGATGCCCATCCATCGTGGCCGCGAGGCCCTCGGAGCGGTGGAGGATCCGCATTCCGCGGTCACGGGCTGCATCGTATTCGGGGTTGCCCGCTTTAATCACCGAGGACACGACGACGGTATCGGCCTCCGGTAGCTCCTCGGCGCAGTAGCCGACGTGGATCCGGGCCCCCAAAGCGCGTAACTCATCCAGGACCGGCAGGTCCTTGGCGTCGCTCCCGGTGACGGCGACGCCCTGGGCCAGCATCAGTCGGGCGACGGCCGATACACCGACCCCGCCGATTCCCATCAGATGGACTCGGCCGAGCTCGGCCAGCGTATGACGTTGTTGCATTCCCCTAGTGTCCCCTCTTCTGCTCCCGGGCGCCCTGCTGCCCGGCGGCCGCGTTGAGCACCCGGCGGGCCATCTGCTCGGCGGCATCGCGACGCCCCAGCGCCCGGGCCGCTGCGGACATCGTGGCCAGACGTGCGGAATCGCCCAGCAGCTGCGGGACGATCCGCGTCACGTAGTCGGCCGTGAACTCGTCATTGGGCACCACGATGGCGCCTCCTGTGGCCTTCAGGTCGTTCGCATTTTGTGCCTGCTCGCCATTGCCGATCGGCAGCGGGACCAGAATCGAGGGCAGCCCGACGGCAGCCAGCTCGCAGACCGTGCCGGCACCTGCCCGGGCAATGATCAGATCTGCTGCTGCGTACGCCTGTTCCATCCCGTCCACGTATTCGACCTGATGGTAGCCCGGCAGCGAAAGTGGCACACCGGCGTCGTCCACCATGGCTTTTCCACTACCCGTGACGTGCAAGACCTGGAATCCGGGGTGTCCGGGGCCGGAAATCTCGGCGAGGCGACGGAGGCCACCGATGAGAGCGGTATTCACCGAGAGGGCACCGGAGGAGCCACCGGTCACCACCAGGGTGGGCAGCTGCGCCTCCAGACCCAGTGCGCTGCGGGCCTCGGCCCGGGCCGCAACCCGGTCCAGCTCGGCGATCTGCCGGCGCATCGGCATGCCGACCAACTCGGCACCGGGTAGGCCGGTCCCCTCGAACACGGTTCCCACGGCGGCGGCGAAGCGGGCCCCCACCCGGTTGGCCAGACCAGCCTTGGCGTTGGCCTCATGAACGACCACCGGGATCCGTAGACTGCGGGCCGCCAGGTAGACCGGGGTGCAGACGTAACCGCCGACCCCGACAACCACGTCGGCCTCTGCGCGACGCAGGATGTCCTTGGCTCCGCGCACTGCCGCGACGAAACGGAAGGGCAGCTTCAACAGGTCTAGCGAGGGACGGCGCGGCATCGGTACCCGGGCGATGGTCTCCAACTCATAGCCGGCAGCCGGCACCAGTCGGGTCTCCATACCGGAGGGGGTCCCCACCAGCCGGATGCTGGGCTGGGGGTCGGTCTCCCGCAGGGCGTCGGCGATGGCGAGCAGGGGTGAGATGTGACCGGCGGTTCCTCCGCCGGCCATCACCACCGAGGGGACATGGTTCATGGTTTGGCCTTCCTGGCGTTGCGTGCGGTGCCGACCGAGGAGGTGGTCTCAGAGGGTAGTTCGGAGCTGGCGTCGGGTCGGGAACGGGCAAAGCACAAAACGACGCCGACCGCCATCAGCGAGAGCAGCAGCGCCGAACCGCCCGAGGAGATGAAGGGCAGGGGAACACCGATCACCGGTAGGAGTCCGGTCACCATACCGATGTTCAGGAATGCCTGTCCGATGAGCCAAGCCATGATGCCGCCGGTGGCGATCCTGACGAAGGAGTCCTGGTGCCTGGCCGCTACCCGGTACATCGCGACGGCGAGGATCGCGAAGAGGACGACGACGACGAGCGTGCCCAAGAGGCCGAGTTCCTCACCGAGGATGGTGAAGATGAAGTCGTTGGAGGCTTCGGGAATATAGTTCCATTTTTGCCGCGACTGGCCCAGGCCCACACCCCACCAACCGCCCGATGCCAGGGCGTAGATCCCCTGGGTGGACTGGTAGCAGGCGCCGGGCTGGGTATCGCAGTTCAGTCCAAGCCAGGCGTAGATGCGGGTCATGCGGTTGCCGGAGACCAGGACCATGACCACGGCTGCGGCGGCACCAACCACCCCGGCCATGGCGAAGAGCTTCAGTCGGACGCCCCCCAGGAACAAGGCGGCCACCAGGACCAGCCCGATGACCAGCGCGGTCCCCAGATCCCGTCCGACCAACACCAGGCCCAGGAGCACGGCGCCGCCGGGAAAGAGCACGGGAATCAAGGCGTGAGAGGTCTGGTCGACGAGCTTGGATTTCTTGCTCAGTACGGAGGCCGCCCAGACCGCCAGGGCCAGTTTCGCGGCTTCTGAGGGTTGGAAGGTGAGCGAACCGATCTTGATCCAGTTCTTATTGCCGTAGATCTCAAGGCCCAGTGGTGTCAGGACCAGCAGGAGGAGGATGCCGCTGATCAGCAGCGCAGGCCAGGCCAGCTTCTTGAACGTCGGCAGTGAGAACCGGGAGATGACCAACATCATCACGATCCCCAGAACGGCCCAGATCCCCTGTTTGATGACCTGATCGTAGGAGGAAGCGTCGGGGTTCTTGCTGATCGCCTCGACGGAAGAGGAGGAGAGGACCATCATCAGGCCGATCACGGTCAGGGCCAGGGTGCTGCCGAGGATCAGGTAGTAGCCGGTGCGTCCGTCCTTGCGCGGGTCCCCTTCAACCCAGCTCCAAAAACGTGACACCGGTGAGGTGGTGGATTTCTCCCGGGCCTTGCCCCGCGCCGCCGCAGAGTTCTCGTTGGCCGGGGTACGGGTAATGATGCCCCGCGACCTGTCGGGAGCCTGGGGGCCCTTCTTCCGCGTGGACGACGATTTCTGGCCGTTGCCTTGCCCACTACCGCTTGACGTGGACTTCCTCGCGCCGGTGCCGGCATCGTTGGAAGACCGGTTGCCCGGCCCCTGTTCTGCAGAGCCTGCGGTCCCCCCGTTGTGGCCCGCCCTGCGGATCCGGGGCTTGCGGCCCGATCCACCGGGTGGGCGTGTTGTGGGGGGTTCCACGCATACTCCTTAGTTTTCTTTGTCCTCCATGAATCGGCCGACCGCTTCGATGAAGGCGTTACCGCGGTGGGCGTAGGACGTGAATTGGTCCATGGACGCCGCCGCCGGTGCCATGAGCACCGTGTCCCCCGCCTCGGCGATCGCCGCGGCTGCCTGGACGGCCGCTTCCATGACTGCCGTTTCGCGTTCCTGCTGGCCCGAACCGCCTGCTGTCTGTGTACCAGTTTCGCTTACCGGCGCCTTGATCACCTGCACCGTGGGCGCGTGTCGCCGCAATGCCTCCTGGAGCGTTGTGGTGTCGATTCCGATGAGCACCACGGCGCGCAGTTTATCGGCAAATCGTGTCACGAGATCCGAGTAGTCCACGCCCTTGGACAGTCCACCGGCAATCCAGACGACCGAGCCGAAGGAGCCCAGCGATGCTGCGGCGGCGTGCGGGTTGGTGGCCTTGGAATCGTTGATCCACAAGATGTCGTCACGCCGGGCGACGGCCTGGATGCGGTGGTCGCCGCCTTCGTAGGCGTTCAGACCCTTGCGCACGGCTTCCGGTGCGACGCCGTAGGCACGAACCAGGGCGGCGGCGGCCAACGCGTTGGCCACCATATGCCGAGGCGCCACTCCCCCGAAGTCCTCCAGCGATGCCAATTCGGCTGCAGAATCCCGGCGTTCTTCGATATAGGCGCGGTCCACCAGGAGGTCATCGACGACCCCGAGCATGCTGCGCGAGGGCACCCCAGTGGTGAAGCCGATCGCGCGGCAGCCCTCGACGACATCGGCATTCTCCACCATTTTTTCGGTGATCGGTGCCTCGACGTTGTACACGGCTGCGACCTGGGTGCGTTCGTAGATCTTCGCTTTATCGGCCTGGTATTGCTCGAAGGACCCATGCCAGTCCACATGGTCCTGGGCGATGTTCAGGACCACCGAGGCCCAGGGGGACAACGTATGGGTGTAGTGCAGCTGAAAGCTGGAAAGTTCGACGGCGATCACGTCGTAGCCTTCGGGGTCGCGGATCGCGTCGAGGATGGGGGTGCCGACATTTCCTGCGGCGATGGCCCGCAACCCGCCGGCCTGCAGCATGGCCTCGGTCATCCCCACGGTGGTGGTCTTACCGTTCGTGCCGGTGATGACCAGCCATTCGGCCGTCTTGCGGCCCTCGCGCCGGTTCAGCCGCCAGGCGAGTTCCACGTCGCCCCACACCGGGACCGATGCGTCGGCTGCCGCCCGCAGCAACGGATGGTGCGGTGGCCACCCCGGTGAGGCGATGACCAGGTCGGCGACCCGCCCCTCGATCGTGGGCAGGCCCTGGGTATGTTCGGGGCCGAGCAGCACATCATGGGCACCGACGATCTTCAACGTGTCGGCCCGTTGGGCGCTTTCCGCTCCGGAACCGGTATCAACGACAACAACGGTGGCCCCGAGTTCGATGAGGGTGTCCGCGGCGGAGAAACCCGTCAGCCCCAGCCCGGCCACCACGACCCGAAGACCTGCCCAGTCGGCGTCCCAGCTGGTCAGTTCGTCCAAACGCGCGTTCACAGTCCCAATACCCATTCGCCGTAGAAGAGACCCAGGGCGACGGCGACGCAGAGTCCGCAAATGATCCAGAAGCGCACCACGACGGTGACTTCGGCCCAGCCCTTGAGTTCGAAGTGATGTTGCAGCGGCGCCATCAGGAAGACACGCTTGCCGCCGGAGAGTTTGAAGAACCCCACTTGGATGATCACCGACAACGAGATGATCACGAACAGCCCGGCCAGGATGATCAGCAGGACCTCGGTCCGCGAGAGCAGTGCGAAGGCCGCCACGGCACCACCGATGGCCAAGGAGCCGGTATCGCCCATGAAGATCTGGGCCGGGGAGGTGTTCCACCACAGGAAGCCGATCAACGCCCCGGAAAGGATCGCCGCGAGCAGGGCAAGATCCATCGGGTCGCGCACTTCATAACAGACCGAACCGATCGACCGTGAGGAACCGCAGGCCTGGTTGAACTGCCAGATGCCGATCAGCGTATACGCGCTGAAGACCATGATCGAAGCACCCGTCGCCAGCCCGTCCAGGCCGTCGGTGAGGTTCACCCCGTTCGTGGCCGCGGTGACGATCACATTCGCCCAGATGATGAACAGGATGGCCCCGATGAGCGGACCGAAGAACGCCAGATCCAGTGCGGTGTCCCGGGTGAACGAAATATGTGTTGAGGCCGGAGTCAGGTCCTTGTTATTGGGGAACTGCAGCGCCAGGACGGCGAAGGCAATCCCGACGATCGCCTGCAGGACGAGTTTCTGCCAGGCCCTGAGCCCCAGACTGCGTTGTTTGGAAATCTTGATGTAGTCGTCAAGGAACCCGACGAAGCCCATCCCCGCCATCAGGAACAGCAGCACCAGGCCACTGGCCGACGGGCCGGGGGCATGATCGGCGACCAGGCTCAGAATTCCGTGTGTCCCGAAATAAGCCACGAAGACGGCCCCGACGATGACGGCACCGCCCATGGTCGGTGTGCCACGTTTGGTGTGATGCGAGGTCGGGCCGTCGTCGCGGACGAACTGGCCGTAGCTGCGTTTGGTCAGGACCTTGATGAAGACCGGGGTGCCCGCAAAGGAAAGGACCAGGGCGATCGCTGCGCCCATGATGAGTGAGATCACTGGGGATCCTCCGTTTCGGACACGCTGGAGGCACCGTTCGAGCAGGGACTGGAGGCCACCCGGTCACCCAGGTGGCGCAGACCTGCAGAGTTGGAGGACTTGAACAAGACGATGTCTCCGGGTTCCAGCTGGTCAGCGAGCAATGCCTCGGCGTCTTCCGGGGTCTCGACGTAGTACGCCTCGTCCCCCCAACTGCCTTCGAGTACTGCCGAGTTGTAGGCGGCCTTGGCTCCTGGGCCAACCACCACCAGCTTCTTGATGTTGAGCCGAACCGCGAGGCGGCCGACGAGGTCGTGTTCGTGGATTGATTCGCTACCGAGCTCGAGCATCTCGCCCAGGACAGCCCAGGTACGGCGGGCCACACCAGCTTCCGTGGGCAGGCCGAGCTCGGCCAGGGTACGGAGTGCGGCACGCATGGATTCGGGGTTCGCGTTATAGGCGTCGTTGACGATGCTCACGCCATCCGGGCGTTCGGTGCGCTCCATACGCCACCGGCTCGCCGGCCCGCGATCTTGCAGGGTCGCGGCGATGGTTGAACCATCGATGCCCACGCTGTAAGCAGCGGCTGCGGCAGCCAGAAGGTTGCTAACGTGGTGCCGGCCGATGAGCCCGCTGCGCACCCGATGGCTTCCACCGTCGGGGAGATTAAGCGTGAATTCGGGGTATCCGCCCTCGGCGATGACGATGTCCGAGGCCATCACCGGCGCCCGGCTTCCGCCGTCGTCCATCGCGAAACCGAGGATATTGGCTTCGGTGCGGGCAGCCATGGCGGCGACCCGCGGGTCGTCGAGGTTCAGGATGGCCGTCCCGTCGCCGGGTAGCGCCTCGACCAGTTCGCCCTTGGCCCGGGCGATGTTCTCTACCCCACCGAATTCCCCGGCGTGGGCGGTGCCCACACAGAGTACGACCCCGGTGTCCGGGTGGACCATATCCGTCAAGTAGGTGATGTGCCCGATACCCGTGGCACCCATTTCAATCACCAGATACCGGGTTTCAGCGGTGGCGTTGAAGACGGTCAGCGGAACGCCGACTTCGCCGTTATAGGAGCCGATGGGCGCGACCGTGGGACCCGAGGTCTCCAGAATCGCTGCCAGCAGGTCCTTGGTCGTCGTCTTGCCTGCGGAACCGGTGATGCCGATGACCCGGGTACCTCCGGAGCGCAGCAGCTCCACCATATGGGCCGCCAGGGCGCCCATCGCGACCACGGCGTCGTCGACGATGACCGCCGGGTGCACGGTGCCGCCGGAATCCAGCGTTTCGTGTTCGGACAAGGCCAGGATGGCGCCGGCGGCGAAGGCACGGTCGATGAAGTGGTGCCCGTCAGAGACCTCGCCGGGTTTGGCGACGAAAAGGAACCCCGAGGCACATTCGCGTGAGTCGGTGGCCACACCGCTGACGGTGCTCCCGGGATCTGTGGTGGCCGTGATGCGCCCACCGGTTATGGACGCAATGTCGGCTGTGTTCAGTTCAATCATGGCTCTTTGACTTTACCCGTTGGCCGCCGACTCGGTGGCACCGGGCTCGGCGGGGCGCGGGCTGTACCCCGCGGCCTCCAGCGCCTGACGCAGTTCCACACGGTCGTCCAAGGCCACGTTGACGCCGTTGACTTCCTGCCAGACTTCGTGCCCGCGGCCGGCCACGAGAATGGTGTCGCCTGCCCGGGCCATCGCTACTGCTGCCACGATCGCGTCGGCCCGTGGGAAGATCTCGGCGGCCTGACTGCCCAAGCCTTCGGCCTCGATCGCTTCCAGTGCCCCGTTCAGGACATCGCGGCGGATTCCACCGGCCTCCTCGTTATGAGGATCGTCATCCGTGATGATCACTACATCGGCGTGTCGGGCTGCCACGGCACCCATCGTGGGGCGTTTGGTGGAGTCGCGGTCCCCTGTGGCACCAAAGACAACGATGACCCGTGAGTCCGGATGTTGTCCTCGGACCCCCTCGATGGCCCGTTCGAGGGCATCGGAGTTGTGGGCGAAGTCCACGACGGCGGCCGGGGAATCGCAGACGACCTGCATCCGCCCCGGAACCGCGATGGTCAGTGGGTCGGAAGCGTCAAGAACACGTTGGAGATCTTTCAGCGGGGTGCCGGAGACGTGGACCATCAGCAGGGCCAGCGCGGCATTGGAGACGTTGAAGAGCCCCGGAAGACCCGTGTGGGCACGCAGCCGCTCCCCCTGCGGACCGTGCAGTTCGAATTCGTGGCCGAGCCCCTGCTGAGCGATGCCCTGAACGCTCCAGGAACTGCCGGGGAGCTCTTCCTCGGAACCGACCTCGTCACGGGGAATGGTCCGGAGGGTGAACAGGTCGGCAGAGGTGGAGCGCGCCATGCGGCGGCCCCATTCATCGTCGACGGTGATGACCGCGTGAGCACTGCGTTCGGCGGTAAAGAGGCGGACCTTGGCTTCGAAATAGGCTTCCATGCTGCCGTGCAGGTCCAGATGGTCCTGGGTCAGATTGGTGAATCCTGCGACGCCGAAGGCCATGCCCCCGACACGTTCGTAGTCAATGGAGTGCGAGGAGACCTCCATCGCTACCGTGTCGACCCCTGCCCCTCGCATCCGGGCGAGGAGCGCGTGCAACTGTGGGGCCTCGGGCGTGGTCAGGACGCTGGGGATCTGTGTCCCGTCAGCCAGGATCTCGATGGTTCCGATGAGGCCCGTCCGCTGGCCCAGGGCACGCAGCAGCGAGGTGATGAAGTAGGTGGTCGTGGTCTTGCCGTTGGTTCCGGTCACGCCGAGCAGCCCGAGGCCGGGCTCGTCGGAGCCGTAGAGGATGGCCGCCACGGGGCCGACGGCGCTCCGAACTGACTCCACGACCACGACCGGTAGGCCGGCAGCCACCGCACGGCCTTCGCCGGTTTCGTCCGCGAGGATCGCGCTGGCGCCCGAGGTGGAAGCTCCCACGCAGTAGTCGGCACCGTGGCTATGCGCGCCGGGAACCGCCGCATAGAGGTCCCCGGCCAACACGGCTCGCGAGTCCAGACTCACTCCATGGATGACCGTATCGCCATCACCCTCGAGCCGGACACTCATGCCTCGTTCGGTCAGACGGCCGACGAGCTCGTTCAAGCTCAGACGAGGGGCCTGCTCGGGGCGGAACGCCCGTTCGGCATCCTGGGGCGTGGGGGGCACTGTGTTTACCATCCGTATTTCTGCTTCTTGCCGACGAAGACCTTATATGGATTGGGCTTATCGGTGCTGGGCGGGACGTTGTAGCTGTTCAAGGTCTGGGACATGATCGACTTGAAGGTGTCAGCCACGCTGAAGCTCTCCCAGTTGCCTTTGGGGCGCTGCATGGTCACCACGACCAGGTACTTCGGGTCATCGATCGGTGCCATTCCAGCGAAGGAGCTAGTGTAGCCGTCGAGCTTACCCGTCGGGCCTGCCGCCTGCCCGGTTCCCGTTTTGCCTCCGACACGGTAGCCGTCGATGTCCATCGCATAACCGGTTCCGTCGGTCACCACGGTCTCCATCATCCGCCGCATTTCCTGAGACGTCTTCTTGGAGATGATCCGCTGACTCTTGACCTTCTTGCGTTCATGCTCCGTACCGTCGGGGTCGGTGTAGGACTCGATCAGCGATGGCTCGACCTGCACCCCCTGGTTGGCGATGGCCTGGAAGACCCGGGCCGTGTGCAAGGAGGTCAGGCTGTAGCCCTGGCCAAACATCGTCGTGTACTGCTGGCGGCGATCCCAGCTCTCCGGCGGAGCGAAGATGCCCTTATTGACCGGAACGCCGATGTCGAAGCCCTGCCCGATCCCGAATTTTTTCATCCAGTCGTAGCGCTGTTGGTTGCTGAGCTTATTGCCGACCATCGTGGTGCCGGTGTTGTAGGAGCGGGCGAAGATCCCTGCCGCGGTCATGTTGAAGGTCTGGTGTTTCAGCGAGTCGTGGATGGTCTCCTTGCCAACCGTGTATTCGTGCCCGACCGTGAAATGGTCCTTGGGCTTGACGACCCCTTCTTCCAGGGCTGCGGCGAAGGTCGCGGCCTTGCCGGTCGAGCCGGGTTCGTAGGCCTGAGACACCGTGGTTGAACGGCGGAATTCGGCATCCGTTGCCCCGGGATCTGCCGGGTCCACGGTCGTCGAGTCGGCCAGAGCCCTGATCTTGCCGGTCCCGACCTCGACGACCACGGCGTTGACCCATTCGGCGTTGAATTGCTTCTGCTTGGCCATGACCGCCTCTTGGGCAGCCCATTGGATATCGCTGTTGATGGTGAGCTTGACGTCCTTGCCGTCAACCGCAGGCTTTTCCTTGAGCGTGGCCATCGGAATTCTGACGCCATCCGCGGCAATTTCGAAGGTCTTGGTTCCAGCTTCACCGGCCAACGCCCGGTTTTGGCTCAGCTCAAGGCCTTCGGCTCCGGTCTGGGAGGTCCCGTCTTCGCTCGAACGCAGGAAACCCAACACCGAGCCGGCGACGGTGCCGTTGGGGTATTCGCGTTCGAAGCGTTCCTGGCTGGTGATCCATGGCAGCCCGATCTTCAGAACCTTATTCCGCGTTTCGGGGGTGACTCCCTTGGCCACGACAGAGTAACCCTTTTTCTTGGCCCCGTCATCGCCGATAATCGAGGTTTTCAGGGTGTCCTGATCGATGTCGAGGGTATCCGAGAGTTCCTTGACCGCGTCAGTGGTCTGTACGACGTCACGGCCGCCTTGATCGTTCTTGCGTTTAAAGGATTCCTTGACCTGACGTTGATCGACCACCAAATCGTAGCGTTCGAAGCTGGCCGCCAGAATCTTCCCGGAGGAGTCCAGGATTTTCCCTCGGACAGGCTGCTGAGCAGTTTCTCGGATCCGCTGGCCGGTAGCCGCCTCGGCTGCCGCCGTCGGGTCCAATCCTTGCACCAAGAACAGTCGTCCACCGAGCAGGACCAGCATCACCATGGCCAGCGCTAAACCGATCCGCAGACGGCGCGGCTCGGTGGGCTTTGATTTCCTGGCGGGCGGCCTGGCCATAGTTGATTCCTTGGGTTGCTGATCGGTTCTTCTCGAGATCGGTACCGAACAGGACTCGCTGCCCTACTGTCCGGAGCCCTGCTGCGCCGGAGCCGGGATGGTTCCGCCGTTCAGGTCGGTGCTCGAAGATTCCTCGGTGTTCTGTTGTGCCGTGCTCTCGTCCGTCGAGGCGCCGTCGGTGACAGCCTTGCCCTCGGGGGCGATATTGCTCTTCTGCTCCGCGGCTTCGGACGTGGTGTCCGCTACCGTCTGGTTTTTAGCCTGGTCTTCAGGGACCGCCGGGGCCGGCACATGCGTGGAAGGAAGCTCTCCCTTTTGCGCTGCGGTGGCCTTTCCGGTGATCTTCTGGGTGTCCAGATTGATCGAAGCCACCGTTCCCGGGGTGACCATACCCAATTCTGCCGCCTTGACTGCCACATTCTGGGGAGCCTGAAGGTTTTGAAGTTCCTGTGTCAGCGCTTCGTTCTCCTGGCTCAAGGCCTGCTCCTGACCACGCAGGCTCACAATGTCGTACTGGGAGTTGGCCACATTGACGTTGATCACCAGGACACCGACCAGTGCGGCCAGCAATAAGGCGAAGCAGAAAACAGCGAATCCGGCGCGCCGGTTGCGCTTCGTGGCCGGAACCAGGGACAGCGGGGTGCGCTGCTTGGGTTCCGAACGAGGGAGGGACGTTGGAGCCAGTGCGCGGGCATTGGCACCGACGGTGCTGCCTGCGGCGCTCTGTCCTGCGTGAACTGCACGCGTCTGGGTTGCGGTGCTCATGTTCAGCTCCTCTTCAGGATTCGTTCCACCGCACGGAGCTTGGCTGATGCCGCGCGGGGATTCTCGTCAATTTCAGTGTCATTCGGCTTCTCGGTTCCCTTGGTCAGGCTCCGGAACCGGGCCTTATGTTCCTCAAGCTCGACCGGAAACCCGAGAGGTGCCGAGGATTTGGAGGCTGCCGCGAAATGCTTCTTCGCCAGCTTGTCCTCCAGGGAGTGGTAACTCATCACGACCACACGACCACCGATGTTCAGTACATCCATGGAGGCGGGCAGTGCCCGGTCCAGCACATCGAGTTCTTCGTTAACTTCGATGCGCAGGGCTTGGAAGGTCCTTTTGGCGGGATGGCCCCCGGTCCGGGCGGCGGCCGCCGGCACGACACTACGGATGCTCTCCACCAGCTGGCCGGTGGTGGCGAAAGGGCGTTCCCCCCGGTCACGGACGATGGTCGAAGCGATCCTGCCCGCGAATTTCTCCTCGCCCCAGGTGCGGATCACCCGGACCAGGTCTGTTTCGGAGTAGCTGTTGACCACATCCGCCGCTGTCGGACCGGTTGAGGTGTCCATGCGCATATCCAGCGGAGCGTCGAAGGAGTAGGCGAAACCGCGTTCGCGTTCATCGAGCTGAAGCGAAGAAACACCCAGGTCGAACAGCACACCATCCACGCCGTCGAAACCGAGGTCTTCGACCACGTCATCGATTTCGTCGTAGACGGCGTGGACCAGATCCGTCCTGTGGGAGAACGGCGCCAGCCGCTCCCCCGCCAAAGCAAGTGCCTGCTCGTCGCGATCCAGCCCGATCAGGTGTAGCTGGTCGAAACGACGCAACAGCGCCTCCGAATGCCCGCCCATGCCGAGCGTGCAATCAACGACGACGGCCCGTTCTCGCTGGTCGATCCCTGCCTGGATCGACGGCGCCAACAGCCCTACACAACGTTCGAGCAGCACTGGTACGTGCCGCTCGGATGTGGGACGGGGTGTGATGTCGTCGGTCATACCCTGTCCCCTTTCAGCGTGTCACAGCTTGCAATCGTGGTGTAGGGATTGGGCCAGATCCCCCTCCGCTCCGATCCTCATCCGCCTGGCTCCGGGGAAGTGGAGCCAGGACGATGCTGACGGGCGGCTGGAGATCTGGTCCAACCCCACCGAGCGCTTCTAGTCGGTTCTAGAAAATGCCCGGCAGTACTTCTTCATCTGTTTCGGAGAACGTGTTCTCCTGTTCTTCGAGGTATTCGTTCCAAGCCTGGGTATCCCAGATCTCGGCTCGAGACCCCGCACCGATGACGGTGACCTCACGGTCCAGTCCGGCGTAGCTGCGCAGTGCCCCCGGGATGGTGACCCTGCCCTGCTTATCCGGCATCTCATCAGAGGCGCCGGAGAGGAAAACACGGATGTAATCCCGTGCCTGCCGCGAGGACAACGGTGCTTGACGCATCTGCTCATGCACGTTCTCAAATTCCCGCTGGCTGAAGACGTAGACGCAGCGTTCCTGCCCCCGGGTCAAAACCAGCCCGTTAGCCAGTTCATCGCGGTATTTGGCAGGAAGAATAATGCGCCCCTTTTCGTCAAGACGCGGCGTGTACGTCCCGAGGAACATACGCACCGCCTTCCCGTCTTCAAGGAGCTACATCCACCCCGTCATCCCCAATCACCTCTACAGTCCCCCACTTTACTCCACAATGCCCCACTGTCAACGACACACGGTAGTTTTCCCACCAATCGGGCAAATTCTTTTCCTTGCAATCACTGGGAAGCAGGGGTGTGGGGAAGAGTGGAGGGATTTTGGAGCAAAACGGCGCGCTGGATGACGATTCGGGTGCAAATCTGCGGAATCATACGTTTTTTGCTCGCCCCGGAACTGTGGTGGGGCAAAGTGGAGGAACCCGGTGGTGAGAAGTGGAGGGTCTTCGGGAGACACCTGGAGCAATATCGAACCCCGGGCATGTGGGGATCACCACGTTGCCCGGGGCGTCGTTCACCGGGCACAAAAAAGAGCGCCGGCCATCATGGCCCGCGCTCTGCGGTATCTGTTGCTGCCTCTTCGGGCCTGGTGGCCAGGCCCGACGACGAGTTAGTGAGCTTTAGTGTTCGTCCCGATGGCGGGCTTCCCATTTGGATTCAAGGTCAGCCATGAAGGAACTCTTCTGCGTCCCTGACTTGGCTTTGCCCTTGCCAACCTTGCCCAGAGCATTCTTGGAAAAGGCGACATAGACGCCACCACACATCAACGCGAAGCCCAAGACGCCCACTGGAATCCATTGGCTCGAGACGCCCAGCAACAGGGCGATGATACCCATGATGCCGATAATGGCGCCGATGGCGATGTTTCGTGTGGAATACCCGCCGGGTGAGGCGCTTGACTTCATCGAGGAGGCAAACTTGTGATCCTCGTGCAGTTGCTTTTCCAGCTGCTCGAGCAAGTGCTGCTCGTGTTCGGAAAGTGGCATGATCCCTTCCCCAATCCCTCGTGTCCGTCGGTCTCCCTGCGGAGAACCCCTATATAGATGTCAACGGTTCTCACAACTGCATTGTTCCCGCTGTCGCAAGTGCATCTGATGCGCTTGTTAATACCTGCGCTTCTTCAAGGATAGTCTGCATTTCCACCTCCGGGAAGTCGAGTTATGTTTCAGCCTCGGCCGAGCTCTCCGGTGGGGGCATCAAGGTTGCTGGCTGCAGTGATCCTGCGGGGAATCGCTGCCGTATGCGGTCCATGGTTTCCTCTGCCTGCCGCCAATTTCCGTCGCTGCGTTCGAAGCTCAATTGGATGCCGCCGTCGGCGTCGGAGAGTTGTTCCACACGGATGCCGATGAGCCGAACGGCTTGCGCTCGTGGGCCGATCCCGGCCAGCAGTCCTTCCGCGGCAGCGAGCAGCGCCTGGGCAGAATTTGTTGGCTGTGCCAACCGGCGGCTGCGCGTCATCGTCGTGAAATCTGAGTATCTGAGCTTCAGGGCTACCGTCTGGCCTTGGCGCGAGGCGTGGCGGAGCCTTTGGGCCACACGATACGCCAGTCGCAGTAGTTCGCGTTTCAGCGGGGCATCCTCGTGGACGTCCACAGCGAAGGTTTCCTCGGCCCCGATGCTTTTTTCCACTCTGACCGGTTCCACGGCCCGGTCGTCCCTGCCCCAGGCCAGCGCATGCAGGTGAAGCCCATTGGAGCCGAGCAAGCGTTCCAACGTGGCCAGTGGGGTCTGGGCCAATTCACTCACCAGGGAAATACCGGCACGGGCCAGCACTTCACCTGTTTTCGCTCCGACACCCCACAGGGCTTCGACGGGAAGGGTATGCAGGTAGGCCACCGTGTCCTCCGGGGCGATACGCAGTAGACCGTCGGGTTTGGCACGCGTCGACGCCACCTTGGCCACATATTTGTTCCGGGCGATCCCCACGCTCGCTGGAAGGCCCAGTTCATCGCGAAACCGTGCCCGGATCATCCGACCGATCTCCAGCGGTTCACCGAGTCGGCGCAGGCTACCCGTGACGTCAAGGAAGGCCTCGTCCACACTGACCTGCTCGACCAACGGGGTGATATCCGAAAAGACAGACATGATCCGTTCGGAGAAGAGGCGATAGGAGGCCATGCTCGGCTCAATGATGGTGGCCTTGGGGGCCAACCGCATGGCAGTGCTCATCGGCATGGCCGACCGGACACCCAAACGACGACATTCGTAGGAGGCTGACAGGACCACCGATCGTCCACCGGGGTTTCCAACAATGACCTGATGCCCCTTCAGCTCCGGGCGGGTCAGGAGCTCAACGGAGACATAGAAGGCATCCATGTCGACATGGAAGACCGTTCTCGGCGTGGGGGCTTCGACCATGTCACCAATTCTACGGAACTCCCCCGACAGATAGAATGAGGTAGTTCCCAGATCACCCCACACAACGGATGTCATGAACCCCAACGAAGCCACCGGGCCCTTCTCCCTGCCTCATCGCGCCGAGGACACCTCCTTCATCAAACGGCTCGACTCGACTTTGGCGACGTTCTTGGCGGAACAGCGGGATATCGTGGCCAAAATTTCCCCCGCGGCCGTCGATCTTGTCGATTCGGTGGAGACCCTCATCAAAGGCGGTAAGCGACTGCGCCCGCGTTTCGCCTGGTGGGGCTATGCCGGGGCCGGCGGCGACCTCGCCAGCGAGGCAATTATCAGGGCGGCAGCCGCCCTGGAACTCTTTCAGGCAGCCGCCTTGATCCACGACGATGTGATCGATAGGTCGGCGACTCGACGCGGACGGCCCAGCGTCCACAAATCCTTCGAAGCCACCCATTCACGACTCGGATGGGCTCGGGACGGCGCACGATTCGGCGAAGCGGCAGCCATCTTGGCCGGCGATCTCTGCCTGTCCTTCAGCGAACAGCTCTTCGCAACGGCAGCGACCGCAGGATCGCCGGCACGGAAGATTTTTGATGACATGCGCACCCAGGTCATGGCCGGACAGTATCTCGATGTCCTGGAGGAGTCGGCCGGTCCTTCCTCATCCGATACGGACGTGCTCGAACGGGCTCGGACGATTCTGCGATATAAATCGGCCAAGTATTCGACCGAGAATCCCCTCCTCCTGGGTGGGGCCCTGGCCGGCGCGGACAGCGCGCTACTGGCGGGCTACTCCGCCTTCGCTCTCCCGATCGGCGAAGCCTTCCAACTTCGTGATGACGTCCTCGGAGTATTCGGGGACCCCGACATCACCGGGAAGCCAGCAGGTGATGATCTGCGCGAAGGAAAGCGTACCGAGATGATCGCCCATGCCCTCTTATTGGCGCCGGAGGCGGATCGAGGCTTCATCCAGAATCGTCTGGGAGTTGATGATCTCTCCACGGCTGAGATTGATCGCATGATGGCGGTGCTCACCGACTGCGGGGCACTGGATGCTACCGAGAGGACCATTGCCGATCTCTCCTCGAGGGCCTTCTCCGCACTCGAGGTTCTCGACGTCACCGAGGAGATCCGCGAACAGCTGCGTTCGCTGGGGAAAGCCGTCACCGAACGCACGGCCTGAGGACATCTGCTCGAGTCCTTTAAAGGGCGCTTCCCTACGGGGACCTCAGGTGACCGTCATGATTGGCCGGCCGCTGCCTATTTTTCGGGCGACAGCGGGCGTCGTTGCTACCAGCCGAGGGCCTGTGCCCGCCGGCGGATCTCCGTCTTGCGCCCTTGGCGCAGGGCCTCGATCGGCGTGCCTGGCAGCGATTCGTCCGCAGTGAAGAGCCAAGTGATCAGCTCCTCGTCGGTGAAGCCGGAGTCGCCGAGCACTGTGATGGTGCCCTTGAGGCTATCGATGATCCGTCCATCCAGGACGAAGGCCGCCGGAACGGAACGAACCTTACGCTGGCCGACCCGCAATTCGACGATCGCGCGATCGTCCAATAGGCGGTGCACGTCCTTGATGGAGACGCCCAGTGCCTCCGCAAGGTCAGGCAATGACAACCATTCGGTCACGAGTTTATTAAGAGAGCTCACCATATAAGAATGCCACAATCCGGGGCCCTCGAGTCCCAATACGTACGTGACGAGCCACTTAAGACTTTTAGGAACGCATCACATGGTGTAAATTCACTTGAGTCACACTTGCAACATAGGTCACACGAGTATCGCGAAGCCCTGCCTGGCTTCATCTCGACGGTGACCTCTTCGGCCAAGGCCGTCGCGATCAGAGGATGTCTACATGCCCGAGCACCGCACCAGCGGCGCGCGTTCCTCGAACGTCTTCGTTCAGGGATCCCGCAACCGTTCCATTTCCGGAGCCGTCGCAGCCGCGGCGATTCCCGCCGTCGTTCTGTCAGGTATGGCAGCAGCCGCACCAGCAGCCGCCGTCGAGGCTCCCACCTCCACAGCCCTTCTCACGCCGAAGGCCGCGACACCCGCGAACATCGCCGCCGCACAGCAGCGCATTGCCGCTCATCTGGTGGCTTCGCAGGTTCCCACCCGCCTCACCGTGGCCGCTTCGCCCGCCAAGAAGGTGACCGTGAAATCCGGAGACACGCTCTCGGGAATCGCCCACCACCACCACGTTCCGCTGTCGAAGCTCCTCAAGGCCAATAAGCTCAAGGCCAGCGATCTGATCTTCCCCGGTCAGAAGCTCAAGCTCTCCGGCGGATCGACCTCCTCCAAATCCAGCTCGAGCTCATCCAAGAAGAGTTCCAGCGGTTCGGCCTCGACCTACACGGTCAAGTCAGGCGACACCCTTTCCGGGATCGCCCAGAACGCAGGCATGGGCCTGTCCAAGCTCCTGGCAGCGAACGACATGAGCATGTCCACCGTCATCTACCCGGGGAAGAAGCTCAAGCTCTCCGGCGGGTCGACCTCCTCCAAATCCAGCTCGAGCTCATCCAAGAAAAGTTCCAGCGGCTCCGCCTCGACCTACACGATCAAGTCAGGCGACACCCTCTCGGGGATCGCCCACGGCAAGGGAATGTCTCTGTCAGCATTGCTGAAATCCAGCGGCCTGAAGTCTAGCTCCATGATCTACCCGGGGCAGAAAATCAAGGTTTCCGGCAGTTCCTCCACCTCCTCCTCGAGTTCAAGCTCCTCGAAGAAGAGTTCCAGCGGTTCGGC